>NZ_JACVTU010000006.1:0-168162 GCF_016624705.1 Acinetobacter sp. S40
CCGGGTTTTGATCTCGGCATCCGTTGGTTCGAATCCAGCCGCCCCTGCCATTTATATCATTATAGTCAGACAGGCATTTACTTTGTTTTTTGTTGAATTTTCTTGACACAAACGGGTAAAACCATTAAAGTTCTGCCGCATTAGGGGCGTCGCCAAGTGGTAAGGCACCGGGTTTTGATCTCGGCATCCGTTGGTTCGAATCCAGCCGCCCCTGCCATATAACAGATTATTTTTTAAACTACCCGTTAGAAAAATTAAATATTTTTCTTTTGCGCTCGGGCAAAGCATTGCTTAACCCTTTTGGAAAATCACCGTTTTTTCCCTTGCGCTCGGGTGAAGCGTTGCTTCACGTAATCCTCGCTCAGGTGCTTCATGCCCAATCTTGTCGTTTTTAGTGGAACTGCACATCCACAATTTGCCCAAAAAGTCGTTAGCCATTTGCACATTCCTCTGGGAGCTGCTGCTGTAGGTAAATTTTCTGATGGTGAAATCACTGTCGAAATTACTGAAAATGTACGAGGCAAAGACGTTTTCATTGTTCAGCCTACTTGCGCACCAACCAATGATAACCTGATGGAAATTCTGGTTATGGCAGATGCCTTACGTCGCGCGAGTGCGGGACGTATTACGGCTGTGATTCCATATTTTGGTTATGCACGTCAGGACCGTCGTCCACGTTCAACTCGTGTACCAATTACTGCAAAAGTTGTTGCAGATATGCTGACCACAGTTGGTATTGATCGGGTTGTAATGATTGATCTACATGCTGACCAGATTCAGGGTTTCTTTGATATTCCTGTCGATAACATCTATGGTACACCTGCATTGTTGGCTGATTTACGTCAACAACAACACCATAATCTGATGGTGGTTTCGCCAGACGTAGGTGGTGTAGTTCGTGCTCGTGCCGTTGCCAAACAAATGGGTGATATTGACCTTGCTATTATTGATAAGCGTCGTCAAAAAGCCAATGAATCTCAAGTGATGCATTTGATTGGTGATGTGAAAGATCGTGACTGTGTCATTGTCGATGATATGGTGGATACTGCTGGTACCCTTTGTAAAGCGGCCGATGCCTTAAAACAGTTTGGTGCACGCCGTGTGATTGCCTATGCAACTCACCCTGTACTTTCAGGTAAAGCCATTGAAAACCTAACAAATTCTGTAATAGATGAATTGGTTGTGACTGACACAATTCCTCTTTCTGTAGAAGCGCAAAACTTAGGCAAGATTCGTCAAGTCTCAGTTGCAGGCATGGTCGCTGAAACAATTCGTCGTATTAATAATGAAGAATCTATTAGCGCAATGTTTGATAGTTATCTATAATAGCGCAGCTTTTTTCTAAACCCTGGCTTTGGCTGGGGTTTTCTATCACTAAACTGGTCGCAAGTTTAGTTTATTTAAACCTTACTAGGATTTATCTCATGGCAAACTTCGTATTAAACGCTCAAGCGCGTGCTGAAGACCAACAAGGGAAAGGTGCGAGCCGCCGCCTTCGTCGCGAATTTTTAATTCCAGCGATTATCTATGGTGGTAATGCTGAGCCTGTAGCAGTTACTTTAGAACTTCGTGAAGTTGTAAAAGCTTTAGAAAGCAATTCATTCTTTGAAGAAGTTGTAGAAATCAAAATTGGTGACAAAGTTGAAAACGTTAAAATCCAAGCGTTACAACGTCACCCAGCTAAAAATACACCGATGCACGCAGACTTTAAACGCGCGTAAGTTGTATTGAGCGTAAATTAGTGTCAAATATTTCGCTAATTGTTGGTTTGGGCAATCCCGGTACGGAATATGCTCAAACCCGCCATAATGCAGGTTTCTGGTTTGTTGAGCAGCTTGCAGATCAATATGGCATCACTCTCAAAAAAGATCCCAAATTTAACGGTTATACGGGACGTGGTACAATAGAAGGACACGATGTTCGTCTGCTGATTCCCACCACCTTCATGAATCGGTCTGGTCAAAGTGTCGTTCCCTTTGCCAAATTTTATCAAATTTCCCCAGAATCCATTTTAATTGCTCATGACGAATTGGACATGGATCCAGGCGTTATTCGTCTCAAGAGTGGTGGTGGACATGGTGGACACAATGGTTTACGTGACATTGTTCCCCATATTGGTTCAAACTTTCATCGTTTACGAATTGGTATTGGTCATCCTGGCTCAAAGGAACGTGTTTCTGGACATGTACTCGGTAAAGCGCCAAAAGATGAACAACAACTGATGGATGACGCGATTCATCATGCATTATCCAAAGTGAAATTATTGGTCGATGGTCAAATTTCACAGGCAATGAATCAAATCAATGCCTACAAGCCCAATTAACTTGAATTGTTGAACAATCGAGCTTGCCATTCGCTTTTTTTAAGAGCAAAATGCGCATTCAAATGCCGACTCAAAAAGTCAGATAAGGTTTCAATCGTAAGATCATACGCTTAGGTCAACTCAGGAGACGCTAGCCATGCTATCTCGTTTATTAAAATGCAAAATTCACCGTGCAGTGGTTACGCATGCCGAACTTCATTATGAGGGTTCTTGTGCAATTGACGGCGTATTAATGGATTTAGCTGGGATTCGCGAATATGAAGAAATCCATGTCTGGAACGTAACCAATGGCAAACGTTTCACAACCTATGCCATTCGCGGTGAAGAACGTTCTGGTATTATCTCAGTAAATGGTGGTGCGGCGCATCAAGCTGATGTCGGTGATCTTGTGATTATTGCAACATTTGGTGATTTTACCGAAGCAGAAGCAAATGCCCATAAACCACGTTTGGTCTATGCTAATCCAGATAATACTGTGAATCACACTGCAAATTGTATTCCAGTTCAAGTGGCTTAAAATTTAAGATATTGGGAAAGCTCGCATTAGCGGGCTTTTTTAATGTTTATTTTAAATAAGCTTTGAAGCTATTGTTCTAAAAAAGATATCGTCTTTTACTTGAAAAAGACTATAATCATTGGACATCGCTTCAGGGCGGGGTGCAATTCCCCACCGGCGGTAAACTCTCTACGAGTAAGCCCGCGAGCAATTGATGGTTTATCATCAATCGCAGATTTGGTGCAAATCCAAAGCCGACGGTATAGTCCGGATGAAAGAAGACGACGTTTCTCAGTAGAGCATTTCTGTTCTATTGTCACGACCCTATTTCTGCATCAGTCCTGAAATGTTTAACCGTACTTTACTTTACGAGAGCATTTCATATGTCTAGTTTAATTCAACCTGAAATTTTCTTTTCAGCCCTTTCCCCTGCTGAACAACGGATCCAGCAAGCATTAGAAGATATTCGCCAAGGCAAGCCTGTGTTAGTCATGGATGATTTTGATCGCGAAAATGAAGCCGATCTGATTGTTGCTGCTGAAACTTTAAATATAGAAACTATGGCACGCATGATCCGTGATGGTTCAGGCATTGTCTGCTTTTGCTTAACTGAAGATCTGGCTGACCACCTACAATTACCACCCATGGTACAAAATAACTCTAGCCAGTTTCATACAGCATTTACCGTCACTATTGAAGCGGCCCAAGGAGTAACCACGGGAGTATCTGCACAGGATCGTGTCACCACGATCCACACTGCCATTAAAGATGGTGCCGTTGCCAGTGATCTGAATCGTCCTGGTCATGTATTTCCGTTACGTGCGCGTAAGGGCGGTGTTTTAACCCGTCGCGGTCATACTGAAGCGACCATAGATCTTGCACGTCTTGCAGGATTAAAACCATCAGGGGTGCTTTGTGAATTAACTAATCCAGATGGAACTATGGCTGCAGGTATTCAGGTGTTGGCTTATGCACAGACTCATCATCTTACCGTGGTTACTATTGAAGAGTTGGTTCAATATCGCATGACGCATCATCTTTAAAATCGAAAGCCCCGACATGGGGCTTTTTAGGATTCTTCGAGTATTTGCAATAAATGCGTACGCATTCCATCTGCACGTAACCAAGCAAAATCATAACTAGCTTGTGCTAAAGACAAGATCCGTCTTTCAAACTCTTGCCACACGGGCTTAACCTGATCACTATTTATTGAAAGCCCACTCTCATGCACCAGATGTTTATTTTTTTCACATAATTTCAGTGCATGATATAACTTCCGGCCTGTTGTAGCATGTGCCAATAAGCGCACTCGCTTTAATTCAAGAAATTGCATCACAATAATCGCATTTGCATGAGGCAACATAGGAATTAAAATTTGATCCAATTGCGAATCTAATCGCCTCCATATACTGAGTTGCTGTTCAGGCGTAAAAGTATTCCAGCGTATAATTTCATGATTAAAACGGCGACAGCCACGACATACGTTATCCCCGAACGTGGTTGAACAACGTCCTGCACAAGGGGTTATCGTAGAAATGCGACGATCGTTACTCAAAACATATCTCTCTATTTAATATCTTAAACGCTTATCAGACTAAATTGCTATTTTACAGCATTCACATACTATATCTTGTATGCAATAAAATTTTAATCACAATACTTGGTATTTTGAATAGAAATACGACAATTATCCAGTACATATTACCTGACAATTTTTATCTCTCTGTAAAGAGATCATTTTTTCCGTTATTCCTCTAAACTTTTAAAAGCCCTATAAAATGTATTACTTTCTCGCCTAATCCTATATTTCGCGCTAAAATACGCGCCAGAATTTTTCATTCATACTTTTGGAGTCTTCCATGAACGCTACTGTAGAACAGCTTGCACCTGTAGAACAGCAAGCGACCACTGATTGGGTTGTTGCCGCGCTATATCAATTTAAAGAAGTCAATGATGCTGCAGATTTACAGCAACGTCTTCTAGAGCTAGTCAAAGCCATCAATCTGTGTGGAACTCTAATTGTTGCCAGTGAAGGAATTAATGGTACAGTTGCAGGTGATCGCCAAGCGATTGATACCATTTATCAATTTTTGTTGAATGAAGGTTTTAATGCGATGGAATATAAAGAATCGCATAGCTCAGAAAAACCATTTCGCAAAATGAAAATTAAATTGAAACAAGAAATCGTAACCTTAGGTGTTGAAGTTAAACCCCGTGATTTGGTCGGCCACTATCTTGACCCTAAAGAATGGAATGATTTGATTCGCCGTGATGATGTGATCCTGATTGATACTCGTAATGATTATGAATATAAAGCGGGGACATTTAAGGGCGCGATAGATCCGAAAACTGAAACTTTCCGTGAATTTCCAGAATACGTTAAAGAAAATCTAGAACAGTATAAAGATAAAAAAATTGCCATGTTTTGTACTGGCGGTATTCGCTGCGAAAAATCAACCTCCTTACTTCTACAAGAAGGCTTCAATGAGGTGTATCATTTAAAAGGCGGTATTTTAAAATATCTGGAAGAAACTCCAGCCGATGAGAGCTTATGGGAAGGTGAATGTTTTGTCTTTGATGGTCGTACTGCTGTCACGCATGGCGTGGAAGAAGGCCAGAATATCAAATGTCATGCCTGCGGTTGGCCATTAACCCCAGAAGAAGTTACTCTGCCAAACTATGAACACGGCGTGTCTTGCGTGTACTGTATCGATAAAACTTCTGAGAAACAAAAAGAAGGTTTTCGTATGCGTCAGTCACAAATTGCCGCAGCAAAACGTAAGCGTCTTTAAGTTTTCCATACATAAATAACCTTAAGCCGAAATTTTGTATTTCGGCTTTTTGATCTACTCGCCTGTCATTTGCCCCAAAATAAAAAATTGACCAGAAGCCAATACGACTTTATCGAGAATCTGCATACCCAATGCATCATGGATTTTAAGTGAAACAGGATTATCTACATCGATAAAAGCAACAATGGCATCGAATCCTGCAACTTTTAGCTCTGCGAGTGATTGATCATGTAAAATCTTGGCAATCCCTTTCCCCCGAAACTGATCATCCACTAAAATAGGCGCATAAGCAGCATAGCGTAAATCTGCCAACGGCCTTTCTTGTAAAATTAAAATATGAGCATATTCCTGAATGTATGACAAAATTTCAGGACTTTTGGACTCAATTTCACGTTGTATTACTAAAAAACCAGCGGCCTGCCCATCCAGTTCAGCAACATCAATCGCCGATAACTCAATCCAGTGGTGCACAAGTTGATCAAAATGTGGATTATCCTGTACAAAACCCGCCTCTAGCTTACCGTCAGTGTCCGTCAGATACTGTTTTGAGTTGTGTTGATATAACTCAACGATCCAATCTTTATCTTGTTGAGTCACCTTCCTGATTTTGATCTGTATCATATCCCTGCCTCATTCATATATTAAGAATTTCAACTTTTTAATCAGCTTTATTCACGGCTTTTCTGACTTCGGGTGCAATTTTAGTTCCATAGATCTCAATAGCTTTCATCATATGTTTATGTTCCATTGCACCTGTATCCAAATGTGCAGCAAACCGTGTCAGACCAAAGGTTTCAATCACCTCGATAATCTTATCAGTGGCATACGGTGCATCCCCGACGATCAGATGGCCTGCTTGACTGCGTCCCTGCTCATATTGTTCAGGCTTATAATTTGGCCAACCGCGAGTTGCACCAATGCGATTCATTTGGGCAGCATAAGTTGGATAATGAAGCTGCATGAGTTGGTTTTGATCTTCCACAAAAAAGGCATGCATATGTACGCCAACTTCAAAGTTCTGCATATCGTGACCATAGGCCTGATAAGCCTGTTGATAATAATCAAATAACGCTTTGAAATTTGTATAATTGCCACCAATAATTGCAAACATGACCGGTAAACCTAAACGGGCTGCACGTTCGACTGACTGTGGTGTTCCCCCCACAGCGATCCAAACGGGTAACTCTCCATGCTTGGGGCGTGGATAAATATCCTGATCCTTAAGTTCAGGACGAAATTTTCCTTTCCAGCTCACTGGATTATTTGTATTAATTTTTAATAATAAATCCAGCTTTTCCCCAAAAACCTCATCATATTGATTCAAATCATAACCAAATAAGGGAAATGATTCGATAAACGAACCACGTCCAGCCATGATTTCTGCGCGTCCATCTGACAATAAATCAATCATGGCGAAATCCTGAAATAATTTTACAGGATCTGCAGAACTGATGACTGAAACTGAACTTCCCAAAATAATACGTTTAGTTTGTGTGGCTGCTGCTGCCAAAATGATCTCAGGTGCTGCAACCACATAGTCTGCACGGTGATGTTCACCGATACCAAAATAGTCAAGTCCAACCTCATCCATGAGTTTAATTTCTTCAATGATTTCTTTCATACGAATTTCAGGTGATTGAATTTCATTGGTCAGCAAATTAAAACGAGAGTCACCAAACATGGTAATGCCAAGTTGCATGGTTTTATCCTTTTATTGTCATCAGTATGTTTCCATCCTAAGCGATCAATGCTTGAGTTACATGCAGGATTATGTAGGGAAATGTATAGAAAAAATGAATACGCTTATTTACACAATAAAGATTTAAAAACAGAGACTTAATCTTTAAAATCAGATTATTTACCAATGAAAGTATATGAACAACTGGATCATCCAGATAATTGAAAGTCTGGGCTATTTCGGCATTGCCTTCCTGATGTTTATGGATAATATTTTCCCCCCCATTCCCTCAGAAGTGATTATGCCTAGTGCGGGCTATACTGCTTCACGTGGTCAACTTCAAATCATTGGGGTGATTATGGCAGGGAGTTTAGGGTCGATTCTTGCAGCTGCATTACTTTATGCAATTGGTCGAAAAATCTCACATGCGGCCTTATTCAAATGGGTTGATCGTTACGGGAAATACCTCTTTATTAAATCAAAAGATCTCGAGAAAGCGTTGAATTGGTTTGAGCATTACGGACATCGCATTGTATTTTTTGGCCGCATGATACCCGCAGTTCGTTCATTAATTAGTATTCCTGCTGGTATGAGTCGAATGCCATTTGGTAAATTTATGCTGTATAGCAGTTTTGGAACTATCATCTGGACGACATTTCTTGCCTGCGTCGGTTTTTATTTTGGTGAAAATCAGGAACTTATGTTTGCGATTATGCATCGTGTAGGCTATATCATTTTGACGATTACTTTATTATTTGTCGGCTGGTGGATCTATCGTAAATTCTATAAAACCAATAACCCGAGGTAATTATGCAACACGAATTCTGGCATCAGCGCTGGCAAGAAAATCGGATTGGTTTTCATCAACTCACTCCAAGCCCTCTGCTTGTGGCACATTGGTCTGAGCTTCATTTAAAAACTAAGCAGCGCGTTTTTGTTCCTTTAAGTGGCAAAACGTTAGATATTCGTTGGCTTATACAACAAGGCTTTCGTGTAGTTGCCATTGAACTAAGCCAAATTGCAGTGGTGGCATTAATCGAACAGCTCACACAAGATTTTAATTTCGATTTTAAAATTTCAGAACAAAATGATTTAATTCATTATTCCCATCCACAGATTGACATTTATGTGGGTGATTTTTTTGATCTGGCGAAAGAACAACTTGGGCAAGTAGATGCCATTTATGATCGTGCTGCACTCATTGCCCTACCCAAAGACATGCGACGCCAATATACCAAACATCTTATTCAGATCAGTCAAACCGCGCCTCAATTTCTCATTAGTTATGAATATGATCAAAACAGTTTTGAAGGGCCTCCTTTTTCAGTGGAAGCAAAAGAAGTGCAACAACTGTATAGCCCTTTTTATCAAGTTCGACTTTTAAAGGAACAGTTTGTCGATCCTGAAGGTAATAAAGGAAAGAATCCACGAAGTAAGGTGTGGTTACTTACCGCAAGATCCTGAGTATAAAAAAACACCTCTTATATAAGAGGTGTTTTAATGGATTCGACTGCGTGATCAAACCTTATGTTGGAGTATGATACATTAAATACAATTCATTGAGATTATCAGGAATTTCTTCTGCCAACTCGTCCATCAGCTGACCATTGCGGCGGAAAGATTCCATTTGTGGATCTTCTTCATCGATACCGCTAAACACCATAATCGGTAAAGTTAAATCCACCAATTGTTCTTCATATTCTGGTGCAAACCATGCATCCTCATTTAGAAACATAGCATCAACAAAACCAACACTCCAGTCACCCAAACTTGAATCTACATCGGCTTCTTCAATTTCAAAAGGAAACTCAATCCCCTCTTCATTGGCTAAATTTTGGCGGATCGAATCTAACCACAGTTTGATTTGTTCAATGATGGCAGTAGGAACTTTCTTCTGATTGCTATCAAATAACTCATCTAACCAACGATCAAACTGCGGACCAACTGCAATTGCACACAGGAAACCATGAGTTGCCGCAAAGTCCAAACCATGTTCGTTTTGGTCACCATCAAGATAATCACTTAATTGATCTAAATCTAAGGTACTCATTGTTTATCCAGTGTTATCAATAAATAGCGCATATCATAACATTTTAAGGTCTGTATGCGGCGTTTGATTCTGTTAGTCTTCATCATCCAGATCATCGTCATCGAAGTCATAATCAAAGTCTTTCAACTCCCGCTCTAAACGGCGCTGCGCCAAAAGATCATCAATTAAACGACGCTTTTCTAATGATTCTTTTGCACTGATTTTGCCTGATGCTTCATCAAAACTAACATCATCATCATCACCGTAGCTATCATCTAATTCAAAATCTGTAGAAGACACTAAAACTACCTCGTAGTGAAAAAATGTGAATAGGTCTAGGCGCTATTTATCTTGCCTAATCAGGCATGTCAAGTTTTTTTTATTTTTTTTGCTTTTAGAGGATTATTTGTATCTTTTTTCATCAAAAAATTTGTATATTTATAAAACTCTTGCTAACTTCTACCGATAATTCTTGATGAAAAATTTAGGATGGCGTAACTTGAAAAAAATAATTCAAACCCAATATTCAAAAAATAGCTGTGAAATCAAACATATTTTTTAATTCAGATATAACCGATCAAATCGAAAACTTTTACAGCAAATTGTGCTATCATGCACGGTTTTTTACTGCCACAGATTCAACGAAGAGTAAGCAAAGATGAGCGATATGCATTCCCCTACTTCTCAGGTAGCGGCTCTGATTAGCCGAGGCAAAGAACAAGGTTATCTAACCTACGCTGAGGTCAACGATCATCTCCCGGACTCAATCACTGAAAGTGAACAGATTGAAGACATCATTCAGATGCTTCAGGACGTCGGTATTCCGGTACATGAACGTGCCCCTGAATCTGATGATACGATGTTTGGTGATTCAACTGAAGCAGCAGATGAAGTTGCAGAAGAAGAAGCAGCGGCAGTATTGGCATCCGTTGAGAGTGAACCTGGTCGTACTACTGACCCTGTGCGTATGTACATGCGTGAGATGGGAACAGTTGAACTTCTGACCCGTGAAGGTGAAATCAGCATTGCAAAACGTATCGAGGAAGGTATCCGCGATGTATTGCACTCAATCGCTTATTGGCCAAATGCCGTTGAAGTTGTACTCCAAGAATATAATGACTTTCTAACAGGTGAGCGTCGCCTTGCAGATATTCTTTCCGGCTATCTTGACCCCGAAACTGATGAAGATATTCCAGAAGTGCTTGAAGAAGAAGCTGAGCTGGATGATAAAGACGAAGACTCTTCAACTAAAACGACCAAAGATGTAAAACTTGATGATGACGACGAAGAAGAAGAGTCTGAGAGTGATGATGATTCTGAAGGTGAATCTGGTCCAGATCCTGAAGTAGCCAAAGTTCGTTTCGAAGAATTAGACGCAGCTTGGAAAAATACCAAAGCGGTGATTGAACAGCACGGTCGTAGCAGTGAACAGGCTAAAAATGCTCTTGAATCACTTGCGACTGTTTTCATGATGTTCAAGTTTACTCCGCGTCTGTTTGATATTATTTCAGAAATGATTCGCGGTACGCATGAACAAATCCGTGCCAATGAACGTGAAATTATGCGTTATGCCGTGCGTCGTGGTCGTATGGATCGTAACCAGTTCCGTACTAGCTTCCCAGGTCAGGAATCCAATCCTGCTTGGTTAGATGAGCAAATTGCTAAAACACCTGCTGAAACTCGTACTTATTTAGAAAAAGTTCGTCCAGATGTTCTGGCCTTTCAACAGAAAATTGCCGACATTGAAAAAGACCTTGATCTGCACGTTCGTGAGATCAAAGATATTTCTAAACGTATGGCAGTGGGTGAGGCCAAAGCTCGCCGTGCCAAAAAAGAAATGGTAGAAGCTAACTTGCGTCTAGTCATTTCGATTGCCAAAAAATATACCAACCGTGGATTACAATTCCTTGATTTGATTCAGGAAGGTAACATCGGTCTAATGAAAGCAGTGGATAAATTTGAATACCGTCGTGGTTATAAGTTCTCGACTTATGCAACATGGTGGATTCGTCAGGCTATCACTCGTTCGATTGCAGATCAGGCACGTACTATTCGTATTCCTGTACATATGATTGAAACAATTAACAAAATCAATCGTGTGTCACGTCAGTTATTACAGGAAATGGGTCGTGAACCAACCCCTGAAGAATTAGGTGAACGTCTAGAAATGGACGAAGTCAAAGTTCGTAAGGTTTTAAAAATTGCCAAAGAACCAATTTCGATGGAAACCCCAATCGGTGATGATGAAGATTCACATTTGGGTGATTTTATCGAAGACTCAAACATCACATCTCCAGTAGATGCCGCAACTTCAGAAGGCTTAAAAGAAGCGACTCGTGAAGTGTTGGAAAATCTGACGGAACGTGAAGCGAAAGTCTTAAAAATGCGTTTCGGTATTGATATGCCAACCGACCATACTTTGGAAGAAGTAGGTAAACAATTTGACGTTACTCGTGAGCGTATCCGTCAGATTGAAGCAAAAGCTCTACGTAAATTACGTCATCCTTCACGTTCTGAACACTTACGTTCATTCCTTGAAAATGACTAATTTGATTAAATGAACAGTCACTTGAAATTTAAATGACTGTCCCCATTTACTATTCAAATACATCAGATGCCTGCATTTTCGCAGGCATTTCATATGGAGAATGTTATGTTAGACCGTACTCCTTCTCGCGAATTACAAGAGCATCTTTGGGTATTCCCAATGGATTATCCAATCAAACTAATTGGTGATGCTGGCGATGAACTTCGTGTTGCAGTGGTTGATATCTTGCAAAAACATTTTCCAGAATTTGATGGTGACTCTCTCAAAGTACAGCCATCTCGTACTGGAAAATATCATTCATTAACCGCACAATTACGTTTTGATGAATTAGAACAAGTACATGCCCTGTATGCTGATCTTGCGGCCTGCTCGCTCATCAAAACGGCGCTATAATAGATAAATCCAAAATGCGAAAGTATTTTGGATTTTTTATTTTGATACAAACCTGACATTATTACGATATTCAAGCCATTATTAAGTCGATGATTTTTCATTTTTCTGACTATTTTTTACAATGAGATTTTCGGCGACTATTTCTTAGCAAAATTTAATACAAAGACGTGTTATAGCAGTATGATAGATAAAATCAATAAAGGTATATATTATGCAAAAAATAGTCAGACACTCTATCGTCTAAAAAACTGGACAAATTTTTTAGACTCCCTGCCTAATTATGGCTACGAAAATAACGGCAATAAAATCTTGCAATATCTGGAACTCGAGATACCTGATGAGCAATAAACCCACTCTTATTATCCATCAATATCAAAGCTTAACCCCTTATGCTACGCGCTTTCAGGAAATGAAAGATCTGACTGAGCATCGGGATGAAAACTCAGCCGATCAACTCTGGATTTTACAACATGCTGACGTACTTACTCAGGGACAGGCAGGAAAACCAGAACATATTTTAATCCCAACTGACATTCCTGTAGTGCAATCTGATCGTGGAGGGCAAGTGACTTGGCATGGCCCAGGTCAAATGGTAATTTATTTTATGTTTGATTTAAATCGTCTGAAATGGAACGTACGTGCATTAGTATCTTTTGCTGAGCAATTAATGATCGACCTATTAAATAAGTATGGAATTAAAGCCTATGCCAAACCCGATGCACCTGGGGTGTATGTAGAAGAGCGTAAAATTGGATCTTTGGGCTTTAAAATCCGACGTGGACGCAGCTATCACGGATTGGCTTTAAATATTGATTGTGATTTAACAGGTTTCCAAACCATTAACCCATGTGGTTATGCAGGTCTTGAAATGGTTCGTTTGTGCGACCTTCTTCAGGACTATCCAAAGTTTGAACAGCTTTGTGCAGATGTAGTTGAATATTTTAAAAACACCGATTACTTTAGTGACGTACAAGTCACCTTGACATAATTTACTTTATTTTTTTCAAAAAACTATTTAGAGTAATTACTCTAAAACTTAAAATTAGAATGTTAAAAGGGATAACGTGTGATTTCAAGTAAAACCGTAAAACCCGCATTGCAACTGGGCTACGTTAAACTCATGATGGATGTGATTGGACGTGGCCTCGTCATGGCAAGTCAGGTCGATGAAGAAATACAAAATGAAGTTGCTAAATTTCCAGCAGGCTTCGTTTTATCCATGAATGTATTCCCTAATGGGCCTGCATTTGTCGCTGAAGTTACTGCAGATAAAAAACTGCAATTAATTACCCTTGAACAAGGGAAACCAGATTTAACCGTTACTTTTAAGCATTTAACTCATGCTTTTATGGTGTTTTCATTTCAGGAAAGTACGGCGCAGGCTTTTGCCAATGACCGTATGATTGCCGATGGGGATGTATCGAGTGCCATTCGATTAGTTCGTTGCCTCAACAAAATGGAGTCATTGATTTTACCTAAAATGGTCGCATCATTAGCCGTAAAACAATATCCAGTCGAACTGAGCCTCAAGGATAAACTCAGTGAAGCTGCTAATATTTATTTGAAAGTCGCACAGTCATACTTAAAACGGAGTGTATAAAATGGCTAAACCTTATTACGAATTTTTTTGTCCAGTTAAAGTAATCGCGGGTAGTGCGGCTTTAGAACACATTCCATTTGAGCTTGCGACATTAGGTTCAAAACGCCCCATGATCATCACCGACAAAGGGGTAAGAGCCAATAAATTACTTGAACCCATCGAAACTGCTTTTGCCTCAACAGATGCGGAAATTGGCTATATTTTTGATGATGTACCACCAGATTCCAGTCTCGAAACTGTTCGCAATGCAGCACAATTGTATCGCGATCATAATTGCGATGCGATTATTGCGGTTGGTGGTGGTTCAGTTATCGATACTTCAAAAGCAACTAATATTTTGGTTTCTGAAGGTGGCAATGATCTGCTCAAATATTCGGGTGCACATAATTTACCGAAAGCCCTCAAGCCATTTTTTGTGATTCCAACCACATCTGGTACAGGCTCAGAAGTAACAATGGTTGCCGTAGTTTCAGATACCCAAAAGAATGTAAAACTTGCATTTGCGTCTTATTATTTAATGCCTCATGCGGCTATTCTTGATCCACGCATGACATTAACGTTGCCAGCACATCTAACAGCTATGACTGGTATGGATGCTCTTACCCATTGTGTTGAGGCTTATACTTGTCTTGCAGCAAATCCTTTAAGTGATGCTTACGCAAGTGCAGGCATTAAGAAAATTAGTGAAAACCTGTTTAATGTCATTGAAAACCCTTCCGATGCTCAAGGACGTTTAGAGTTAGCTCAAGCATCTACGATGGCAGGAATTGCTTTTTCTAACTCAATGGTTGGTTTAGTTCATTCTCTTGGTCATGCCTTAGGTGCAGTTGCTCATCTGCCTCATGGGTTATGCATGAACTTATTTTTGCCATATGTACTTGAATACAACAAGGAAGTGAATGGCGATAAAATAGGTGAACTCTTATTATCGCTGGCTGGAGCGGATATTTATGCTCAGACGCCTGCCAATCTACGCGCCGAAAAAGCCATTGCAACTATTTTAGCGATGCGTGATCGTTTGTTTAGCTTAACCAAATTACCGCGGAATTTACGTGAAACTGGTAAAGTTACGGAAGCACAGTTAGACGAAATTGCAGAGAAAGCGTTGAATGATGGTTCAATTATCTATAACCCTAAAGAAGCTAATTTTCAGGATCTCAGAGCAATTTTGCAAAAAGCATGGTAATTGAAGCTTCTTTACAGAATTCAAAACATTAAAATTTAATAAAAAGCCTGAATTTTCAATCAATTCAGGCTTTTTATTTTTAGGTGAATTTTCATTCATCATATAGTTGAGTAAACTGGCAAAAAATTTGCTAAAAATTCCACAAAGTTACTGACAAAAGGCACCATTTTAGGATAGATTGGCGCACTTTACTTTTTAACATAGGGGGGATCGTTCGTCTCAAACGATCCTTAACAGACATGACTGATCCTTGATCAACGATTATGAGGATACGCCGTTGACAACTCACACTGGGACTCAACCTGCGGCAAAACTGCAAAAAAATCTTGTGCTGTGGCACATCATTATTATTGGTTTGGCATATATTCAGCCAATGACGGTTTTTGATACTTTTGGTCTAGTATCTCAAGATAGTCATGGCCATGTACCCACATCCTATATCTTTGCCCTGATTGCAATTCTACTCACATCCATTAGTTATGGGCATATGATTAAGCGCTATCCGTCAGCGGGTTCTGCCTATACTTATGCACAAAAGTCCATTCATCCTAATGTCGGATTCATGGTGGGCTGGTCGTCATGGCTGGATTATTTGCTCTCCCCTTTAGTCAATATTATTTTGGCAGATATTTATTTACGTGCTCTTTTTCCTGGGGTAAATAACTGGATCTGGGTCATTGGCTTAACGATTTTAATGACTGTGGTCAATCTGTTTGGTGCGCGTTTTGTTGCACGTTTTAACAGTACCATTGTGTTCTTGCAGATTGGTGTCATTTTCTATTTTACCTATAAAGTCTACTTATTACTGACCCAAGGTATGAATGCCGATGGTAGTCTGGATCAATCGCAATATCAGCTTTGGAGTATTGCACCTTTCTGGAATGAAATGACATCTGTTGGTGCACTGATTACAGGTGCAACAATTCTATGTTTCTCATTTACAGGCTTTGATGCATTGTCATCTTTGGCGGAAGAAACCAAGGACACTGAAAAAGTATTACCAAAAGCGATTTTCCTGACAGCATTAATTGCGGGTGTCATTTTTATTATTAGCACCTATTTTATGCAAATCTATTTCCCAAGCGATCCAGCTCAATATTTCAAAAAAATTGATGAAACCCAACCTGAGATTTTATTGGCAATTGGGGGAATCACGTTCCAAACCGTCATTTTATATTTTGCTATTGTAACGGTTATGGCATCTGGGATTTCAGCACATGCTGGTGTTTCACGACTGATGTATGTGATGGGACGCGATGGGGTAATTAACAAGAAAATTTTTGGGCATATCAGTCCTAAACTATATACCCCCACTTATAATATTGTGATTGTTGGTGTCGTTGCGCTCACTGCAGGTTTTCTTGATTTTGAACATATTGCCAATCTGATTAGTTTTGGTGCTTTAACTGCATTTAGTTTTGTCAATTTTTCGGTGATTTCAAGATACGCTCTGCGTGATGGTCGTACTAAAACTATCAAGGACATTTTTAATTATATCGTCATTCCTGTATTAGGGTTTGCCAGTGTATTTATGATGTGGCTTGAAATCGATCAGCTTGCACTGAAAATCGGTTTAATCTGGGCAGCGATTGGTGTTGGTTATCTGGCTTATAAAACTCGTGGATTCCGTTATCCACCGCCTCAGCATAATGAACATGAATAAAGGATAAAAATAAAGGGCTTTTTCAAGCCCTTTATTTTTAAATATTGGATTCAAAAGTATTACATTGATTTAAGTCACCTGTTTTTAGCCCCACCTGAAACCAGTGCATACGCTGCTGGCTGGTACCATGAGTAAAACTATCAGGAACCACCTGACCTGTTGCTTGTTTTTGCAAATAATCATCACCAATTTTTTGGGCAGCATCCATTGCTTCTTCAATATCACCCTGTTCTAAAAATTGAGTTCTCTGTTCATTATGTTTCGCCCAAATCCCCGCAAAACAATCCGCTTGTAATTCCAGCCTGACTGAAAGCTGATTGGCCTGAGTACGACTTCCCTGTGCCTGAGCTTGCTGAACCTGTGACGAAATTCCTAGCAGATTTTGCACATGATGACCTACTTCATGTGCAATGACATACGCCTGTGCAAAATCTCCGGCCTGATCCTGACGTGAAAGTTCAGTCTGATTTTGCTCACCCGAAATTCCCATTTGCTGACGCATATCTTTAAAGAAAGCCGTGTCAATATACACTTTCTGATCTGCCGGACAATAAAAAGGTCCCATTGCAGACTGGGCAGTGCCGCACCCCGAGCGAATGGCACCGGAGAACATAACTAATTTTGGCGGGGTATAATTTCCACCTAATTGTTTAAAAATTGGAGCCCAAGTATCTTCAGTATCTGCTAGCACTGTACCAACAAATTCTGAGGCTTCCTGCTGCTCGGGAGTAAGTTGTTCAGGTGCCTGCCCACTTTGCTGCGATTGAGTCACAGTCTGGGTCGCCTGATATGCCATTTGCGGATCTACACCAAAAAACTTCCAAGCCACAAATGCCACAATTAAACCCAGAATACTAATACCACCTGCTTTAGCAGCACCGCCTCCACGACGATCTTCTACATTGGTACTGACTCGACGACCTTTCCAGCGCATCATTCACCTCTTATCTTTTATTATCGTAATAATTCTATGAAGTTGATTTTTTTGGCCACAGCTTTTGTATTAAGCTTACAACCATTAATACAATTGCACCAGCAATAATCCCAATTCCCAGATTAATCAAAGTGGGTGTTATCGCGCCAATAATATTACCAACATTTGGAATCAGCTCCAGATGGTCTGTGGTATCTTCAGTAAAGTGATGTAACAATGGAATGGTATGCGCAATAATACCGCCTCCAACAAGGAACATTGCAATCGTCCCGACGATGGTAAGAGTTTTCATTAACTTTGGAGCAAATGCCAGTAAAGCCCGACCGACTCCCTGTTTGATATTTGATGATTTCTGAGTCAAATAAAGTCCCAGATCATCAATTTTGACAATCATCGCCACGAAACCATAGACTCCAACCGTCATAATTACGGCAATAATACTAAGCACAGTCACTTTCGTCATAAATGCTGCAGTTGCCACAGTACCCAGCGAAATCACCACAATTTCAGCAGATAAAATAAAGTCCGTACGGACTGCCCCTTTAATTTTTTCCTTTTCATAAGTTACCAAATCGGTTTCGTCTTTGACCAGTTTTTCGGCGGCCTCTTCAGGGGTACTGGCTTTTTTGTGATGCAATGAATGTAGTACTTTTTCTACGCCTTCATAACACAAAAACAAACCACCAATCATGAGTAAGGGATTAATTAGCCACGGCGCAACCACACTAATCAATAATGCCAAAGGTACTAATATTAATTTATTAATAAATGAGCCCTTAGCAACGCCCCATACCACAGGAAGTTCACGATCTGAGCGAACGCCACTGACCTGCTGTGCATTTAATGCTAAATCATCGCCCAGTACGCCCGCAGTTTTTTTTGCTGCCATTTTGCTCATGACTGCAACATCATCAAGTACTGTGGCAATATCATCAAGTAATAAAAGTAAGCTACTCGCCATTTAATTTTCCTTAGGTTTTTTAAGCTTCTTTTTTATTGTGACTGACATTAAAAAAAATTATGCCGTACAATGTCGCCTATTCAATCGTTTAATGATATGTAGATTCATACCACTTTGGAATAGAGAATGAGTAATCTTGATCATCGTCCAATTATTTTGACTGGCGACCGTCCCACTGGACAGCTTCACTTAGGCCATTTTGTAGGTTCTCTACGCTCACGTGTAGGTTTACAGGACAGCCATCATCAACATCTATTATTGGCGGATGCTCAAGCATTAACAGATAATGCAGATAATCCAGATAAAGTACGTCGTAATATTCTAGAAGTTGCACTGGATTATCTAGCAGTCGGAATCGATCCAACTAAAACAACGATTTGCGTTCAGTCCTGTTTACCTGCACTGAATGAATTGACCATGCTATATTTGAATTTTGTAACCGTAGCGCGTCTTGAACGTAACCCCACTATCAAATCTGAAATTCAGATGCGTGGTTTTGAACGTGATATTCCTGCAGGCTTCTTATGTTATCCAGTTGCACAAGCCGCAGATATAACTGCCTTTAAAGCAACTGTGGTTCCAGTCGGTGAAGACCAGATTCCTATGATTGAACAGACCAATGAAATTGTTCGTCGTGTCAATCGTCAAATTGGTCAGGACTTACTACCTGAATGTAAAGCACTCCTCTCCAATATGGCACGTTTGCCTGGCTTTGATGGTAAGGCCAAGATGTCAAAATCATTGGGCAATACCATTGTCTTAAATGCGTCTGATAAAGACATCAAAAAAGCCGTCAATGCCATGTATACCGATCCGAACCATCTACGCATTGAAGATCCTGGTCAGGTTGAAGGGAATATTGTATTTACTTATCTGGATGCCTTTGATCCAAATTCAGAAGAAGTAGAAGAATTAAAAGCACATTATCGTCGTGGTGGTTTAGGTGATGGTACAGTCAAAAAACGCCTTGAAGGTATTTTAAAAGACTTAATCAGCCCAATCCGTGAACGTCGTGAGGAATTAGCTAAAGATCCTGATTACATTATGGATGTATTACGGGATGGCACCGAAAAATGCCGTATTATTACTCAGCAAACACTGGATGAAGTTAAAGAGGGTTTAGGGTTGTTTAAATTCTAAATTTAATCCGTACATTATGTCTACTTGAAAGGCTCTTATTATAAAGAGCCTTTATTTTTTAATACGTTACCATCATTCAATATCTTTTTAATATCATTTTAAAATGATATTCAGCTCACAAAATAATCATTTTATTAACGTGATTTAACACTACTTAACGTGAATACCAATGAAATCGCTCAAGTATGAAATTAATATAAGTCATGAAGTTATGAATTTCCCCAATTTCATGACATTTCTCCTTAACCGAAGCTGTGTATAACAGATTCGTTGTTCTGCGTAATGATCACCCCAATCATTGCGCTTTTTTTTGTTTAAAATTTACTCTAGTAGTAAATCATATATTTCATATCTTGTCTGTTATTTATTCAATTATTTTTCCTTTTTTAAAGTTTAAATTTAATGTGTATTTAAATTAAAATAGAAATTAAATTAGATAAAATTGATAGGCTTACAATAGACTTTATAAATGATAAATGTTATCGTTTTTAAGATTACTTATACATACAACTGTAGTAAGAAAAATAATTTAATTCAATAAGATAAAGAGTCATTTCATGTTGTGGGAATTGTTTACTCATCCTTCAAATTATATTTTCAGTATCAGTCTGGTATTGTGTCTTGCAATTGGAATACTCGAATTACTTCTGCTTTTAATTGGTGGCTCTTCCCAAGTTATGGATCAGTTTTTACCAGAACAGCTAAGCGATTACCAAACTGATTTTGATTTAGAAGCTGATCACGGCATGATTTGGCAATTTTTCGATTGGCTATATTTGGGCAGAATTCCTTTATTGATTTGGCTGATTATATTTTTAACCACATACGCACTGACAGGTTTTATCATTCAAGGGGTTTTCTATTCGTTTACTGAACATTATTTTTCAGTTTGGTTGATTGCACCTGCTGTACTTTTTCTTTCTATGCCTTTTGTTCGGTGGGCTTCAGCCTTAGTGAGCAAAATTATTCCTAAAGATGAAACAACGGCAATTTTTAGCGAAGACCTCATTGGACAACAGGCAGAAATCATTTTAGGTATTGCCCGCCCACACTCGCCTGCTCAAGCCAAAGTAAAAGACCAATTCGGACAAACACATTATGTACTGGTCGAACCTGAACAAGACGAAATTTTCCAACAGGGTCAAATCGTTATTTTAACTCAAAAAAACAAGCTTGGTTTTCAAGCCATTTCTCAACATACAAATGATTAAGAGACAACAATATGTTTAATTCTGCTCTTTTTGAGATTTTTGTCGTTGCTGGCATTATTCTTGTTGCCCTTGTGATTATTGGCATTATTATTGCCCGTCTTTATCGTCGTTCCAGTAAAGAAGTTTCTTTTGTGCGCACGGGCTTTGGCGGTGAAAAAGTGATTTTAAATGGCGGCGCCATTGTACTCCCTGTCTTGCATGAAATCATTCCCGTCAATATGAATACTTTACGTCTGGAAGTTAAACGAGCGGCGGATCAGGCTTTAATTACCCGAGATCGTATGCGTGTGGATGTGATGGCTGAATTTTATGTGCGTGTTAAACCCACCGCCGAATCGATTGCGACAGCCGCACAGACTCTGGGTAAAAAAACCATGTCACCTCAAGAACTTAAAGATTTAGTCGAAGGTAAATTTGTCGATTCTTTACGGGCCGTTGCTGCCGAAATGGCAATGGAGGAGCTACATGAAAAACGCGTTGATTTTGTGCAAAAAGTACAACAGGTCGTCTCTGAGGATTTATTTAAAAATGGTCTGGAACTTGAAACAGTTTCCCTCACTGGACTGGATCAGACCAGTTTTAAGTTTTTTAATCCACAAAATGCCTTTGATGCCGAAGGCTTGACCAAGCTTACAGAAACCATTGAAGACCGTCGTAAAAAACGCAATGACATTGAACAGGACGCAGATCTCGCAATTAAAGCCAAAAATCTTGAAACTGAGCAAGCACGTTTACAAATTTTACGCGAAGAAGAATATGCCAAACTGCAACAAGAACGGGAAATTTCCATTCGCCGTGCCGAACAGCTTGCAGAAATTGCATCTCAAGAAGCTGCAAAAAAACGCGAAGCAGAAGAAGCGCGTATTGCTGCTGAACGTGAAGTTGAAATTAAACGTATTGCCTCGGCTCGTGATGTAGAAAACGAAAATATTTTAAAATCTCAGTTAATTCAAAAAGCTCAGGTTGAACAGAAAAAGACCATTGAATTGGCTGAGCAGGATCGTGCCATTGCGATTGCTGAAAAGTCCCGTGCTGAATCGGAGGCTAAAGCTCTGGCAGATCAAGCGCGAGCAGCCGCAGTAAAAGCCGAAGAAGAAGTTTTAACCGTGCGTGAGACTCAGCGCGCAGAACGTGAAAAAGCCGTAGAACTGGTGGCAGCTAAACAAGCAGCGGAGAAAGACGCAATTGCCATTACTGTTGCAGCCGAAGCATCGAAACAAGCAGCAGTAGATGATGCGGAAGCCGTAAGGATTGCAGCTGAAGCAGATGCTGAAAAATTACGCCTAAAAGCCAAAGGTGAGTCAGATGCCAAAATGTTACTTGCACAGGCTCAGGAAAAACAATATCAGGTTGATGCAGAAGGAACACGTGCGGTTAATGAAGCTTCCAACGTCCTTTCAACTGAGCAAGTAGAAATGCAAATTCGTCTTGCCTTGCTGAAATATTTGCCTGAAATTATTCGTGAAAGTGTGAAGCCAATGGAAAATATTGATGACATCAAGATTTTACAAGTAAACGGTTTAAGTGGTTTTACAGGCAATTCTCATGCATCTGAAACGCAGGAAAATAGCCAAACCTCATTGTCTGATCAGGTTGTCAATAGTGCATTACGCTATCGCTCTCAGGCCCCTTTGATTGATAGTTTAATGAATGAGCTAGGGTTACAAGGTGGTGATATTAATGGCTTAACTGAAAGTCTAAAGTCAAAATCTAATCAATAGCCTTTAAGTTTTGAAGATGAAAATGCGATTCAAATATCGCATTTTCAATCATATTCTTATATATACCAGACTGAATAGTATTTATCTTAAACGATGAACCACAGCAATGTTTATATACTCGTTTCATAATTAACCAGATTTCCATGATTATCAAAATGTAACGTCATATTTTTACTCTTTTTCATGGTCATAATATCTCGTACATTCAAGTTAAAACTTTCAGCAATTTGGGCTTCTGTTGCCGGTTCTGGCATATTTCGTCGTTGAATATTATAAAAACGTACCCAGTTATACGAAGCCCAAACGAATAAAATCATGATTAAAACCATAATACAGCTGACTAACATATATAAACTGTATCGACCATTATTGTTTAATGATAAAAACAACTGCTTATAAATATTTTGTCCTTCAAACCACCATAATAAAATAGTAAAGAGCGGCATAATCAGCCACATCCAGAGACTCCAGCCCAAAATTTGTAGTGAAAAGCCAGCCCATTTATTTTTTACATATTCTGGTCGATCAATATATTCTGGAATATCAAGCGAATGCTGTTCAGAATGAATATCTGATTTTATAGGATTATTTTTCATATTCTTTCTCTGCCCCGAAGCCTCGGTCTGGGCTTACCCAACGCGCCCGCTTTTGAGTTTTAAAGATAGTTTTAGGTAAAGCGATCACCGTGGATAACATCGACAATATCCAGAAAAACAGTGGATACCAGATCACCCAGAAATAATTACGAAAATGTCGGCGATCATATTGTCGATCAATCATCAAACTCACTAAAAATTGGATTAAACACGTGATCCCTAAAATTACCCCATACCACTGCGGCCAAAGTGACTGAATCGCCCATTCTCCTGGTAAGCTAAAAAATAATCCATAAAAGTATAAGATGAAGATACTAAACATCACATAGGCCCAAACCACACTGATCAAAGCTTCAAATGCAATTGGCCACATACGGCGCAGATGCCATTTAAATATTTTGGGAATATATGCAAAAATAACTTCGATACCACCTTGTGCCCAACGCAGACGTTGTTTCCATAAACCTTGAAATGTTTCAGGCATATAGATATAACAGAGTGCCTGCGGCACATAATGTAAATCCCAGTGATCAAATTGCAAGCGCCATGAAACATCGATATCTTCAGTAATCATGTCATCACGCCAATAACCAATTCGATTTAGTGCAACTTTTCGAAAACCTACAATTGCGCCTGAAACAGTAAACAAACGTCCGTATGTTCTTTGTGCCCGTTTGATGAGTCCAATAATGGAAGAAAACTCTCCAACTTGTATTTTGCCCAATACGCTAGAACGGTTAATGATTCGAGGGTTGCCTGTTACCGCACCAACACGTGGAAAAATAGTAAGATGATGCATCATCCAGAGGACGGTATAAGGATGAAGTAATGCATCCCCATCAATACAAACGAGATATTCATACTGACTCACCATAGCTCCTGCTCTTAAAGCATGAGCCTTGCCTTGATTTTCAGCCAAATGAACTACACGTAATTGAGGATACTTTTTTTCCAGTTCATTTAATATTTCGGCGGTACGATCAGAACTACCATCATTGACAGCAATTACTTCAAATTTTGGATACTGACTTTGTAATGCATATCTGATGGTCTGGCGGACTTGTTTTTCTTCATTAAAACACGGAATAATAATGCTACAACCGTCCTGACTCGGCTCAGGATGATCTGGCTGATTAAACTCACGCTTAAAATAAAACCATAAGCCACCTGCAATCCATGCCCAAGCCATAAACAAGGGATATAAAAAGGCAAAGCCAAAAATGACATCACTGAAGCGAAGCTGACTCAATTCAAACATTATTTCTGCTCCGCTTTAAAATCAATAACATATGGATCTTTATAATTCAGCGCAGAATCATTCAGACTGAGATCAGCATAAAGATGGTTATGAATCTCACGTCCCTGATCCAATTCATAATTTGCAACACCAAGTTTTTGTATGCCCAATATTTTGAGCTGTTGGTAGGCTTGTGTATATATTTTCCAATCCTTTACCTGTTTCGCTGAAATATTAAACCCGACCATTAATTGTTGTTTCTGCACATTACTTAACTGTTTACTCGACTTTTCAAAAGCTCTGAATGTCCCCGGTGAACTTAGCGGGTCGATTTCGACATACACTAAATCGCTATACATTAAACTTTGTTCTAACAAAGGTTTAAGGCCATTAAACTGCGAAACCTCAGGTTTTACCTTGAGTACAGTACGAAAATTAGTACTAATATTGACGCGATCATAAGCTTTATTTTTGATTTGCTCTTTAATCTTAAAAATTTGCTGAATATTTTGTTGGCATTTTTGATCCCATTGCTGGTTTTGTAGCGCACAATCCATTTGGTTTTGTGCATTTAAAACAACTCCATCCAGTGAACTATTATTTTTAAATAAATCCTCAGTTAAACGTACCAGCGGAATATGCTGTTTGAGTTCCAGATCAAGAGGCAGTTCTGCATAGACCTGCTGCCCAATTCGCGTTCTTGCCTGCCAAATAATTCGATTGAGTACGTCTGAATGATGCGGCAGCACCGTGGTCGGAAAAAAAGCATTTTCTATCTTTCCATCCTGATCTTTATCTGTAACAACTTTTAAAATGATGGCATTAGTTTTTAAATTGGATAATTGATCAAGCAGTTGTCCCAATTTTTCATTGATCAGTGCCCCGTCCAGATTGACTAACTCAGAAGGATCCATCGAGATGATGCTTTTTCGAGTTTTAGACGGCTGTTTAATATCTTTTAAAAAATCCAGCATTTGTGCATGCAGTTCTTCAGGAACAGGATTGCCCATGACTATGGCACGTTGGTAGGTTTGTACGACATTTGCCTGCTCAGAAACATTTCCCAAACTAAAAGACAATGGTAAGCCTGCTTGTTTGGCAAGTTGTTCTGTTTCTTTGGTCACTGCACCATACGGCCAAAATATTGCTTTAGTATCAATGCCCAACTGTCGATCCAGCACAGACTTAGATATCTTTAAATCATCAAAAATACGCTGATGGTAGGACGTATCATTTTCATAGACTTTTGATGCTGGCAAAAACTGACGAGTAATCGCTGCCGGTTCCATATTTTGCTGCGGATTTGCCAGTACTCCTTTATGTAGATTGTCTGAATGTGAAACAAACTCGACTAAATCTGAGTGTTGCATCTCTCGCATTTGCTGCCAATTCATCAAATTATCTTGACCATAAGCCTCATAAGCATCCTGAGAATTACCATTGATCCAACTAGTAACAATCGCAAATACTGCGGGCATCTGATATTGTTTGAGTAATGGATAAACACGGCTGTAGCTACTCAAAGCACCATCATCAAATGTCAGCAACACGGCTTTATCAGGCAACGAGGTATTGTTCTGACGTGCTTGCCAGATATCTTCGAGTCTAATCACCGTCCAGTCAGATTGTTTCAACCATGAAAGAAATTGAGCTAGATTTTTAGTGCTAATGGCATAGGAATCACGATCGCCTCTATTTGCAACGTCATCACGCACATCATGAAATGTTAAGGTTACAAATTGTCCCTGAGTATGCACTTGCGCATCTTCTTTTATATCTTGCGCATACATCGCTGTGGAAAGGCTCAAAAATATACTGAAAATCATCATGCTTTTTAATTTTTTGTACATTAGAATCGTCCCTCAAAACCAAATTGGGCGTATGTTTTTCGTTCATTTTCCTCATCGTAAGGATGATTTGACCAACCGATTCCGTAGTTCATCGACCACGTTCGGGATAGTTGCCAATCATGTCGATACAAAATATTAAATAAAGCTTTGGTCGAATAATTTGCCTGAGAAAATGCCCCCGTACCTACTTCGAAATGCTGACTAAAATGACGTTCATAATTACGCCAAGTCATCCAGTCATGGCTCAAAATGATTTCTGCACTATTGCTATAACGTGGATTGAAATAACTCACCTGAATATTTGAATTCTTGTCATACTCATTTCTAAGCGTAAGTCGGGTAATATGATGAGGTGCCTGATAAATTTGCTGAGTAAAATACCCAACAATTTCATGCCGATGATTGTCATCCTCGATATCAGTAAATTGATATGCCAGCCCTGCTTTTCTAGATTCATTGGCTTGCCAAGACAACTGTCCTTTGAAGGCTTTGCCCTCATATCCTTGCTTTAATGCCTGTAATGGAATAATGGCCTGACTATTGAATCCCAACGCAAATTGCCAATGGTCATTTAACCATTGTGACCAATCCACTTGAATGCCCACATCATTTGAATGCGAACGCTGAGACAGTTGCAAATTCACTGAGCGACGATTATTAGCCCATTCGAGCCCGATGCCATAACGTTCATCAGTTAGATTTTCACCCTTAAATTCTGCTTTTCGCTGTGCAAGCGCGATATATGCCCGATAATCATTGGCAAACCAGGGCATATTTATGCGAGTTTGATGCTCTCGCTCAGATGAACCTGTCAGATTTTGCAAGACTTCAGGTTGATCGGCACGGCTTTTGGAAAATATACTTTCATGCTGAATTGAGATATGGTTTCGATCTTCCAGCTCCTTTTTGCTTTGTTGCACACCGCTATCATCGGCGGCAATGACGTTTAGCAGTTTATTTTGTTCACGCCACTCCACCACGCGACCAAGCGCCTGATTATTTTGCATTTGATTGACTAATGTACTGATTGAAACTGGTTCAATCCCATTAAAATGAGCCAAAGTTTCCGATGAAATCTGTGGTTTTTCTCGCCAACGTTGTACAGTAGCAAGATTGTTTTGGTATCCAATATTATTCGGTGCTTTCGTCACCAAATCCTGAAAATAGCGTTCAGCTTTGGCATGTTCATTACGATATGCATAATTTAAACCAACAAGGGCTAAATATTCGGCACGATCTTCATGCGTAGTTTTATCCACTCCTTTAGCTGCGCTATACCGAAAAGTAGGTAAGAGCTGATCCATCTCCTGTACCAGTTTATTGGCCTCATCAAACTTTTCCTGTTCAATCAAGGCATAATACAAACCCGAATAAACACTATAATCCGCATAATTTTTTTCTTTTAATACGCTTTTATATAAATATTCTGCCTGTTTTGGCTGTCTGTTTTTTAAAAATGCATCGGCAAGAGCTTGACGAACATAGGGTGGCATCTGCTCATAGGGTTGGTTCAGTTTCACCAGCGTTTGAATCGCATCAGAATATCGATTACGAAAACTCAATGCATAAATATAGTCATAATAAAATAAATGACGTAATGCAGGATCCGTTGGCAATTCAGGCTCAAAAGCTTGCATTTGAACAAGTACCTGATCCAGTATTAGATATGACTCTGTTGCCTCTCCCTGATAATTTTTAACTTTGTAGTATTGAATTGCATTTTTAATTTTTTGGGAAAATTCACGGGTTTTTACGGTATAGCCAATATTGGGAATCTTTTGCTCAAGCTGATGTTGCTGAATATACTGTTCTGCTGTTCGAAAATCGCTATTCATTATTAGTGCATAAATATACTGCTCCTGAATAGGGCCATCAGGCTGTGTTGTAGTCATTGCCAAATTTGCTGCATTCAATGCTTCTACTGGCATATCCAATACACGGTAGGCATACGAAAGTTGAGCCAATTGCTCTGGGCTTAAGCCCGTTAACTGGATTGTTTTGAAAGTTTGAATTGCTTGAAGCTTCTTTTTAGATTCAGTCTGAACAATCCCTAATAACAACTGCATGTCGCTCGACGGATGATAGTGGTTAAATTGGCTCGCATAGCGTTCAGCAAGATCCAGTTGCTTCAAATCACGTAAAGCTTTCACTACAACCAGTTCACCGTATTGGGGATAAGATTGACGATTTAAGTTATTAAGCAAAGTAAGCTGTTTAAGTCCAAAGCGATTGTTTTGATAAAGAACAATGATGTAATCGGCTAAAAGTTTTTGATCAGCTGGATAACGTGCTCTTAAATTCTCTAATTGAGCGATACCAGTATTAATTTGACCCTGTTTAATTTCAGCAATAATGGCTTCACGTTGTTGATCCTCTGAAGTAGCTGCATATCCGACTGATACTGAACATAAGCTCAGAATTCCGATATAACGAAGATTTATTTTTTTTCTCATAAACTTTATTATTAAACCCTATTAAATAAAAAAGCATTTTGCCAACTGCATCACATATTATTATTTTTTCGGTCAAATGCACTAGATTTATGCTTATTTTTATGTTTCTTTATGTTAAATGAGAAAATTATCCTTTTTAATTTTTAATTATCCTTAACAATAAAAAAGCCTCCTGATTTTAGGAGGCTTTTCGGATTAAGATTTAAATTAGATTTAAACCAAACCTTTCTCTTTCAGCACTTGTAGCATAGTCGAACCAAGTTCAGCAGGACTACGTGTATAAGCCATTCCAGCTTTTTCAAAAGCTGCAAACTTTTCTTCGGCAGTACCTTTACCACCAGAAATAATCGCACCGGCATGGCCCATACGTTTACCTTTTGGTGCAGTCACACCCGCAATATAACCAACAACAGGCTTAGTCACATTAGACTGGATATATTCAGCAGCTTCTTCTTCTGCTGTACCACCAATTTCACCAATCATGATAATCGCATCTGTATCTGGATCATCTTGGAACAATTTAAGTGCATCGATCTGGTTCATACCTGGAATTGGGTCACCACCAATACCGATACAAGTAGACTGACCTAAACCAAGCTTAGTCGTTTGTGCAACCGCTTCATATGTCAATGTACCTGAACGTGAGATAATCCCGATACGACCTGGCTGATGAATATGACCTGGCATAATCCCTATTTTACATTCACCTGGTGTGATCACGCCTGGGCAGTTAGGACCCACCAAACGTGTACCATTACCATTAGTCTCCAAATAGCGTTTTGCTTTTAGCATATCTAAAGTTGGAACACCTTCAGTGATCACAACAATTAAACCAACACCAGAATCAACCGCTTCAATAATAGAGTCCAAAACAAATGGAGCAGGTACATAAATCACAGAAGCATCTGCACCAGTTTCACGGACTGCATCTTTCATGGTATTGAAAACAGGTAAATCAAGATGAATTGTGCCACCTTTACCTGGAGTTACACCACCGACTACTTTTGTCCCATACTCAAGCGCCTGAGCAGAGTGAAACGTACCATTTTTACCAGTGAAACCCTGTACCAATACTTTAGTGTCTTTATTAATTAATACGCTCATGATTGATACTCCCTTAGCCTTTTACCGCAGCAACAATTTTTTCTGCCGCATCAGATAAACCATTAGCAGAAGTTAATTTCAAACCAGATTCATCAAGGATTTTTGCGCCCAGTTCAGCGTTGTTCCCTTCCAAACGAACAACGACAGGAACAGTTACATTTACCTCTTGAACGGCTGCAATAATTGCTTCAGCAATCATGTCACAACGTACAATACCACCGAAGATGTTAATTAAAACACCTTGTACAGAAGTATCAGCAAGAATCAATTTAAAAGCTTCAATTACGCGTTCTTTGGTTGCACCACCCCCTACGTCAAGGAAGTTTGCAGGTTGACCGCCATATAATTTGATAATGTCCATGGTTGCCATCGCAAGACCAGCACCATTTACCATACAACCAATGTTACCCTCAAGTGCAACATAGTTGAGCTCAAATTCTGACGCTTTTAATTCACGTTCATTTTCTTGTGATTTATCACGAGACGCAGCGATTTCAGGTAAACGATACAAGGCATTTGAGTCGATCCCAATTTTGGCATCTACTGCTAAAATTTCACCATTTTCACGAATTGAAAGGGGATTGATTTCAAATAATGCAAAATCGTTCTCTACAAATGCCTGATAAGCACCCGTCATTAACTTCACAAATTGATTAACTTGTTTGTCTTTTAGACCAAGCGCAAACGCAACTTCGCGCGCCTGAAATGGTTGTAATCCAACTAGAGGATCAACCGTCGTTTTAATAATTTTTTCAGGTGTTTCTTCGGCAACTTTCTCGATTTCCACACCACCCTCGGTTGAAGACATGAACGTTACACGACGAGTAGAACGGTCTACAACCGCACCCAAATATAACTCACGCTCAACAGGGTAAACATCTTCACAAACCAATACGCTGTTAACAGGCTGACCATTTGCATCAGTTTGATAAGTTACAAGGTTCTTACCAATCAACTCATTAGCAACTTCAGCCGCTTCTTCTTTTGATTTAACGACTTTTACGCCGCCTGCTTTACCACGACCACCAGCATGCACTTGTGCTTTTATTACGGCAAATTTACCGCCAAGCTGTTCAAATGCTGCAACTGCTTCCGCAGCGTTCGTTGCAAGAATCCCTTCTTGGACTGGTACTCCGTATTTTTTCAACAACGCTTTGGCTTGATACTCATGTAAGTTCATTTAATTACCTATTTTTACTTCTGCCCTTATTAATAACGAACCAATAATTAAACATCCTTCACAGTAATATTGGTTGTTATGTTCTTTTTTTTATTCACAGCATCAATTCGATGACTATGAATAATGAGAAAAGAGCGGATTAACCGCTCTTTTAAAAAAATTACTTACGTTTACGTTGAATCGCGTGGATGGCACGACCATCGACAGCGAGAGCGGCCTCGTGCACAACTTCAGAATAAGTTGGATGACCAAAAGTCATTAACTGTAGATCTTCAACAGAAGATACAAACTCAAGCGCAATCATCCCTTGATGGACGATATCTGAAGCGCTAGGACCAATGACATGCATACCAAGTAAACGATCTGTTTTTGCATCAGCAACAAACTTCACGAAACCTGATGCTTCACCTGCCGCTAAAGCACGACCATTTACCGCAAATGGGAATTGACCAGTTTTAACTTCATGACCTTTTTCCTTCGCTGCTTCTTCAGTCAAACCGACCCAAGCTGCTTCAGGGTGTGTATAAATCACACTAATGATCGTGTCATAGTTCACTTGAGCTGCGTGACCGTGAATACGTTCAACAGCCATCACGCCTTCTTCCATTGCTTTATGTGCAAGCATTGGACCGCGAACCAAGTCACCAATCGCATAAACGCCATCAACAGAAGTTAAGCATTGATCGTTAACTTCAACAAATCCACGATCTGTCAGTTTAATTCCAGAATCTTCTGCTAATAGACCTTCGGCATAAGGCTTACGACCCACACAAACGATCAATTTATCAAAAGTCTGTTCTTTGTCTTCGCCGCCCTGTGAATATTTAACAGTCACTTCGCGTCCATTCACTTCAGCACCAGAAACTTTGGCACCAATACGAATGTCTAAACCTTGTTTAGTTAGAATTTTTTGAAATTCTTTTGATAAGGCTTTGTCCGCCATTGGCAAGAAACTATCAAGTGCTTCAAACACGACAACTTCTGAACCCAAACGACGCCATACAGAACCAAGTTCAAGACCGATTACACCCGCGCCAATTACACCTAAACGCTTAGGTACTTCGGCAAATTCAAGTGCGCCAGTTGAGTCAACAATTAAGTCTTCATCAACAGGTGCAACTGGAATATTCACAGGCACAGAACCAGATGCAAGGATCACATATTTAGGTTCTAAAATTTGAGCTTCACCTTCAAAAGGTGTGAATTCAACTTTTTTACCAGCAAGTAATTTACCCGAACCTTGTAACCACTCAATACCATTACCTTTAAGTAATTGAGCAACACCACCCGTTAGGTTATCAACGACTTTATCTTTACGAGCCAACATTTTTGCAATGTCAATATTCACTTCACCCGTTGTAATACCATGATCATCTAAATGATGAAGGGTATCTTCATAGTGATGTGAAGAATCAAGTAAAGCTTTAGAAGGAATGCAGCCTACGTTTAAACAAGTACCACCTAAAGATGGCTTACCTTTATGAATACGTTTTTCAATACAAGCAACTTTGAAACCAAGTTGCGCAGCACGAATTGCTGCTTCATAGCCACCTGGGCCACCGCCAATTACAACAAGATCAAACTGTTGAGACATTGTTATCTCCAAGTCTCAGATAGAGGATCGCTCTATCTGAGTTTTATGATTCGCAAGAAATTAAAGGTCAAGAATAAGTTTTGCTGGTTCTTCCAACAATTCTTTGATCGTTACCAAGAAACCTACCGCTTCTTTACCATCGATTAAGCGATGGTCATAAGACAATGCAAGATACATCATTGGCAAGATTTGAACCTGACCATTCACTGCCATTGGACGTTCTTGGATCTTGTGCATACCCAAGATTGCAGTTTGTGGTGGGTTAATAATTGGAGTAGAAAGTAATGAACCAAAAGTACCACCATTAGTAATAGTGAAAGTACCGCCTGTCATTTCTTCAATTGAAAGTTTACCATCACGTGCTTTTGCAGCATAAGCACCAATACCATTTTCAACTTCTGCATAGTTCATACGATCAGTATCACGCAATACTGGAACAACAAGACCACGCTCAGAAGATACTGCAACACCCACATCATAGTAACCATGGTACACAATATCATCGCCATCGATCGATGCATTGACCGCAGGATAACGCTTAAGTGCCTCTGTTGCCGCTTTCACGAAGAATGACATGAAACCAAGACGCGCACCATGACGTTTTTCAAACGCATCTTTGTATTGCTTACGCATTTCCATCACAGGCTTCATGTTCACTTCGTTGAACGTAGTTAACATCGCTGTTTCTTGAGTTGCAGAAAGTAAACGTTCAGCAACACGTTTACGAAGACGTGTCATTGGAACACGTTTTTCGATACGCTCACCCACAGCAACACTTAATGGTTGCGCCGCAGGTTTAGTTTGATGGTTCGCTACATCTTCTTTAGTAATACGGCCACCGCGACCTGTACCTTGTACATCCGCAGGGTTTACACCTGATTCAGTTAAGGCTTTACGAACTGCTGGGGCTTGATCTGCAACTGGTTGAGCACGTTCAACTACAGGAGCTGCACCCGCTTCAGTTTTAGCTGCAGCTTGTTCTACTTTCTCTTCGCTTTGAACTGCTTGAGTTGAAGCAGCACCAGAAACTGCACCTTCTGCAAACTGTGCAATCACTTCATTAGAAAGAACCGTGTCGCCTTCATTTTTGATAATTGCTGTAATTTGACCATCAGCAGGAGCAACAACTTCCAAGACAACTTTGTCAGTTTCAATATCACAGATCACTTCATCACGTGATACCGCTTCCCCTACTTTTTTGTGCCAGGTCGCAATCGTCCCATCCGCAACTGACTCTGGGAATACCGGTGCTTTGATTTCGGTTGCCATTATTTAGTCTCTCCTGATTGGTCAGCCTGGATTGCAAGTGCATCATTAATGAGCTGAGCCTGTTGTTTTGCATGCAAATAAGGTGAGCCACAAGCAGGTGCAGCAGAAGCATCACGACCTGCGTAGCTAATACGGATTTGTTTACCAGATTTCAATACATCATCGTATAAACGTGGTGCAATGAATAACCATGCGCCCTGATTTTTCGGCTCTTCCTGACACCAAACCAGTTCTTTGGCGTTTGGATATGCAGCCAAAATTTCAGCTAAACGTTGTTCTGGGTAAGGATACAACTGTTCAACACGAACAATTGCAATATTTTTCAATTCAAGTTCACGACGTTTTTCCAGCAAATCGTAATAAACCTTACCACCACACAACACAATACGTGTGACATCGGATTTATTAATTTGATCCACTTCATCGATTACTGTTTGGAATGTACCAGTTGCTAACTCATCAAGAGTCGACGTTGCCAATTTGTGACGAAGCAACGATTTTGGTGACATTACAATCATTGGCTTACGAATTGGACGAACTGCCTGACGACGTAATGCATGGAAAATCTGAGCTGGTGTTGTTGGTGTCAGCACTTGCATATTTTCTTCAGCACATAATTGCAAGAAACGCTCTAAACGTGCAGATGAATGTTCCGGACCTTGTCCTTCAAATCCATGCGGCAATAACATCGTTAAGCCACAAACACGCTCCCACTTCGTTTCACCAGAAGCAATAAATTGGTCAATCACGACTTGCGCACAGTTCGCAAAGTCACCAAATTGAGCTTCCCAAATAATCAAACCATGCGGAATAGTCGTTGCATAACCATATTCAAATGCAAGAACTGCTTCTTCAGAAAGAAGCGAATCATAAATAGCAAAACGTGGCTGATTTTCTTTGACATTGCAAAGTGGGATATAGGTTGAACCATCAGTTTGATTATGCAGCTTTGCATGGCGGTGTGAGAATGTACCACGCCCCACGTCTTCACCTGTAATACGAACTAGATAACCTTCATCAATTAGAGTTGCATAGGCTAGTGTTTCAGCAGCACCCCAGTTTAATGGCATCTCACCAGTCTGCATTTTCAGACGGTCATCAATCACTTTAGACACCTGACGCTGCATCACAAAGCCTTCTGGCAATTTGCGCATACCTTCGCCTAATTCTTTTAAACGATTTAGGTCAAATGTAGTATCCCACACATCCGTATAGTCATGGCCTAAATAAGGCTTCCAGTCCACAAACATTTTGGTGTTTGGTTCAAGCACCAAGGCATTGGCAACATGCTTACCTGCTTCAAGGTCTGAGCGATAATCTTCAACCATTTGATCTGCTTCAGCGCGATCCAGCACTTTTTCCTGCACAAGCTGATCTGCATACAAGGTACGGGTTGTCGCTTTTTTTGTGATCACTTGATACATCAATGGCTGAGTCGCAGATGGCTCATCTGCTTCATTATGACCGCGACGACGATAACAGAACAAATCAATTACCACGTCCTTACGGAAAGTATGACGGAAGTCATGCGCCAATTGTGCAATAAAAGTTACTGCTTCAGGATCATCACCGTTCACGTGGAAGATTGGAGACTGTACCATTTTGGCTACATCAGTACAGTATTCTGTAGAACGTGCATCACGCGGATCAGAAGTGGTAAAACCCACCTGATTATTAATGATGATATGAACCGTACCACCCACTGTATAACCACGGGTTTGTGACATCTGAAGCGTTTCCTGATTCACGCCCTGACCTGCAAATGCAGCATCACCGTGAACAATCACTGGAAGCACATCATCACCACCAATATCACGACGACGAACTTGACGAGCTCGAACCGAACCCTCAACCACAGGCCCAACAATTTCCAGATGCGATGGGTTAAATGCCAAAGCCAAATGAACTTCGCCACCAGGAGTCATCACGTTAGAGGAGAAACCTTGGTGATATTTCACATCACCTGAACCTTTTTTGTGCAAGGCTTTGCCTTCAAATTCACCAAAAAGTTCAGCTGGGTTTTTGCCCAGAATATTCACAAGTAAATTGAGACGACCACGGTGTGGCATACCAATTACGACTTCTTTACAACTTACTGAACCAGCACGCTGAATGATTTCATTCATCATTGGAATAAAAGATTCACCACCTTCCAGACCAAAACGTTTAGCCCCAACATATTTATTGCCTAAATATTTTTCTAAACCTTCAGCGGCAGTTAAACGCTCTAAAAAGCCTTTTTTCTGATCTTTGCTAAAATTAAAATGACCACGTGCACCTTCAAGGCGTTGTTGAATCCAGCGCTTTTCTTTGGTATCAACAATGTGCATATATTCTGCACCAATTGAACCGCAATAAGCTGCTTCCATGGCTTCAACCATTTCACCCAGCGTCGCCTCTGTTTTACCAATCGCTAAATTGCCTGTATTAAAAACAGTATCAAGATCCGATTTGGTGAGACCATGTGCAGCAAGATCAAGGTCAGGCACGTCTTCGCGTTTTGCAAGACCAAGCGGATCAAGTTTAGCCTTTTGGTGGCCACGGTTACGATATGCAGCAATTAGTTGTAAAACACCAATTTGACGACGTTCATGTTCAGTACTTACGGTACTTTGAACTACGGGTTGAACGCGACTTGAATTACGACCAAGTAAAAGGAACTGCTCACGCACTGAACCATGAGGTTGGTCACCTTTAGGGAATTTATCGAAATACTGGCGCCAGTCCTCATCGACGGAGGTTGGGGAGGATAGGTACTGCTCGTAAAGCTCTTCAATATACGCTGCACTATCAGCGGAAAGTTCAGTGTCAAGACGCAATGCGTCAGCAACTTCTTGCATTTGTGGACCCATTTCCTATTGCAAAAACATTACGGGTTGCTTTTTAAGCACACCCATGATTGATAACACCAAAATTGTAAAAATGGCGTTAAACACCCAATTGGCAATCTGTCCAGTCGGGACGTTATTACTACATTAGATACAATCCAATGTAATCAATGAATCATAACGCCCTCTTTGGCATCATCACTCAAGTTTATACTCGGCTACACCGAGCAATTTTTGCAAATCATCTTGGAAAAAATAAATCATGATTTAGCTTTTCTAAAATGACTTTTTATATAAAAATTAAGCACAATACTCAGATCGTGCCTGCAAGAGCATCGATAATATTATGCTCTTTTTTCATATAAAGATTTGTGTCAAATCGTATCATGTTCTCAACAATCAATTGATTTTTTTGACACATACCTCCTATAAATTGGCGAAATACATAGAGCATTTTCTCTACTAATATATGGTGCCTTGTGCTCAAAATTACAAGCATTTAGACCAAAGTCCTATCACTTTTTTTTAAAACGCGAGACTCTGTTAATTTTTTAGCCACGTAAGCCAGATTTTTTAACTAGTCTTTTAAAAAATCATTCAAAATAAATAGATAAGACAGCCCTTAGTTTAAAAAACTACAAACTCATTTTCGTCAAGACTCAAACCTAAAACTTCAAATAATAAAAAAGCGCACATAGAATATGTGCGCTTTTTTAAATCACATTAACCTGCTTGATCAAGCAACATATTACGGATGTGACCAATTGCCTTGGTTGGGTTTAACCCTTTTGGACAAACAGATACACAGTTCATAATACCTTTACAACGAAACAAACTAAATGGATCGTCAAGACGCGCCAAACGGTCAGCAGTTGCAGTATCACGCGAATCAATAATGAATCGATAAGCATTTAACAATGCAGATGGTCCCAAGAATTTATCAGGGTTCCACCAGAACGATGGGCATGATGTTGAACAACATGCACAAAGAATACACTCATACAAACCATCCAAGTGTTCACGCTCTTCAGGAGACTGTAAACGCTCTTTTGGTGGTGCAGGTTGATTATTAATCAAGAACGGCTGAATTTTGTCGTATTGATCATAGAATTGGTTCATATCCACAACCAAATCTTTAATCACAGGTAAACCTGGTAGAGGGCGAATCACGATTTTTTCTGGTAAATCGTTCAAGTTCCACAAACAAGCTAAACCATTTTTACCATTGATGTTTACACCATCAGAACCACAAATCCCTTCACGACAAGAACGACGGAAAGTAAGTGTTTCATCCTGCACTTTTAGCGCAAGCAAAGCGTCAAGCAACATACGGTGCTTGTCGGTTAGCTCTAGCTTATAGGTTTGCATGTACGGCGCTTTATCCTTATCAGGATCATAGCGGTAGATTTCGAATGTACGAGTACCTCTACTCATCTTTATTCTCCTGATTAGAATGTACGTGGTGCAGGTGGAATCGCGTCAACAGTCAATGGAATATAACGTACAGGCTTATATTCAAGACGGTTGTCTACTGAATACCAAAGTGTATGCTTCATCCATTCATCATCACGACGACCATATGGGTAATTCGGATGATCAGGTGGCAACTCATAATCCACGACAGTATGCGCACCACGACACTCTTTACGTGCAGCAGCTGAGATCAGCGTTGCTTTCGCTACTTCATACAAGTTTTCAACTTCCAAAGCCTCAACACGCGCAGTGTTAAATACTTTAGATTTGTCTTTCAGGTAAATATTACGAACACGTGGTTCAATCGCAAGAATTTGCTTCACACCTTCGTCGAGTAATTCCTGAGTACGGAATACTGCGGCGTGATCCTGAACGATATCACGAATTGCATCTGCGACTTCCTGAGCATTTTCACCAGAAGTTGAATCATCTAAATGACGGATACGTTTGAGCGTATTTTCCAGTACATCTGTTGGAAGTGGCGCGTAATCATCACCATGATGTTTAGTGACATAATCAATAATATGTTCACCCGCTGCTTTACCAAATACCACAAGGTCAAGCAAGGAGTTTGTGCCCAAACGGTTTGCACCATGTACAGATACACAAGAACACTCACCAATTGCGTAAAAGCCTTTTACAGGTTTTACAAAGTCTGGACAGTTGGTCTCAAAGGTATATTCTTTAGTGTCATTATTGTAGTTGGTTTCCAAATGCAGATTTTCAGTTGCAACTGGAACCACAACCTGACCGTGAATATTCGTCGGTATACCACCCATTTGATAATGAATAGTAGGCACAACTGGAATTGGCTCTTTAGTAATATCAACGTTCGCGAACTTTTTACCAATCTCAAATACAGATGGTAAACGCTTCATGATAGTTTCTACACCCAAATGAGTCATATCTAGCAAGATATAATCTGCTTTAGGGCCACAACCACGACCTTCTTTGATTTCCTGATCCATAGAACGTGAAACGAAATCACGTGGCGCCAAGTCTTTCAACGTTGGAGCATAGCGTTCCATGAACGGTTCGCCGTCTTTGTTACGAAGGATTGCACCTTCACCACGACAACCTTCAGTTAAAAGTACGCCAGCACCCGCTACACCTGTTGGGTGGAATTGCCAGAATTCCATATCCTGTAAAGGAATACCTGCACGTGCTGCCATACCCAAACCATCACCAGTATTGATGTAAGCATTGGTTGAAGCACGATATACACGACCTGCACCACCTGTAGCAAACAATGTGGCTTTAGCCTGGAATACCGCAATATTACCAGTTTCCTGATCGTAAGCAGTTACCCCAAGTACATCACCTTCTTCATTACGAATCAAATCCAAAGCGATCCATTCAACGAAGAATTGAGTACCCATTTTTACGTTGCTTTGATAAAGCGTATGTAAAAGTGCATGCCCTGTACGGTCTGCAGCAGCACAAGCACGTGGAACTGGCTTATCACCATAGTTAGCAGAGTGACCACCAAATGGACGCTGGTAAATTGTACCATCGGCATTACGGTCAAATGGCATACCCAAGTGTTCAAGTTCATAAACCACTTTGGGTGCCTCACGCGTCATGAACTCAATCGCGTCTTGGTCACCTAACCAGTCAGAACCTTTTACTGTGTCATAAAAGTGGAAATGCCAGTTATCTTCCTGCATGTTCCCCAACGACGCACCAATACCACCCTGAGCGGCAACTGTATGCGAACGTGTCGGGAATACTTTGGTCAGCACCGCAACTTTTAAACCTGCTTGAGCAAGCTGATAAGCAGCACGCATACCAGAACCACCACCACCTACGATGACAGCATCGAAAGTAAGGTTTTGGATATTTGAATAATCTTCTTTAGGGGTTATCGCGCCCATGATGTCTTCCTATCAATTCGCCCAGAAAATCTGGATTCCCCAGATCACAAATACAAACACTGCAATAATCACAGCTGATGTAAGTACCAGACGTAAACCTGAAGCTGAAGGACCCATTTGACGAGTAGTTACATAGTCAGTAAATACTTGCCACATCCCAATCCACGCGTGTGCAGCCAATGATAAAATTGAAAGTAAAGATAAAATCTTCATTGGCAAAGTCATCATAAAACCAGACCATTGCTCATAGTTAAAACCACTATGAAGCAGGATCCAGCCCAAAATAACTACGGTATAGACCGCTAACACGACCGCGCTAACACGCTGGATAAACCAATCGCGAGAACCTGAACCTGTTAAACCTGTAGCACTTTTCATTAGAACATAATCCATACGAATGCTGCGAGAATACCAATCACAGACAAGATCAATGAAATTGTAGCTGCAGTACGACCACTTTGTAGTTCTTCAGCAAAACCAAGGTCGGCAAGTAAATGTTTGATTCCATTAACAAAGTGGAAAATCAAACCCGCTACAAATACCCATACGATGAAACGTACGAAAAAGTTTCCGAAAACGACATTTTTAACGTATTCAAATCCTTCTGGTGAAGATAAAGATTTATCTAAGATCCATAAAAGAACGGGAATTAATAAGAATACGATCACACCAGAGAGACGGTGTAAGATTGATGCAATAGCCACGGGTGAGCGTAAGTTTACCGCTAACACCTGACCCATGGACAAATTGACAGGTCTGTTGCTTTTCACAGCGGGCATCCTGTAGGTAAAAACTCCAGCCGGAGTTTGTTGGAATTAATTCGAAGGAAAGCTGGCATTGTCAGGCAAGCAAATGCCTAAACTTAATAAACGACACCGAATTATAAATCGTCATATATCAAAATACAAACGATCACATTTGGCTTTTTCCTAAAAAAATCATTAAATAAGAATCATTCACAAATATAATTAAGCTTTTGCTCTATTCAATTCATTCTATAGCTTATCTATGTCCTTATTTTTTATAAATTAACAACAATATTCTATTTTTTGATCTTTTCTCAAATAAGATAAAAACTAATTAGACTAAAGATGAAAATTATTTTTTAGCAAAAATCTCACCATATGATTTTTTACAGTTTTTCTATAGTTCAACAGACTTTATATTCAATCTCACTATATTTCTTTGAAAAATATAAAATCTAGTTGTTATACATTTTGCGTCACAAACGTATGAGAAAGAGTAACTTAATATGTGTATAACTTACGTGATAGACGTTACTTCATCGCGATTACACCTTTAAAATAGCAGTTAAAAAACGGTTTTAAGACGTCACACTGATGACTTTTTAGACAAAATCACCAAATCAACAAGCTATTTTTTAATCAATCAAACTTCAATTTTTACTTATTTTCTTTTTTTTAATTTTTATATTTGCGCAAATAAATACACTCAATTTACGATGCTAAGTTATCGGATTTCATTCATTTTAAGGAAAAACTGGCATTTTATTTCAGATTAAAAATGCGACTAGCACATAATAAATTTGCTTACAATTTACTCCCAAGGACTGATTTTTTTCTGCACCTCGTCATAAATTTGACTTATTATAGCCCGTCGAGACTGTGATTTTATTCAGTTTTTTCTGAGTGATGCACATGGAATATCTCCCTATGGATCAAGCGTTTTTCATCCATAAGTATGATTGACAAAATCACAGTAGCCTCTAATCTTATAGCAATTTTTGACCCCGTCTGATTCGCGCATTAAAAGATTAGTACTTCGAGTCAGATTAACATTCACCAGGACAGGAGATCTATTGAATGTCTGAAGCAACTGGCAAAAAAGCCGTATTACAGCTTGATGGCAAAGAAATTGAATTACCAATTTACAGCGGCACATTGGGCCCAGATGTAATCGACGTTAAAGATGTATTGGCCTCAGGTCACTTTACTTTTGATCCTGGTTTTATGGCGACTGCTTCTTGTGAATCAAAGATCACGTTCATCGATGGTAACAAAGGTATTTTGTTACACCGTGGTTATCCGATTGATCAACTTGCAACGCAAACAGATTATTTAGAAACTTGCTACCTTCTTCTCAATGGCGAGCTTCCAAATCAAGAACAAAAAGAAGAGTTTGACAAAAAAGTTCGTGCCCATACGATGGTTCACGATCAAGTTAGTCGCTTCTATAATGGTTTCCGCCGTGATGCACACCCAATGGCAATAATGGTTGGGGTTGTTGGTGCTTTATCTGCGTTCTATCACAATCAGCTTGATATCGAAGATGTTAATCATCGCGAAATTACAGCGGTTCGCTTAATTGCTAAAATTCCTACTCTTGCAGCATGGAGCTACAAGTACACTGTAGGTCAACCATTTATGTATCCACGTAACGATTTAAGTTATGCTGAGAACTTCCTATACATGATGTTTGCTACTCCTGCTGATAAAGATTACAAAGTTAATCCAGTGCTTGCTAAAGCAATGGATCGTATCTTTACTTTACATGCTGACCACGAACAAAATGCGTCTACATCCACTGTACGTTTAGCGGGTTCAACTGGTGCAAATCCTTATGCATGTATCTCTGCAGGTATCTCTGCACTTTGGGGACCTGCTCACGGTGGTGCTAACGAAGCTGTATTGAAGATGCTTGATGAAATTGGTAGCGTTGAAAACGTTGCTGAATTCATGGAAAAAGTGAAACGTAAAGAAGTTAAACTCATGGGCTTCGGTCATCGTGTTTATAAGAACTTTGATCCACGTGCTAAAGTCATGAAACAAACTTGTGATGAAGTACTTGCTGCATTGGGTATTAATGATCCACAACTTGCACTTGCAATGGAACTTGAACGCATTGCACTTTCTGATCAGTACTTCATCGACCGTAATTTGTACCCGAACGTAGACTTCTACTCAGGTATCATTCTTAAAGCGATTGGTATTCCTACGACAATGTTTACAGTAATCTTTGCACTTGCACGTACTGTAGGCTGGATCAGCCACTGGTTAGAAATGCACAGTTCTGCTTACAAAATCGGTCGTCCTCGTCAGCTTTATACTGGCGAAACTCAACGCGACATCAAGCGTTAATTTTCCAACGAAAGTTAGCCACAAAAAAAGACCGCCTAGTGCGGTCTTTTTTATACCTGATAGAATCAGGATCGAAACATCTGCATCAATATAACCGCGAATTAGCTATGCGAATTACTGCGATACATACTGCATGATGGTTGAGTATTCTGTTGTAAACGATGTATTTTACGTTGTTCTGCCGCTTCAAAACGGCAACGCTTCACGTCACTCTCCAGTTTTAAAGCTGGAACTTGTTGTGGCTTACCTTCTTCATCAACTGCCACCATAGTGAAATAGCAACTATTGGTATGGCGAATACTTCTCTTACGGATATCCTGTGACTCAACTCGAATACCAATTTCCATTGAAGTTCGACCTACATGATTGACACTTGCCATAAATGTGACTAACTCACCGACATAAATCGGCTCTTTAAAAGTGACTTTATCGACAGACAAAGTTACTACGTAACTTCCTGAATAACGACTTGCACAAGCATAGGCAACTTGATCAAGCAGTTTTAGAATTGTTCCACCATGTACGTTTCCTGAAAAATTTGCCATATCAGGGGTCATGAGTACTGACATCGCAAGTTCAGACTGATCATCTGAAGCTTGAGTAATTTGATCTAATGGAGACATTCTTGCTGACTCTATGAAACAATAACATAAGCTTCCATTATGATCCTTTTCTTGCAAGAAAAAAATGTCTATATCGGCAAATCAATATATTATTTAAAAAGTATTAAAAGATGTATTGATCTAAATAAAAGAAAAAGTAAAACATATTATTTCTTAAAATATATGTGGTCTATTTATTAGTTAAAAAACTGAGCCAGATTAAAATAGAGGACTCAGTTTTTTATTAGTCAGCTATTTAATGAATATCATTCATTACACCTACAATACCTGTAATAATCATATCCACCGCAATAGTACCGATCAATAAGGCAGATAAACGCCCTACAATATCAACATACCGATCAATATATTTGGCATGTTTATAACGCAAGTGATCATGTGCAAATTTCATCAAAATTAATAAGCTACATGTAATTGCCAATGTGAAGGCAATAATAACTGCCGCGCCGCCAATCGGTAGACCAATCCCTGTGACAACAGCTGCACTAATCGTTCCTGGTCCAATCATAAAAGGCATAGCGATGGTGCCCGCCAAATGTTCTGGCGCACCGCGCATTTCACCAATAGTGTCAGCGCCCTGAAACACGTAGCGATAACCAATCACCAAAAAGATCAGTCCACCAAATATTTGAAAAGCTTCAAAACGCACATTCAGATATTTACTAAAGATGGTTTCGCCTCCCCACGCAAATAGCACGAATACGACAAAGGCAATCAGACAACCTTGAATTAAAGCTTTATTAAACACTTTGGCTTCCGAGTTTCGGATCATGCCAATCATATAAATGCTCATCAAAAAAGGATTGAGCAAGGAAAAAAATAAGGCAAAGGAATGAATATAGGGCGTTAACATTCAGCTGCTCTCCTAGGCTTTAGGATCTGGAAAAAGTGGACGATTACCGGGACTAATCCGATTAATATGTAAAAAAGTCATGTGCCGTTCATAACGGTCCAGAATATCGTTAATCACCTGCTCTTTGGTATAACCTACAAGATCATTCCCCTGCGAACCTTCGTATAAATAAGTTTCCAGACGATAATAAAATTGTTTACCACGCTTACCGCGCTCACTAAAGTTTGGTGCAATATAACGGACCGGCCAAATTTGATAGATAAAATTTTGCTCTTCTTCTAAATGAAGGGTGATATCCAGATGATACAGCTCTGCATCGTCTTCCAGTGGAATTTCAGCAACATCTACCTTTACCGCACGTTTTTGCAATTCTTCCGCAACAGCAAAAACGGCAGGACGACAGATTTCATTCAACATGCGTTTAGTTTCAAATGTTCCCGGATGGTGCATCACTCGAGATAAGCGTTTCTTCCAATTTAAAATGTCTACATTTCCAACTACAGGGGCAGCATTCAAACTAGCGCTAGCTTGCCGATAATCCTCTAAACGTAATGATTTATATAAGCCTGCCATGACTAGAAACATCACAAAACTAAAAGGCAGACCCATAATTATAGTGGCATTTTGTAGCGCAGTAATACCATTGGTCATCAACATCGCCAAAGTCAACAGACCAATTGCAATCGCCCAAAATACACTAAGCCAACGCGGCGCATCATGATCAACATTGGTAAATTGAGTGGTAAAATTACCCAATACTAATGCACCAGAATCCGCCGAGGTTACATAAAACAATAATCCAGTAATCGTGGCGACACCCGCAATAAAGGGAAACCATGGATATTGAGCCAATAAGTCATAAAAACCATGTGCAGGATTGGCTAGAACTGTTTCAGCAAGTGCGATATTGCCATCGAAAATCACATTGTGTAATGCGCTATTACCAAAAATAGAAAGCCAAGTTAAAGTAAATAATAAAGGAATAATGAGTGTTCCAGACACAAATTCTCGAATGGTACGACCACGAGAAATACGTGCCAGAAATAATCCCACAAATGGCGACCATGCTACCCACCATGCCCAGAAAAACAGTGTCCAACTATTCATCCACGCTTTAGGCTGGTTAAATGCAAAACTTTCCAATGCAAGGCTTGGGAAACGGCTCAAATAATCACCGATATTTTGTACTAAGGCATTGAGTAAAAATTCGGTATTGCCCAAAAACAAGATAAACAGCATGAGGCCAACAGAGACATAAATATTAATTTCAGAGAGAATTCTTAAACCTTTATTGACACCTGAAGTGACCGAAATAATGGTAATAATGACCGCAACTAAAATCAGTGCTGTTTGTATCCATAAATTTTCAGGTAAATCGAATAAAACGTGTAGTCCATAATTCAGTTGTACCACACCGATACCACAAGTCGTTGCGATACCAAAAATCGTCCCAATAACCGCGGCCGTATCCACACTATGCCCAATTGGACCATTAATTTTTTTACCAAAAATTGGATATAAAGCCGAACGAATTGTGAGTGGTAAGTTATAGCGATAGCTAAAATAGCCCAATGCCATACCAATCAAGGCATACATACACCAACCTGTTAAGCCATAATGAAATAGCGTCCAGACCATGCCCTGTCGTGCAGCTTCATACGTCTGCCCTGCTCCCACTGGCGGATGCATGTAATGCGATAAAGGTTCAGCCACCGAGAAAAACATTAAGTCAATACCAATACCCGCAGAGAACAGCATGGCTGACCAACTTAATAAGCTAAACTCGGGTTTGGAATGTTTTGGGCCAAGTTTGATATTGCCATAACGTGAGCACGCAATAAAAATCACAAACACCATATAAAAAGTGGCTGCCAGCAAATAGTACCAGCTAAATGTTGCGCTGACCCAACCCAGCATTTCATTTAATGCGCGATTGGCAAAGTCATTAAATAAAATCGTGGTGAGTGAAAATATTAAAATAATAAGGGCAGAAACATAAAAGACCACACGATTTAAACGATCTTTTTGATGAATGGTTTGATCATCAACTGCTCTTGGATTATCTGCTGCCATACAATCCTCAAGTAAATATTAGAAAATAAAAAAACTCTCAATGCGGTAAAACAGCCAATAAAAGAAATCTATTCAAGCTTAAATCAGAAAAGGATATAAACTTGTAATAGATTTTTAAGTCACGACATCACTCTCTATTTGGCTCATCATTCGTGATCTACACTTATAAATCCAGATATTCCATGTATAGAAAATGCAAAGGTTTTTTCTTAATAAACCATCACAAACCTCATACGTCGAAGATCACAGACGATACACATTAAGAACCTCACGCATGATTGTTCAATCATACAATTAAAACAATTTTATGGAGTGATGATAATGTTTATTGATTGAACGTTCAATCAATAAACGTTATCATAAAAAAATGCTATCATGTTCTGTAAATGATTTATTGAAGCGAAACCTTATATTTTTAAGGACATACATGAACAAACGCCAAGTTAAACCCGAGCATGTGCGCCGTGAAGAAATTATAAACGCCGCCTATGATGTGATTTTTGAAGTGGGATTATCCAATACCACAATCGCTCAAATTGCAAAAAAAGCCCACCTTTCAGTGGGTATTGTGAGTCATTACTTTGGCGACAAACAGGGTTTAATTAATGCCTGTATGTTGGAAATGTTAAATGTATTGCGGCGTAAAACCAACCAATACAAAGCAGAAGTAACCGATTCACATCCGCAGAACATGATAAAAGCAATTATTGATTCAAACTTTGACATTAGTCAGGTCAATCAAAGAGCAATGCGCATCTGGCTGGATTTTTGGTCGGCAAGTATGCACATGCCAGAACTGGGTCGATTGCAGCGGATTAATGATCAACGGTTATATTCGAACCTGAAATTTCATTTCCTAGAGCTGATGCCAAAAGAACAAGCCAGCATCGCAGCTCGCGGTCTTGCAGCATTGATTGACGGCTTATGGTTACGAGGCAGTTTGAGCGGCGATACTCACTTTGACAGTACGCTGGCACGTTCTATTGCTTATGACTATGTCGATACACAGCTAAAACTGATCAAACCAATAAGGCAGGAGAGACAGAATGAATGACGTACAGCTTCATCGTTTGTATATTCATGGACAATATGTAGATGCGACCAGTGGCAAAACATTTGATAGCATCAACCCTGCAACAGGTGAAGTCATTGCCACGATTCAACAAGCCTCTCAGGTAGATATTGATGCTGCGGTCAAAAGTGCTGCTGAAGGCCAAAAGATATGGGCAGAAAAAACAGCTATGCAGCGTTCACGCATCTTGCGTCGTGCAGTTGATATTTTACGTGAACGCAATGATGAGCTAGCCTATTTAGAAACCCTCGACACAGGCAAAGCCTATAGTGAAACCTCAACTGTCGATATCGTGACAGGTGCAGATGTCCTTGAATATTACGCAGGGCTGGCTACTGCGATTCAAGGTGAACAAGTTCCATTACGTGAAAGCAGTTTTTTCTATACCCGCCGCGAACCATTAGGAGTCGTCGCAGGTATTGGCGCATGGAACTACCCCATCCAGATTGCGCTATGGAAATCTGCCCCGGCTCTTGCTGCTGGCAATTCTATGATCTTTAAACCGAGTGAAGTAACACCGCTGACGGCACTTAAACTTGCTGAAATTTATACTGAAGCAGGTCTGCCTGATGGCGTATTTAATGTGGTGCAAGGTGCGGGTGGAGAAATCGGACAATGGCTCACTGAACATCCTGTTATTGAAAAAATTTCTTTTACTGGCGGTGTACAAACAGGAAAAAAAGTCATGGCTAGCGCCGCAGGTTCTACCCTAAAAGAAGTCACCATGGAACTTGGCGGGAAATCTCCACTCATTATTTGTGAAGATGCCAATCTTGATCGTGCCGCTGATATTGCCGTTATGGCAAACTTTTTTAGTTCAGGTCAAGTTTGCACTAATGGGACGCGCGTATTTATCCCCCAATCCCTAAAGTCAGATTTTGAAAAGGCTGTACTTGAACGCGTCCAACGTATTCGTATGGGTGATCCATTATCTCCAGAGACGAATTTTGGCCCGCTGACCAGTTTTTCGCATATGGATAAGGTTTTATCGTATATCGAATCAGGCCAACAGCAAGGAGCTAAGTTACTCATTGGTGGCAAACGTGCAATGACAGATTCATTAGCCCAAGGAGCTTATGTTTTACCTACGGTATTTACCGACTGTAGTGATGACATGAAGATCGTACAAGAAGAAATTTTTGGACCCGTCATGAGCATTTTAAGTTATGAAAGTGTTGAGGAAGCCATTCAACGTGCTAATAACACCTCGTTTGGTTTGGCTGCAGGAGTAGTCACACAAAATATCTCGCAAGCACATCACATTATTCACCAGCTTGAAGCAGGAATCTGCTGGATCAATACATGGGGGGAATCTCCTGCTGAAATGCCTGTTGGCGGCTATAAACAGTCAGGTGTTGGACGGGAAAACGGGCTTTCCACTCTAAATCATTACACCCGGGCCAAATCTGTTCAAGTTGAACTGGGTGATTATCAAAGCATTTTCTAACTTAGCTTTATTCTCTTTTATTTTCCTCAAAACATCTGATGTCGCTGCTGCTCAGGCAGCGTGACGCATATAATATTCAGGAATAGTAATGACGACTCAATCTTACGATTATATTATTATTGGTGCAGGTTCAGCGGGTAATGTACTGGCTGCGCGTTTAACTGAAGATGCAAATATTTCAGTCTTACTTTTGGAAGCAGGTGGGCCAGATTACCGGTTGGACTTTCGTACTCAAATGCCCGCAGCACTTGCCTATCCGTTGCAGGGTCGACGTTACAATTGGGCTTATTTAACTGATCCAGAACCTTACATGAATAACCGCCGTATGGAATGTGGTCGGGGTAAAGGTCTGGGAGGTTCTTCACTGATTAATGGTATGTGCTATATCCGTGGCAATGCTATGGATCTTGAAGGCTGGTCCAAACTAAAAGGTCTCGACAACTGGAGTTATGCCGATTGTTTACCCTATTATAAAAAAGCAGAAACCCGAGATATTGGTGGCAATGATTATCATGGTGACCATGGCCCTGTTAGTGTAGCCACCCCTAAAAATGGCAATAATGTGTTGTTCCATGCAATGATCGAAGCAGGCGTACAAGCAGGTTATCCGCATACCGAAGATTTAAATGGTTATCAGCAGGAAGGCTTTGGGCCGATGGACAGAACCGTAACCAAAAATGGGCGTCGTTCTAGTACCGCACGAGGTTATCTGGATATAGCCAAAGATCGCCCGAATTTAACTATCGTAACCCACGCGATGACTAACAAAATCCTGTTTAATGGCAAACAGGCCATTGGGGTAGAATATATTCAGGGTACAAATAAAAACGATCTGAAAAAAATTTTTGCTCATAAAGAAGTGCTTTTATGTGCTGGGGCAATTGCCTCACCTCAAATTTTACAACGTTCTGGTGTCGGCCAAAGTACTTTTTTAAAAGCATTAGATATTCATGTCGTCCATGATTTGCCGGGGGTTGGTGAAAACTTACAAGATCATTTGGAAATGTATTTGCAATATAAATGCAAACAGCCTGTTTCACTCTACCCTGCATTGAAATGGTATAACCAGCCAGCAATTGGTGCGGAATGGTTATTTTTAGGCAAAGGCATTGGTGCAAGTAATCAGTTTGAGGCAGGCGGTTTTATCCGCTCTTCAGATGAATTTGAGTGGCCAAATATTCAATACCATTTCTTGCCAGTGGCAATCAACTACAATGGTAGCAACGCTGTAAAAGAACATGGGTTTCAGGCACATGTAGGTTCTATGCGCTCTCCTTCACGTGGTCGTATCAAACTGAAATCTAAAGACCCATTCGAACATCCAAGTATTCGATTTAACTACATGTCTACCGAACAGGATTGGCAGGAGTTTCGTGCAGCCATTCGTATTACTCGCGAAATTATGCATCAACCAGCACTCGATCCATATCGTGGCGAAGAAATAAGTCCTGGAAAAGAGTTAAAAACGGATGCTCAACTTGACGATTTTGTGCGAAATCATGCTGAAACGGCCTATCATCCATCCTGTAGCTGTAAAATGGGCGAAGATGATATGGCAGTGGTCGATGATCAAGGTCGTGTACATGGTATGCAGGACTTACGCGTAGTAGATGCTTCTATTATGCCGCTCATTATTACTGGCAATTTGAACGCAACTACCATTATGATGGCAGAAAAAATTGCCGACCAAATTCGAGGAAAAACTCCTTTAACCCGCTCAAAAGCCCCCTTCTATCGTGCCTGATAGGTTCTGATAGGTCATCGAACATGAATAAATATGATTCATGTTCGATGTAAAAATTTATCTGAGCAGTGCTTTTTTTTTCAAATTTGACCATTTAATGTGCTACACATTGACAAACAACACTTTTCAAGTTTCACAAGATTATGAATAAAATAAGGATTTTTTATATATAATTTGTATTTATCTTAAAAAAAAAGTCATTTCAAATTAAAATTCGATTATTGAGGTTCATCTCTTCTAAAATACGCATCTACTGGAACGTAGCGGTCATCTAAAAATTAATTTATTTGATATTTAATAGATTAATTATCCCTCCCTCTAAACTTTAGATGCCGCTACATTCCATTTTAGGTCGTTGTACGCTGACACTTTTCAGCGCGTAATATTTTTATCTACTCCATTTTTCATTTCCGCATTTCAGTTTTTTCTTAAACCGAGTGGAAAATTTTCTTTCTCATCATTCGCCATTACTCATTTATTTAGAAGAAAAAGACACTCCTCGTCAAAACTTAAACATCCTAATCATGTCTATTAAGTATTTAGATGGTCATCTCGTTTAAACATCCAATAGCATTTATGACTAAAAACCGAACATGCCTTATACACAATTTACATGCATAAAATAGAATGCAGAACATGAAATGATTAAGCTAATTACACCTACTCTGGGTAGATGGAGGAATAAATTGGCTATGTCGAAAATAAGCGGCGTTTCGCACAAATTATATTCTGGATTGTACCTCTTAATCATTGCAATGATTGGGATCTATTGTGCTTTAAACGCAACTTATAATGTCATGATCGGTGGTACACCGTTTTATTTTTTTGCGGTGCTGGTACTTTTCTTACAAAGTATATTCGCCTTGCGTGAGTCTGAACGCAGTCGAAATCTTGCGGGTTTTGGTCTGATCCTTTTGGTGATGGGTCTGGTGTATACCTACGGACTTATGTTTTTGACTCATCTTAAAGCGATCGTTCTCCTTCCATCAATTTGCCTGACATTGTTCGGACTACCGTCTATTTCTCAACATCCGAGTAAGTCTTATTTACTCAAAATGACATTATTAATTGCCTTGATTGCGTTGGCATACGTCCAATATTATGAATTGAGTATGCTTAAAGGTTATTACGATTCACTTCCTGAAAATGGAAGCTGGCAATCATATCGGGGTCTATGACAGATTGATATCAAACAAAACTGTCATAGAATCTTAGAATGTAGAATTGCTAAAAATATTTTAACCATGTGATTTGTTTATTCGCATGTTTATACGTTGAAAATGCTTTTACAACAGGGTAAAGCACGAGAGTCAACAACAGCGTGATCAACCATAATTCGCTAACACTTGATACTGCAAAATAACCCGCTTGGGTTGTACCCCAAAACATGACGCACACAACATATAAGAGTTTTAAAACATATAAATGAAGCAAGTAAAAAAACATGGGGACTGAACCGAATACGACCAAGGTCTTCAAAAAGCGTGTCTGAATTAATCGCTCAAAAACGATGAGAAGAATAAGTCCTATTCCAACATTCCATAAGATAAATAGCAGTGAAGGTGGATATTTGGTGAGATTAAAAAAACTCATAACACTGAGCATGGCTGAATCATAACGTTGCCATGTTTGATCACCATAGACATTGATCCACCTTAGCACCACAAATAATAAAATGCTAAAAAAGCCAATACATAGCAAATAACGATCACGTTGCTGAGAACTAAATTTTGGTTCAAAAAATTGACCTAAACAATATCCGATCAAAATAACGCCAATCCACGGTAACACTGGATATGAAGTTCTCACACGCAATAATTCAAGTTCGATCCAACCGCGTTCATGCAAAATTAACCAAGCGTGTTCAAGTATTGGAATATCCTTAAAACTGATATTGTCGAGTAAGTTATGCCCCATAATAATAAATAGCCCGATACTCAGTAGAATCTTTTTAGGTATCCCAATACACATTGACAAGACCACCATACTCAGGCCAATTGCCCAAATTACCTGTAAATAAATTACGTCTGGAGGAAAGGCCGCTGTCCATGCAAAATTAACCAAGGTCAATTCCAGTAAGATTAAAAATAAGCCACGCTTCAATAAAAAAAGACGTGTTTGTTTAATACTTTGCGTTTTCAACTGAAATAAAAAAGCAGACATTCCAGTGAGTAAAACAAATACAGGTGCACATAAATGTGCCAAAACCCTGCTCCAAAAAAGTGCAGGTTCGGTTTCTGCGACGTTCATTGGATCACTTACTTGTTTGTGTAAGTAAAATGTTTCTCGAACATGATCCAATAACATGATGATAATGACCAAACCGCGCAATGCATCGATAGACTGGAGACGTGGAATAATTCTTGCTTTCGACATACACTCTATATCTTCAATTTATGAAATGTTATATTATTTCAAAAATTGTTTTTTGTCTTGTTTATCGAGGGGTTTATGCAGCATAAATATCGTTTGCTGTCGTCATTTATTGGCTTTTCTTTTATTTCTGGTCTAAGTTGGGCCGATTCTGCAAATAATGTTCTTTCCACCATCACGCTTCAGGCCGATCAAAATCAAGAGGATGAAAAAATCACCTCTGCCGCAACCAAATTTGCACATGATAGTTTGGATATCCCGTTTAGCCGCAGTTATCTCTCTCAGGACGTTTTAAAACAACAAGATTCTCAGCGCATTGAAGATGCGATTCATCTGGTCAGTGGTGTATTTGCTCAAAATAATTATGGTGGCGGCTTTTGGGATAATTACTCTTTTCGTGGTTTTGCAACAGATCCTAATCTTGGAGCAGCAAGTATTCGTAATGGATTAAGTCTGAATCGAGGCCTAAGTGCGCCACGCGATATGGTCAATATTGAATCTCTAGATTTCTTAAAAGGTCCCGCTGCTGCACTATATGGTCGTGGTGAAATGGGCGGCCTGCTTAATATCACCACAAAAAAACCACAATGGCAGGCACAAGGACAGCTCAACTTACGCGCCAATACTGAACAACAATATCGTGGCAGTTTTGAATATACTGCACCAATTAATGATCAATTGGCTTACCGATTGGCGATGGCCCATGAAGATAATCAAAGCTTTCGCGATCAAGTGAGCAGTGAGCGCTGGTTTTTCTCACCACAATTAAGCTGGAAAATCTCAGACCAGACTCAACTTGATTTTGACAGTGAAATTACTCAGCAAAAAGGCACATTTGATCGTGGTATCAGTGCCTATAAAGGTCAGATTCTTATGGATCCGAAAACCTTTACAGGTGAACCCGACGATGGCGACATGAAAGTAAAGGATCAGTTTTATCAACTACGTCTGGCGCATGAATTTAATGATAACTGGAAAATCAATAGTGCTGTGAGTTATAAACAAGGTTTGATGAAGGGCCTTTCAACTGAACCCAAATCATTTGAGTCAGATGGTGAAACCCTAAATCGACAACGTCGTTATCGTGATTATTTCACTAAAGATCTGCTGGCACAGGCTGAGCTTTTAGGACAAGTAAATACCGACTGGGCACGTCATGAAATTTTAATTAGCACCGAAGCGGGTCAATTGACCTCTGACCAATATCAATTGCGCTGTGATTATAATTATTCAGGCACGAGATATTGTATTAATCAAATCAATGTCTATCATCCTGAATATGGCGTATATTTACCCAATATGGGGCTGCAAACCAATACCCGTGAACAACAGGACTATCTTGCATTAAACCTTCAGGATCAAATGTTCTTCAATGACCAATGGAGCATTTTAGTTGGGACACGTTTCGATCAGGTCAAACAGTCTTTAGAGAATTACAAAGCCAATACGTCTACCGATAAAATCTTTCATCAGGCTTCCCCTCGTGCAGGTATCAATTATAAATGGAACGACCAGGTTTCTTTTTATGCAAACTATGGACACTCTTTTGCCATGAACAGTGGTACAGATGCAAACGGACAAGTATTTGCGCCTGAAAAAGGAGAAAGTTATGAAATCGGTAGTAAATACCAGCTCAATCAAAAAACGTTGTTCAGTCTTGCTGCATTTCACATGAAAAAACGCAATGTGCTCACGACTAACCCCACGGACGCCAACTATCAATATGCCGCTGGCGAAGCCTTAAGTCGAGGCGTCGAAGTGGATCTGCAAAGCCAACTCACCGATCAACTGCATGTGCTAGTAAATTATACGTACACTGATGCACAAATTAATAAAGACACCACTATTGCCAAGGGAACTGCGCTGAATAATATTCCTCGTCATAGTGGTAATCTGGCTCTGGATTATGTAGTTGTACAACAAGCAACAAGCAAAGCAGGTATAGGGGGCAATGTCCAATATGTCGGTACGCGTAATGGTACACAAAGTTCGGGATTTGAATTACCAGATTATACTTTGGTCAATTTAAATGCTTATTACCAACCGAATTCACAGTTACGTTATCAACTCAACCTAAATAATTTGTTGGATAAAACTTATTACGTTGAAAGTTATAATGATATGTGGATACAGCCTGGTGATCCTTTAAATGCATCGCTTTCTGTACAATGGACATTCTGATTTAATGTGGTCATATTCATTCCCAAAAGTTTTCAAATACGCACTTCTGCTGCTTTCAGGAATGGCATTGATGGCCTGTCAACGGCCTCAGGATCTCAAACAAAAAATACAACTTAGCCCTGAAAAATCCCAAGCGAATGAATCAACAACAGCCTTTAATGTTGTTGATTCGTCTGGATATACCGTTAAATTAAATCATCCTGCTCAACGCGTAGTCTGTCTATTTGAATCGGGATGTGATGGTCTATATATGTTGAATCAGGGAGATAAAATCGTAGGTATTCCTGCAGAAATTTATCAGCAACCCATGCTGTATCGCGCATATTCTATTTTAGATTCACGTATAAAAACCAAGCAGATTCAAAGTCCTTCACAAGGTAGTAATGCAACAAATATTGAGAGTCTTTTAATGTTACAACCCGATTTAGTCATCATGGGTGGAGGAGAAAAACAAACCATTGCCCTGCTACGCAAGTTAGGTATTGCCGTTTATATTATGGAATCTTCGACTTATGCACAGGTCAAAGAAGAACTATCCGAAATTGCCGTTTTAACCAACGCAACCGCACGTGCAAACAAGATACTGCACTATTCAGATCAAAAAATTACTGAAATCCAGCGCAATACCGCAAAAGAATCGCATCAACAAAGTATTTATTATGCATGGTCAGGCGGACGTATTTTTTCTACTTCTGGTACCCAGTCCATTACCAATGATTTTATCGAATTGGCAGGCGCCAAAAATATTGTTCGGACTGAAACCAATCAACCAAATGTAAACCCTGAAACCTTGATTGAATGGAATCCTGATAATATTGTGCTTTGGAATACTGACCCCCAACTGATTTATCAACGTCCAGAGTTAAAACTTCTTCAAGCAGTAAAAAATCGTAAAGTTTTTAATTTGAGCCCGGCTTTTATCTATAATCCACATACCATTAAAATCGTACTTACAGCGCTTTATTTACATCAACATATTTATGATGAGCCCCAACCTTACACAATGAAAACAACCCAATATGACGTGTTGAACATGTTGTATGGTTCAACAGCTGCACAGGCACTTCTCGCTCCATGAATATCATACGCGTTGAATCTATTACTCAGTTTAGTCCTGCTATTCGTTATAGTAGTTTTATTTTTTTACCTCTCCTTTGTCTTTTTTGTTCCTTGTTAATTGGACCTAGTCATATTCTAGGCTATCAGGATTATTTATTATGGTTCTGGCAAAGTCTGAGCGGCGGCAACTATATTGCTCCTGAACAATACGCACTTATGCAAAATATTCTCTGGAATGTCCGATTACCCCGTATTTTATTAACCTTTATGGTCGGCGCTGCACTGGCCACTGCGGGGAATGGTTTGCAAGCTTTATTCCGTAATCCGTTAGTGGATTCGTACGTACTCGGTATTTCTTCTGGAGCGGCATTTGGCGCTGCATTGGCCTTGTCATTTAACTTAAATTCCCCCAATTTACTGGCATTTATTTTTGGCATTGCCGCTGTACTTCTAACTTATTTATTTGCCTACCAAAAGCAAGAACAACAAACCTCTTTAGTCATGATTATTCTGGCTGGCATGATTGTTTCAGGGCTTTTTTTGTCAGGGTTGACCATCATTCAATATATCAGTGATCCATTTAAGTTACAGGCAATCGTGCAATGGACCATGGGCAATCTACATCAGGCCAATTGGGATAAAGTACAATATGCGATTTTCCCCATCTCTGTTGGATTATTAGGCTTATTCTTAATGCGCTGGCGACTCAATCTGCTAGCACTCGGTACAGAAGAAGCTCAAGCGGTCGGCATTAATCCCAAATGGGAACAGATCCTGCTTATTGGACTGGTTACTTTATGTACCTCTGCTTCTGTTGCAGCGGCGGGTATTATTAGTTTATATGGTTTATTTATGCCACATATTGTGAGGATGCTGGTCGGGCCTGATCATCGCGCAACCATTCCTTGTAATATGGTCTTAGGCGGTTGTTTTTTATTATTGATTGATAATTTTTCACGTGTTTTATTAAGTTTTGAAATCCCGATTGGAATTTTTACCATGCTGCTTGGTGCACCTTTCTTTTTGCTACTCATGAAAAGTCAACGGATGAACTGGTCATGATTCATATTCATCAGCTTAACTTTGCCTATAGCCACAAGCAGGTACTTAAAAATATTCATCTGGAATTTGCTGAAAATCAATTTTCTGTGATTTTAGGACGAAATGGTTGCGGTAAATCTACTTTATTTAGACTAATGGCTGGTCTAGAACCCTTACAAAGTGGCAGTATTTTGTATAACAGTAAACGTTTAGATCAATATAAAGGTAAGCAGCGTGCCAAACTTTTAGGGTTTTTACCACAGTTTCACAAAACCGTTTTTCCTTTTAAAGTCAAAGATGTCGTTTTGACTGGACGTGCGGCATTTAGTCATTTCCACCCGACCAAGCAGGATGAATATCTAGTTGATCAAGCTTTGGAAGAGTTAGATATTAGCCATTTAAAACATCAGGCTTATACTGAACTTTCAGGTGGTGAACGACAATTGGTCATGATCGCTCGAATACTGGTACAGGCACCTCAAGTCATTTTATTGGATGAGCCAACCAATCATCTTGATGTATATTATCAGTCTTATTTAATGAAAAAATTACGTCAGCTTTCTCGGCAGAACTATACAGTTATTGCGATTATGCACGATCCCAATCTGGCATTTTTATTTGCAGATGAGTTGTTCTTTATGCGTCAGCATGAAATTATTCGACCAGAATCACGTCAACGCCTGACCGATCCTGTTTTTTTAAAAAGTGTTTACGATGTTGAGTTTCATGAAGCCATGATTCAGGATAAAACTATTGTGGTGCCAGATTACTCATGGCTTTAATGATTGAACTTTTACAACCAGCAGATGTGTCTCAAGCCACTCAATTTGCAATTTATACTCGCCAATTGCTATTCCCAGAAGTGTACCAATCTACGCTTCCTCATGATCTAACTCATTTCAGCGCGACTTATTTAAATGATCCCCACGGCGCTTGTTTAGTCGTGAAAGATAAGTACAAGATTATTGGAATGGTGGCTTATCGATCTTATAACCATCGTTTTCAGTTAGATTTACCTTTAAATAGTGTAGAAGTGGTCAAACTTTTTATACAGCCTGAATATCGACGACAAGGGTTGGCATCGCAATTATGCCATGCTCTATTTGAACATGCTCAACAACAAAATATTTGGCATTTTTATCTACATACTCATCCTTTTTTGCCCGCCGCTGAATATTTCTGGCAAAAACAGGGGTTTCAAGTGATTCATCGTGAATGGCTAGCGCACTACGATACTATTCATATGTTTAAAACAGAAAATTTCCAATGACCCTATAGGTATCATCTAATCGTTAAAAAAAGACCATAAAACCGGGCTGTTGGTTTTATGGTCATTAACTGAAAAATATTTAAAAAGTAAAACCAAAGTTTAAATTAACTCTATATAACCATTTATCACTATTCAGAGAAGTAGCCGTGGTATAACCCGTACTGTTAGTCGAGCCCCCAATAATATTGGCATTTTTACCCCAGGTATAATCTGCCCATACCATAAATGGCGATGCAATAAACATCATGCCCGTGGTATTCATCTGTGAAGCAGACCAATCTGTATGTGTTTTATCCAGATAGCTAAAATCGTTATAGAACTTAATAGCCTTCAACTTCCACATATCTTGAATGGGCAAGGTATAAGATACGTTCAGGCTAGAAACTGTACCTTCTGAGGCAATAAAATAAGAAGGTGTTAAACCATTGGTTCCCATTAAGGTTAAGCGATCATCAACGCCTTCAGGATTTTTGGCATCATACTGATAGTGAATCACAGAACCCTGAATATTCCAGCGATTAATATTGCTATTGGCATGAAGACCTAAAGCATAATATTTTCCATCATCATCCGTGATTTTATTGTGGAGTTGTGAAATAGCGCCTGATAATCCAATCTCCTGCTTACCTACAGCAGTATCAAACTTCTTAACAACACGGGCATTGACCTGATTTTGTTTTTCATTCTGATACGCTTTCTGATTTGCAAATGTATTTTTCAGATCATCATAAGTGCCACTTTCTGGAGAGTAACGCATGTTGGTTTCAAGCATGCTTGGGTAATAACCCAGTTTAATATCCCAATTTTTATCATCGTAATTCCAGTTCAAACCAGGAGCAATATTATTGCCATAGCCTAAAAAGAAAGGTAAATGATAGGTCCAGCCATTTTGTGGATAAGGATAAATAGCAAATGGCTTATAGACAAAACCAGCTTCCAGACTATTATTGGCGTCGAGTTTATATCCTACATAGGCTTTTTCAATAGAAGTAAATTCCTGATCCTGCAATAAAAAACTAGAATTTAAATAGAAATCATCATAGGTTCCTTTGAGATCGAGTCGCAATACATCAAAGTCCAGCTTACCCATACCACGATTAGAACTTTGAGGCCAACTCTCGTAGCGATCCTGCACACGAATAACCCCACCGACTTTAAATGAAGCCGTGCCATCGTCATTTTTCCATTCTAGTGGAGAACCATCCGCCCAAGAGCCCATTGAAACCCCTAGACAAATCATAGAAACACTTATTGTTGAAACCACACTTTTTTTCATCACACTTCCCTTTTCTTTTCCATAAACTAATTATGAAAAATGACAACTTTAGTTTTATATACAAAACTTTGTTTGCTTTAATTTTTGGCTAAAAAAAATAGATGATATTTTGGTGGCGAGAGCAATCCTTTTGCTCATGGCATATTATAAATCATCTTTTTTAGCACGCTTACAGCCGACATGCCTTAACACATAGGCCGTATAATTGAAAAATTTTGAGTTCAGTTAATTTTTAAAAAACTGATTAATACTCAACTTAGTAAAGTTTTTTCTGCGGGGGACCTGCAAAGTTTAACGGGCCAATCGCATGCATATCTAGCTCAATGACCGCAGGGCCGTTGAAATCGACTGCTTCTTTAATGGCAACTTTAAATTCATCTGCGCTGCCAACTTTCCAGCTTTTCACTCCCATCGATTCACCCAATTTTTGATAATCTGGAGTATGGAGTTCATTAAAATACTGGCGTCCATCAAAATAGTTATTTTGAATCCCACGCATCACACCATAACCACCATCATTCATAATCATCAGAACCATGTCGGTATTTTCTTGGGCCATCGTCGCGATTTCACCAATGCCAAGCATCAAGCCACCATCACCAACTAGACCTACAACCTTTTTGTCTGGATTGGCAATACTTGAACCAATCGCATGTGCCAAGCCTAGTCCGATCGCACCTGCCAATGAATGAATATTTCGATTTGGTGCTTGTACTGGGAACAAACGACTACCCCAGGTGCTACCAGACATAGTAATGTCACGCACAAAAATACCATCTTCGGGTAAAGCTGCACGTAAGTGATCACAAATCAGAGCATATTGGTCTAGTTGTTTGCGTAATGCATCTACCGCAGCATTTTTAGCATCAATAACCGCCTGATCATAAGTTGCGTCGATCTTAGAGACGCCTGAAAGTTCAGCCAAACTACGCACTAAAATATCTTTGGCATCTGCACAGATAAAATGGCGAATCTTGTAATTACGTTGTTGTGCAACAGGATTAGCATCAATCTGAATGATATTTTCAGGAAACTGAACAGAATAAGTCTTGGTTTCATTACTACGTAGACGCGACCCTACCACAACCAATAAATCAGCATTTTTTAACAGCTCTTCAACTTTTGCCGAGTTATGAAATGCTCCCAGACTACGTGGATGCGCATCAGGCAAAATACCGCGGCCATGCGTTGAAGACACCACAGGAATTCCCAAATCAGCAATAGCTTTAATTTCACTCACACAATTCAATGCACCGCCACCAATCCAGAATACTGGACGTTTAGCTTGTTTAATTTGATCTGTTAATAACTGAACCTGAATTTCATCAACATTTGGCAGTTGCATTGCTTTAACAGGACTTAAATCCAGTGGTAAATCAATCTCAGCGGCTTGCACATCAATCGGTAATTCAACACTAACTGGCCCCATTGGAACTGTTGTTGCTACACGAATGGCTTCACGAATTACACCAATAGCATTATCTGGACTAGTAATACGAAATGCAGCTTTGCTAGATGCACGTAAGAAAGTCAACTGATCTTTGGTTTCATGAATAAAACTGGCATCACGATCAAGATATTCACGTTCAACCTGACCTGTTAAATGCAACACAGGACTCGCGGCATTCATGGCTTCAATCAATGAACCTACGGCATTACCTGCCCCAGCGCCCGTACTGGTTAAAGCAACCCCTAGACCTTTAAAACGTGCATGTGCATCCGCCATGGTCACCGCACCTGCTTCACCACGTGCCGCCACAAAGCGGATTTTCTCACGGCGACCAATGGCATCCGCAATTGGCAAGTTATGAATAGAAATCACACCATAAATACTATTTACGTCATGTTCTTCTAATAAGCGAGCAATCGCCTCACCCACATTGACACGTTCAGTCATGAAAATATTCCTCTAAATTTTGTTCACTATCCATTGAAAAGCTTGAATCGTTTAAATTGATACGGTTACAAACAATTAGTCACACCACGGGTTCGGCTGTTCATTCAATCCCATGTAGATACTTTTTTGTTGCATATAAGACAAAATACCCTGACGACCTTTTTCACGACCAATCCCACTGTCTTTAAAGCCACCGAATGGCGCTGAAATTGAGAATTTTTTGTAGGTATTAATCCATACTGTACCGACTTCAAGCGCACGTGAGATACGCCATGCCTTGCGATAACTTTCAGTCCAAATGCCTGCTGCTAAACCAAAACAACTGTCATTTGCTTGCTGAATTAAATCTTGTTCATCGTCATATTTCATGACGACTAATACTGGACCAAAAATTTCGTCCTGACAGACCTGTGCTGTGTTATTCAGCCCTGTAATAATGGTCGGCAGATAAAAACTACCTTTTGCAAACTCACCTGTAGTTAAGGCTTGACCGCCTGTTAGGATTTCTCCACCCTCTTGTTTGGCAAGCTGAACGTAACGATCTACAGACTGTAAATGTGCCTGATTAATCAAAGATCCCATGTGTACATCTTTTTGTTCAGGGTGTCCGACACGTAAACCTTTGGTGATTTCTACCAGACGTGCCAAGAATTGATCATAAATACTGCTGTGAATAAATAAGCGAGAACCAGCAATACACGCTTGGCCCGCTGAACTAAAAATACCGTATGCAATGCCTTTCGCAGCAAGCTCTACATCCGCGTCTGGGAGCACAATCGTGGGTGATTTCCCACCTAACTCCAAAGAGGTAGTAATTAGCTTGTCCGCTGCAATATGTGCCAAATGACGACCTGTAGTCGTTCCACCAGTAAAGGAGATTTTGCGAACCAATGGATGCTTCACAATCGCGTCACCCACTACCGAACCTTTACCCACCAATACACTCAGTAAGCCTTTAGGTAAACCCGCTTCTTCAAAGATCTTTGCCAATTCCAGTGCAATCAATGAGGTCGCTTCAGCTGGTTTTAAAATCACCGCATTGCCTCCAGCCAAAGCAGGAGCAAGTTTTTGCACTTCACTGGCGATCGGTGAATTCCACGGGGTGATCGCTGCCACTACGCCGACAGGTTCATGCACACTCAAGGTCATAAAATCTGACGCACGTTGAGTGGTTAATTCATCATTTAATGTTTCACAAGCAGCCGCAACATAACGTGCTGTTGCTGCTGCACTTAAGACCAAGCCCCGAGTTTCTGCTAAGGGCTTACCATTATCACGAGTTTGTAATTGAGACAGTTGATCAACCCGTGCTTCAATAATATCCGCAACTTTGTATAAAATTTTGGCACGTTCGTGGGGCATACGATTACGCCACTCAGGTGCGCGCCATGCCTGATCTGCTTTGAGAATCGCTTCTTCAATATCTTCTGGACTTGCAGTAGAAATTTCTGCATTGATAGAATTATCTGCTGGAAATGTACTTTGAATAACTTTACCGCGACCCAAACGCCATTCACCAGCAATATAAAGTTCCTTAACCATAATAATATCCTTGTTAAATCTGAATGGCTTCAACACTATTACGACAAGCACGAATGACACTTAGTGCTGCCAATGTCGAGGTTTTTGGGTTAGATGCCAACGGAACACCAACCATTTCAATGGTCATTTGTCCAAAACGGCCTTCCGCGACAATAGTATGTTTGTTTTGCGTGATATCTGGGTCAACGGTCAGCTCTACAATAGTGTTATCCATACCCACACCAGCTAAAGCAATAGTTGCCGCTACATTGGCATTGGCAGGAAAATTTAGCGCGGCTTCTCGTGCTGTACCACGATAAAATACGGTAGCTTTTTGCACTTGATCCAGATCAATCAATTGTTCTGCGTAACTACCGCGCCAGCTATTGGGGCTTTTACAACCTTTATAAGTGACTTTTTCCAGGCCACCTTCTTTTGCAGCAGCAATGCCATCAATGCCTGCAATCGCACCAGCCAATAGATGTAAATGCGCGCCATTTTGTTGAGCAGTTTGTTGAAGTTCAGTAAAAAACTCACTATCAGCCAATGTACCCACAGAGATCAAACCAATAGTCCAGCCATTTTGTAGCACTTTTTTGGCATGTTCTTTCACTGCGGCTTGACCTGCCACTTCAATCACATAGTCAGGTGTGCCATCGCATTGATTGACATCAGAGATGACCTGAATATTGGCATCGACTTTTTGTTTCACATTTTCAATACTACGCTCAGGCACCACAATCCACTTCAATTCAAGATCATGGGGTAAATGGGTATACACTTCTGAGGCCATCGCGCCAAAACCAATCATCATCAATTGTTTCATTGCAGTCACCTTATAAATGTTTGTTAAATCCACCAGAGACATCAATGGTAGAGCCTGTGGTATAAGAAGCGAGTGGTGATGCTAAAAACACCAGCGCACGTGCAGGTTCTTCGGGTCTACCTAACCGGGCCATTGGAATGCCACGTTTTTTGGCGATATTGGCTGTCCAGTCTTGCCACGACTGATTCGGATCCGAACGCGTTTCATAACGGCGTTTCCATTGAGCTGATTCAACCATGCCAAGTAAAATTGAATTGACACGTACGTTATATTGAATAAATTCATGCGCTAGAGAATGAGTAAGATTAAGCAGAGCTGCACGTGCCGATGAAGTCGCAATCATATGCGGTTCAGGTTGTAAAGCCAGTAACGAATTGACATTGGTCACTGAACCTATTGCCGAGCTTTTTAAATCATTCAAAAAAGCACGAATTGGATGTAACACACTGAAATATTTAAGTTCTATTTCTTTCATCCAATCTTCATCTTGTGTATTTTCGAAAGTAGAAACCCGTCCCTGACCTGCGTTATTAATCAGCATATCGACATTGCCCAAATGCTGTTTCACAGTATGTGCAAAGGTTTTGACATCTTCTTTATCCAGCACATTGCAACCTTGGGTAAAAATATGTGCATGTGGATATTTTTCTAATATATAAAGCTTTGATTCAGCAAGGCGTTGTTCATCGCGTCCACACCATGCTACTTTTGCGCCTTCTGCAACTAAAATCTCAACCGCAGCTAATCCGATGCCAGAAGAGCCACCGGTGACAACTGCTACTTTTCCTTCTACCTGGAAGCTCATACTTTTTCTCTCGTTTCAATGCTGCTGCGCAGACACAATAATGTCGTTAAATAATTCAGGTTGATCGACATAACTCAAATGTCCTGCTTCACTAATTTCAATATAATTTTGGCACTGGATTTCCTGTGCCAAAGCTGCAATTGCTTGCGGCGGTGTAATGCTGTCGCACAATCCTGCAACGACCACGCATGGCACGACCAAATCTGTTAAATAATTACGAATTTCATCATGAGCCAGTAAATAGGATGCTTGAGTAAAGCCATCCACATTCAGGTTTTGCATGACCTGTTCAATCAGCTCAAGAGTTTGAGGGTGTTTCAAATAGGTCAAATGGGGGCCACGACTTTGTGCCAGGCCCTGATTTCCAAGTTCAGCCAGCATTTTTGGTCTTTTGTTATATACTTCAGCTTGTTGCTCCGCGGGATAACGCTGATAACCCTGTGCAACATTGGCAATAATTAAGGTTTCAACATAATCTGGATAATGTCGGGCAAAAGCACTGGCTTGTAATGCACCTAGAGAATGTCCAACAAGAATTGCTTTTTTTATTTGTAGGCATTCAAATAAATCTACCAAACGCTGTGCATAATCTTCAGCATTAGGCTGTTTTGTGGTTAAAGCATCGGACGAACCATAACCAGGTGCGTCCCATGCAATGATATGAAAATGACGACTTAAATCTTGTAATTGATTGACCCATGAACCTGCTCCAGAGCTAATGCCATGCAGTAGCACCAGATATTGCTCTCCGGCACCAGCTTCACGATAGCTTTGCTTCCGTCCATTAATCTCGACAGATTTGACTGGAAATTGCTGTAGGGCTTCAACAAGTGTCATCATCATTTTCCTTTAAGGTTGCAATCAGAGTTCAAGCCTCTTTCTGACAACTCAGATTCAATCGACTTAGTTACGTTTGATTTGAGACAATGGATGCTCAGGTGGATAGTTCGGAATAGTAGGTTTACCAGTTCCTAACATCACACACATCAATGCATCTTCGGTTCCAGGATTAAACAACCCACGATAAATCCCGGGTGGAATTGAAATTAGGTCACGTTCTTTTAAACGAGTACTGAACTTCTCACCGTTGTGTTCAATGAACAAATCAATTTCACCCCGTAACATAAAGAACACTTCTTCAACATCATGATGAATGTGTAGTGGGCCTTCACATTGCGGTGGCAGAACCATCGTAGAAAAAGTAAAGTTTTCAGCGGGCACAGTATTATTGTCATTCGCTACGCCTGTTGCGCCTGTACCCATATAACGCATTTGGGCACGACGGTATTTTGGATCGTAGTCCGCCTGAAATTTCAGTGCGTTGAAATCGTATTTGCGGGTTTCAAAACGTGCGATACGAGTATTTAACCATTCTTCCAGACTTGTACCATCGGGTTGCTTCCATGATTCAAATTGTTGAGTGCTCATGTCTTACTCCTGCGAAAAAATTGAAACTAAATTAGTAACGTTTGAGTAATGGTGTAAGGAAAAAGGAACCCACGATAGCCACCACCGCTAAGAACGTGATTCCCAAATTAAAGCTGCCTGTCTGCATTACGATCATGCCAATTAGGACTGGTGCAATCGCACTGGCAAAGTTAGCCAAACCATTGAAAATACCGCCTGCTGTCGCTCCAACATCAGCTGTAGTGACACGTGCCAGCAAAGCAAATACTGCGGCGACACCGAAGCCCCACGCCATTGAACTGACCGACATAGCGACAATAATCATGATAGGATTCGTCATCAAAACCATGACGTAGAGTGAAATACCTGCAACCAGCAATCCGCCAAATACTTGAATCGCTCGTTTGCCTAATTTGTCAGAAAATACGGCTCCAACGACTTCTCCAATCAGCATGGCAATAAAAGGCAAGCTCGAATAAAAACCAAATTCTTTTAAATTAAAGCCTTTGTCTTGAATCAAATAAGAAGGTACCCAGCTATTTAGGCCCCATAGATAAGTCATTAAGGCAATGTTGAAAATACAAACCAGCCAAAATGCTCCGTTTTGTAGTAATGACTTAGTATTGCGAAGATGACCTTTAAAATTGATCCGTTTGCTTGAATCTTCGATCTCAATGGTTTTACGCAACTGCAAGTTACGCAGTCCAATCACCACAAAGACCAGTACCAATAGCGTTAGGCCTGCCATAACAAAGAAAGTGGTATGCCAGTCATGCTTGGCGAGCACAGCTGCGGTAATCGGAAAACCTAAAAAAGCCCCAATCGGTGTGCCCAATAAAAACATCGTAGATGCACGTGCCTGCTGACGGTCAGTATAGGTTTGTTTCACAATGGCATAAGCCAATGCAAATAATGGTCCTTCAGCGATTCCTAATAAAACCCGTAGAAATAGCATGCTGCCATAGTGGGTAGTAAACCCCATGATCAGCATTAACACGCCCCATGAGGCCACGCTCCAGAACAGCATTTTTTTAGGATTAAAAATATCGCCCAGAAAACTGAGGAATATGGAAGAAAAACCATATGCCAGTAGGAAACTGGTCATTAACCAACCCAATTTAGCTTTATCTTGGGCAATACCCATCGCGTCTTGAAAATGTGGATCTGAAAACAAAACAGCAATACTAATTTTGTCAAAAAAAGCCAGTACCACGCAGGCCATTAACACAAAAGCGGGTATCCAGTGTTTGAATCCTTTTTTCTCATCTACATCATTTAACATGCAAGCGTTCCTTCGATCTGGCTAGAGGCCTTAAAATGATTGTTCTGGCTAGAGGTCTTGAAGTCTGGTTATGGTTTGAGCTTCATGACATTAAATTCAGGATCAGTTAACTGTTCTGGGTTTAATACTGTGCCGTTTTGAATCCAGCGTTTGGCCAGTTTGACCAGTTTGGAATCATTAATTGCGATCATATTGATCAGACGGCTTTGTTCATCCAGATATAGATAACTGACTTGTGTCGGACTGGTTTTTCGAACAACCACGTTTGGATTTAACTGTGGCTGATAAGTTCCCAAAATCTGGATATTAAAATGATATTGATCTGACCATAACCATGGAATGTCCACATACTCAGTCGCTACTCCCAACATAGATTTGGCAGCGGCAATCGCTTGATTCTGTGCATTTGCCCAAGATTGGATGCAATAACCTAAAACAGGGTGAATGGCAACATCTCCTGCGGCATAAATATCCGTGTCGGAAGTTTGACCATAACAATTGACCACAATGCCATCTTTAACATCAAGTCCTGCATCTGCACCTAATTCTTTGGCAATTTCGGCACCAGCACCCACTACTACACAATCAAAAATCTGCGCGACTTCTGGATGATTCAATACTTGAATGGTTTGATCCGAACTCTCAATCAGGTGCAAATTTTTACTATTGAGATGAATTTGCGTACCTTGTTGTTCATGGATTTCCTTTAAGAAAGCAGAAACTTCAGGGCTCACACTACGACCACATAAACGATCAGCATATTCAAAAACATGTACAGCCTTGCCTTGCTTACGTGCTGTCGCTGCAATTTCTAGACCGATCCAACCGCCACCAATAATCGCAATAGAATCTGCATGTTCCAGCAAACCTGCCAGACGCTCACAGTCCTGGACATCACGCAAGGTCACGACATTAGAAATTTCTTTCCATGTATTGACAGGTACACGTGCACGGCTACCCGTTGCAATTAATAATTTGTCATAAGGTAAAATTTTTCCACTTTCCAAAACGACCCGTTTATTATCACGATCAATTTGTGTGGCTAAATCAGGCTTATGCCATTGCACAGAAAAAGCATCGATTTGTTCAGGCGAAAATAAATTCAGACTGTCATAACTTGCTTCTTTGGAAAGCACCTGTTTGGAAAGTGGCGGACGTTCATAGAAAATCTGATGTTCATTTGACACCACATGAATTTCTCCACTATATCCTTCCTGACGCAAAGTACTGACTGCCCAACCTGCTGCCTGACCGGCACCAACCACTACGATTCTTTCCATGCCTTTATTCCCTTTTACCTCAACTGATTAGCCTTGAACGGGTTTAACCTGACGACGAGTATCGTGATCTAAACCACCTTCAATCGCCCATTCGGTAAATAATTCCAAACGATGTTCTTCAACACGTGGCTGCCACTCTTCAGTCAAATAGTCATCATTGGTGTAGTATTCAAACGCCCCTCCAAGAGGTGAGTTGACATACCAGAAATAGGCAGAAGAAATAGGATGGCGCCCCGGTCCGATAAAGGTTGACCAGTCAGAGCGATTCATATTTAAACCACCACCAATCACTTCATGAATATCACGTACAACAAAAGCAACATGATTCAGACCTGCTGGCTTATTCGGAATGGAAAGCAAAAATAAATCATGATGAAAACCTTCACCACGGCAACGCAGGAAAGCACCACGATTTAAATAGGCATCAGATAAATGAAAACCGACTTTCTCTTTATAAAAATTTTCTGTCGCAGCTAAATCAGGTGTAAAGAAGACCACATGACCAATGGCAATTGGCTCACCTTTTTCATAAACAGGGCTAGCTGCATTGATGCGCTGGATATTGCCATACTGGTTAATGCCTTCGGTTTTCTGTTCAGGCAAATCTTTAGTAATCGAACGTTGAAATACGATAGTCATGCCATTTGGATCACGACATTGTAGCTGTGTATCACTTTGTGAAAAACCTTCAACATCTTTTAGGTTTGAAGCCAGCTGTTGTAAATCCTGATCACTTGTTACACCCCATGTCACTTCACGCAGAGTTGAACCCGTTTCAATCGCTACGGGTAAACGTGAATCATCGATATTAAACAGATAAATCTTGCTGCCATTCTGAGTTTGAAACAATTCAGTATTTTTAATATCTGTCTGGTGTTTTGACAAACCAAAATCAGATAAAAACTTGATCGCTTCCGCCTTGTCTTCAACCCCAAACTTTAAAACTTCAATTCCAGTAATCATATTATTTGCTCCTAGTTAAAGACAAAACCGCCATTGACCGGGATATTTTGTCCCGTCACAAAAGATGCAAGATCGGAAAGCAAATAAAGTGCTGTTCCATTTAAATCATGCGGATGTTGCTGGCGTTGAATCGCCCGACCAGTAACATATAAATCATGGCGTTCCTGCGGGACATATTCGGTTGCTTCAACCAGTGTTAGTCCCGGAGAAATGGTATTTACGCAAATATTAAATTCGCCCAGCTCCCGTGCCATGGAACGGGTCATGGAAATAATCGCGCCTTTACTTGCCACATAAGCCATAAGTTTAGGGGCACCCCAAAGCGCTGTATCGGAGGCAATATTAATAACTTTTGCGCTATCAGCTTGTTTCAAATATGGGACACATGCCTGAACCATAAGCCATGTGCCTTTGACATTGACAGTCATGACTCGATCCCACAGATCAGGATCATATTGGGTCAAATCTTTACCACCAACACCAGTAGCCAATGCCGCACAGTTCACCAAACCATCCAGACCACCCAACGTCTCTACAGCAAATTGAACAGCTGACCGAATGGATTCCGCCTTGGACAAATCCAGTCCAACAGCATGAACACCCAAGCCCTGTTGTTGTAACTGCTTTGCTTCTTGCTCAACCAGTTCGGTCAGAATGTCCGCCATTACTACCTGCGCACCCGCTGCTGCAATCGCCTGAGCAAAGCCCAGACCTAGCCCGCGTGCTGCACCCGTAACAATGATTTTTTTACCTTGCAGTAATGTGTGAATGGTCATGGCCACAGTCCTTATGGTGTTTCAGTCAAAGATGAGGTATCCAGCACTGCAATTTTCTTCAGCTGCTTCTCAGCTTCTTTTTTCATTAAACGACGTAGACGAGATAAGCCAACATCATGCTGATATAAAAATTCCTTAGAGCGAGCATTAGGTGCCAAATTTTCCAGAATAATACGATCCTGCTCTAAGACATCCCAGTGCAACTTCTCTAAATGATTACGGTATAGAAAACGCCAGACATTACGCTGCCAGCCACTGACTTTACGACAACGCCAGAAGAATACGCGAGTATTATCGGCATCAATTGGTGTAGCAAAACCTACAATCCAGAATACGCCGCCTGGACCAAATTCTTTACGATATGGAATAGAAAGACGCAACCAGCTTGCACCTGTATTGCCATATTCTACCCAGTCAAAGTTGACTCCCGTTTGACCTTCTTTTTCAAAAATAAAACCATGTTCAGTGCTACGATGTTTCATTTCTGCGGTACGTTCACCCTCAGCCATTGAGTGTGAAGTGCAATGCAAGTAAGTCCCGTGCATTGGATCCATCACGTTGTCGATGGCATATTGATGATTAACTTTCCAGTCCGCCTGACATAGAAATGAACTCCACTCTTCACTAGACAATTGTTCAGGAAAGTCAAGTTCAGTAGGTGCTTCATTTTCATCCAGACCAAACCAGATAAAAATAGCATCATGTTTTTCAATGATGGAGTAGCTCTTAACACATTCACTGCCTTTTAATGGGCATTCATGAACTGCAGGCACGTCGACCACGACACCCTCGCCACTGACTTCGACACCGTGATACCAGCATGCAACGCGATTGCCCAAATTCCAACCTAGCGATAAACGTGCACCACGATGCGGGCAGCGATCTTCTAGCGCATGTAGCTGACCGTCTTCATCACGCCATACCACAATATTTTCGCCTAAACGGGTAATCCCAACTGGATTGGCATTCACTTCCCAACTGGCGAGTACCGGATACCATTGATCACGTAAACCTAAATCAAGATATTCTTCAGTGCTTGGAGCTTGTTGATAAATTGCATTCATTATTGTCTTCCCTGAACTTAGTAACCCAAACGCTGCATTTCTTCAGTGAAGCTCTGCATCGTCCAGACTTCACCTGAATCACGACGAAAACCCTGCTGATTTAATGCATTAACCAAATCATTCAATTCAGTAATACCTGAGCCAAAAGCTTTTATCAGATGCTGAACAAAATCCTGTTCATAGACAGTTGGTTCTTTATAGCGTGTTTGCCAAACCAGATGTTCGACCTGCCCCGGAATCTGAATGTTATTAATACCTGCATCTTTTGCAGGCGTTGCATTAATCCAGTTAGCCAGTTTTTCATTAAATTGTTTCATGGGGAATTCCTTCTATCCATTACAGTTGAATCTGGATGTCCTGACCTTCCACACGAACGGGATAGGTACATAAATCACGACAGCCAGGACCACTCTTTAATTCACCTGTCTGGATGTCGAAAATAGCTTCATGTAATGGACACTCTACGGTTTGATCCTCGATAAATCCTTCTGTCAATAAGGCAAAAGCATGTGGGCAAACATTTTCAATCGCAAAATAATTTTCATCGATGACAAATACACCAATCTTTTTGTCATTTATTTCCACTGCTTTTGGTTCATCTTCCGAGACATCATCAATGCCACAAACTGAAATCCAACTCATCGTTTGAGCCCTCGATCCTGTTTTATATGCAAAACTTTATTTGATTTTCAAAACATATGCAAAGAATAATACCCCTACAGCCAATATGTCAATAAAATAAAATTCATCAAATTCAAATATTTGACCAAAGTTTAATATTTTATTACGTTTTATAAGGTAAATTTGGTTTTATATATAAACATTGTTTTATACATTCGATATCATTACAATAGTTCTAAAATAAAGCAGCGTGCACCAATATTATCCCTTTTCTCTTTTTAGGAATTTTTATCGAATGAGCTTAGTCGTTGAAGAAGATGTACAAGAAGTTGAAAGCACAAAAAATGATGACCGTTATTTAGTTCCGGGGCTTGTAAGAGGCTTGGCAATTTTACAGGCGTTTAATCAAGAAGCGCAGGAAATGACCATTTCGGAGATTGCCGAAATTCTGGATGTGAACCGTTCTAGTGCATTTCGCCTGATTTATACGCTAGAATCGTGTGGATATTTACGCAAAGCTTCCCAGAAAACTTATGCGTTGGATTCAAAAGTTATGGAGCTTGGATTTAACAGTTTATCCAAACTTTCTTTACTGGATTTATCCACTCCTCTCATGAAAGAACTTCGTGATCAAACTAAAATTGCAGTACATCTTTCTATTTTAGAAGGGACCCATATTGTTTTTGTGAACAATATTCAATCCAGTGGACCATTTACCAGCACGATCAGTCTGGGCACACGCTGGCCGGCACATGCTACGGTGATTGGCCAATTACTTTTATCCAATCTGCCTGAAACTGAAATTCGTCAGCGTTATCGTAAATTTAATGAATGGGATACTTTTTCTGACCTCACTCCAAAAAATCTAAAAGAATTACTATTGCGTTTAAACTATGTCAAAACTCAATCTTCTATGGTCAGTTGGGGACATTACAATAACGATATGGCAGCTTGTGCAGCACCGATTTACCGTCAATCATCCAAAGATATGGTCGCAGTTTTATCTGTAAGCTGTCCGATTACGACCTATGACGAAAATACTTTTAACAATATTATTTCCAAACAAGTTATTGAAACTGCAAATAAAATATCAAAGTTTATGTATTAACATGAAAGGCAAAGGATTGCCCATTTATTAAAAAACGACATATTTGTAAAATAATTTTATGCCCTGTGTAACACCTTCCTTTTTAAAAAATTTCCATAAAAAAACTTAAAATAGTTGACTTGCATTCAAATCAGCATAATTATAAATTGTGTTTTATATATACAACCATGTTTTAATCATAAAACATTTATTTTAAATAATAGTATTTTATTCAATCAAAATAGTGAGTGCAGGTATGGATGCTTTAAAGATTGCAATTATCGGTGGTGGTGTTGGTGGTTTAGCCGCAGCAATTGCGTTAAAAAAGTATGGTCATGATGTCACTGTTTTTGAACAAGCATCCGGTTTCTCCAGAGTTGGAGCTGATATTAACCTAACACCCAATGTTGTTCGCGCTATTGATGGATTAGGTGCAGGCGATGCCATTCGCAAACTTGGAGCCATGCCAACTTATCGTATTAGTCGTGATTGGGATACCAGCCTTGAGACCTCAAGGCTTGGTATGAGTAAGGATGCAGAACAGCGTTATGGTGCACCACAAGTCACTATTCACCGTGCTGATATCATCAATGCACTTGCTGCATTATTCCCTATTGAAAATATTCAATTTTCAAAAAAATTAAATTCTTTAACGCAGCACGAAAGTGGCGCACAACTGCATTTTGATGATGGTTCCACTTATCAATTTGATATCGTTGTGGGCGCAGATGGCATCCATTCCCGTGTCCGTACTGCATTGTTTGGAGAAGAATCGCCTAGATTTACAGGAATTGTTTCATTCCGCTCAGTTGTACCCACAGAAAAGGTTAAGCATGTTCCTGAAATAGAAGCATTCACTAAATGGTGGGGGCCCGTTCCAGAACAGCAAATTGTGACTTTCCCACTTAATCAGGGCAAAGATACCTTTATTTTTGCAACAACAGGTCAAGACAGCTGGACAGAAGAATCATGGACCAGTGCAGGAGATGTCCATGAATTACGGGAGTTTTATAAAGACTTTCACCCGAATGCCAAAGCCCTATTAGATGCCTGTGAAACCACATTGAAAAGCGCTTTATATGAACGTGATCCCCTCCCAGTATGGTCAGTGGGAACAGTGACATTATTGGGAGATGCGTGCCATCCAATGCTTCCATTTATGGCTCAAGGCGCTGGAATGGCCATTGAGGATGCTGTGGTTTTGGGACGTTGTCTACAAGATTCAAATCATAGAACTCAGGCAAAACAGGCCTTAAAAATTTATGAAAAAACACGTCAGCAGCGGACAGCACAAATCCAACTGGGTTCACGAGGAAATCAATGGATGAAACAACAAGGAAATGCCGACTGGGTATATAATTATGATGCATGGAATACGCAACTAGAAACTATATAATCAAATAAATCATAAGGATAAGATTATACATAGATGATCTTATCCTTTTACATTTAATTTAAGCTGTAATTAGAATTTAAACGTATAGTCTACATTTAAACGGCTTTCATAGGCGGAATGAAAAGTCATATTGGTGGGCATATCATTACGATAATGAGAAAAACGCGCTCTAACCCCCAGTCCTTTTAACCTTCCTTCCGGGATACGATATCCTAAGTCAAACTCTAGTGAGTTTTCTTTAAAACGTTGATCCCCATAACTAAGAAGATCAATATCCTCACCTTTCGCATAACGCGTCATAAAGCGTAAACCATTTAAAGAAATGTCACCGATTTGAGCATCTTTAAAGTCATATTCATAACGAATAGAATACACTTTCTCATCTTTATTGGAATAATCTGAACTCATAAAATCCAGAACTACAGGACTTTCTGTCCCTGACAAAAACGGTAATCCAGTCGAACCAAAAGCCTGCATATAGCCCAAAGAGATAGTGTGATTTTGATAGTTCAAACCGAATAGACCACTCAAATGCTGGTTATCGACATTACCAACCTTACGTGAACCCGTATCTTGACTATTAAAAAAACGTACATCACTTAAAAAGTTCAATTGATCATTGAGCGCCTGTTTACCATTAAACCCTAGAAATTGTTGCTGATAAATATCCTGAAGTTCTGCTTGATAAGCGCGTACCCGATAATTTTTAAACTGATAAGCTCCTCCAATACTATAAAAATGATCTGTTGTTATAGCCTTATCAAAACGATGATTAATATTATCAATCCCAACCTCGGTATAACGGGTTGAATCACGCTGTCGTACCTCATCAACATAAAAACCTTCTAACTGCAAATTTGGAATTTCCGTCGAAAGAAAGCGCACTCCACGATAAGTTTGAGGGAAAAGCCGTGCAGGTGATGAAAAAATCGTAGGCAGCAATGGAACCAGATCGCCCACAAATAACTCATTTTGGCGATATTTTGCCTTTGCAGTGATTCCTATTTTTCCATAATAATCATCACGTGTATTATCGGCATTCACCTGCAACAAACCACTTCTTGCATAATCATCTGCATAATCACCTAAAAGATTGAAACCAGCCATTGCCAATACGTCGACACCAAAGCCTACACTCCCTTCGGTATATCCTGACTGTCCTTTTAAAATAAATCCTTGTGCCCAATCGCGGGCAGCTGTATATGGATATGGATCCTTCTTATAGTCACGATCAAAGTAATAATTTCTTAAACTCAACTCAGCTTTGCTATCTGCAATAAATTCAGCATGAGTAACTGGGGCAAAAAATGGGCACAAGCAGACCCCCACCCATAAGGATGTCTTTTTCATCTTTTATCTCTACATTTAATTTTTTATAAGGTTAAGGTGCGGTTTTCAAAGAATAAGACTGAGCTTTTTGCTGGCGATAAAATGCCTTACCCAAACTTAAAATCAAGAAGATAGCGAGAATAAAAACAATGCCGTAATACGCATACAAAGTCGCAGGCGCTACACCTTGATCCAGAAAAATACCCGCAACTGTGGGTGATAAAATGGCACCAATGCGACCAAAGCCAATTGCATAACCAACACCGCGACTACGAATATCTGCATCATAAATCGTTGGAGAAATAGAATATAAACCTGCGACACAACCGTTGATTAAGGTGCCCAGTAATAGACCTACGATTAGGGCAATTCCCACTTGAGAGGATACAGCGACAAATAAGAAAACGCAGGCCGCAGTTAACCCCAAAAATAGACTTAAGGCATGGAAAATTTTCATACGTGATGCAAGCAAACCAATAATAGCTGCACCAAAGATTCCACCAATACTAATCAAAATACCTGTACTTACGCCTTGATCTGCTGACATGCCCATTGAAATTAAAATTTTAGGCGTCCAGCTCATAACAAAGTAAAAACTAAACATCACCATAAAAAAGGCACCCCATAAGCAAAAGGTCTGAAACCCTCGTACTCCCTGAAATAATTGGGCAATTTCTCCACCTTTCTTACGATAATTTTTTTCATATTGTGGTAAAACAGACAAAGTGGGTAAGCCTATCTGCTGCATGACAGCATTGACTTTTTCTAATGCTTGTTTTGGTTTTTTTGCAAATAAATAATCAAGCGACTCCGGTAATAACCACAGACTTATCAATAACATAAAAACCGTGGTTAAACCTCCCGCTAGAAAAATCGAACGCCAGCCCAAATGTTCAATCAAAATAAGCGATAGAATTCCACCTAATGTTGCACCTATACCATAACCTGTTGACATCAAACTTACGGCCAGACTTCTCCAGCGAGCATTCGCATATTCACTGGCTAATACATTACTGCTCGCCAAAATACCCCCGACCCCAATTCCCGTAATAAAACGAAGAGCTGCTAACATGCTGTGAGTTTGTACAAAAGCACACGCCATCATACTTAGTCCCGCAACCACCAGACAGACTAGAATCAGTAATCGACGGCCAATTTTATCGGCGAATGGAGCCAAAAAGATGGAACCTGCGGCCATACCGAACAGACCAGAGCTAAGCAATAACCCAATTTGCGAGCCTGAAAGTGACCATTCAGCCGAAACGGACGGCGCAGTAAATGCCATAACCATGACATCAAAACCATCAATAATATTGAGACAAAGACAAATCATAATGATAAACCATTGATAGCGGCTCATTTGATTTTGATTGATCTCACCAAGAACATCTCTTTCCATTTGCATATCTCCCAATTTGAATAAGATATACACACGACATTCCGTAATGAGATGTTGGGTGATTATGCATATCCATATCCATAATTGCCTAGAAGGAATAATTTGATTGCAAAAAACAGGAGCAAATAAGTGACCTGATTTCTGGAGCTTCCTGCTCTTTTTCTATACTGAATATTTGGATCCAAAAAATCAATACATTTTTAATAAATTTAATATCTAGTGAATAAATAATCATTTAAACTATAAAAATCAGACAATTAAAATAATTTAAGTTTCATAATCATAAAAACCAAAGCTATTTTCAATAGAATGGATCCATTTATTACTCAAAAATTGGATACAAATTTATAAAAAAGAATATTTAAATAAATTAAATTTAATTAAAATTCAGTAACTAATAACAAACAATATAATCCAGATCTTGACTAAAATTTAAAAAGAACATAAATTGGATCCAATAAGTGATAAGGAGTCGTCACACATGTTTATAAAAAACGCCTGGTATGTTGCCTGCCGTCCAGAAGATATTCAGGATAAGCCTTTAGGTCGTACTATCTGCGGAGAAAAAATAGTTTTCTATCGTGGTAAAGAAAATAAAGTGGCTGCTGTTGAGGATTTCTGCCCACACCGTGGTGCACCACTTTCTTTAGGTTATGTCGAAGATGGCAACTTAGTCTGCGGTTATCATGGTCTTGTGATGGGTTGCGAAGGAAAAACAATTTCAATGCCAGCACAACGTGTAGCAGGTTTTCCATGTAATAAATCCTATGCTGCCGTAGAAAAATTTGGATTTATCTGGGTCTGGCCAGGAGAGAAAACCCTAGCCAACGAAGCAGATTTACCGAGTTTAGAATGGGCAGATAATCCAGACTGGAGTTACGGCGGTGGCTTATTTCATATCAAATGTGACTATCGTTTGATGGTTGATAACCTCATGGATTTAACCCATGAAACCTATGTACATTCGAGCAGTATCGGTCAAAAGGAAATTGACGAAGCGCTTCCAGTGACCAGAGTAGATGGCGATCATGTGATTACCGAACGTTATATGGAAAACGTAACGGCGCCTCCATTTTGGCAAATGGCATTGCGTGGCAATCATTTAGCTGATGACGTAGCAGTAGATCGCTGGCAGCGTTGTCATTTTTTTGCTCCCAGTAATGTGCACATTGAAGTGGGTGTAGCGCATGTTGGTCACGGCGGATATAACGCGCCAAAAAGTAAAAAAGTATCTTCGATTGTGGTGGATTTTATTACTCCTGAAACTGAAACATCACATTGGTATTTCTGGGGCATGGCACGTAACTTCCAACCAGAAAATACTGAACTGACTGATCAAATTCGAGAAGGCCAAGGCAAAATTTTTACCGAAGATTTAGAAATGTTAGAGCAACAGCAGCAAAATATTTTACGCAATCCGCAACGTCAATTGCTGATGCTGAATATTGATGCAGGTGGCGTACAGTCCCGTAAAATTATTGATCGGCTGCTTGCCCAAGAAAATACGCCATCTCCTGAAAGCCAAAACCGAAAATTTCCTAATATTCGCGTAATTTAAGGAGTACAGCACATGGACGTGATCATTAATAAAATCTACCAGCTCACCTCAAATATTCGGGCCTTTGAACTAGTTTCAGCCGATACTACAGCTTTGCCTGAATTTGAAGCAGGTGCACACATAGATATACATCTAAAAAATGGGCTCATACGGCAGTATTCTCTAGCCAATTGTTGTAGTGAAACCCATCGTTATGTGATCGGTGTTTTACAGGATGAACATTCACGTGGAGGTTCGCGTTGTATTCACACTGAATATAAAGAAGGTGATCGGCTGACCATTGGTGAACCGCGTAATTTATTTGAGATTCACCCAGAAACCAAAGAGGCAGTTTTATTTGCAGGGGGAATTGGAATTACCCCGATTATTTCAATGGCTTATCGTCTGAGACAACAACAAATTCCTTTTGAATTACATTATTTTGTGCGTAGTCATGAAATGATTGCATTCTATGGCAATTTGGTTGAACATTTTGCAGGAAAAGTTCATTTTCACATTCAGGATCAGCCCGAAACACAATGCAAAATGAACCAGGTGCTCAAGGCATTTTCGACTACACGACATTTATACGTTTGCGGCCCAACTGGTTTTATGCAGTTTGTCATGGATTCAGCTGCGCAAGCAGGCTGGTCAACTGGTCAATTACATCAGGAACATTTTGTCGCGCAACAGATTGATCAAAGCGAAAATGAAATGTTTACAATTGAAGTTTTGGGTTCAGACCGTAAGATTGAAGTTCACTCCCATCAAACTGCGACACAAGCCTTACTGGAAAATGGTTTTGATGTGCCTGTATCCTGTGAACAGGGTATTTGCGGAACCTGTATTACACGTGTGATTTCAGGAACACCTGATCATCGTGATGTCTTCATGACCGATGAGGAACATTGTCTAAACAATCAATTTACTCCATGTTGCTCACGCGCCAAATCGAAAACACTGGTCATTGATCTGGCTTAAAAATTTAAGTTTTTCTCCTATACATTACCTCAAGCCCATGTATAGGAGCTTTTTCAAGAATTATTCTACTAAAATTTGTCTCACCGTTTCCCCTAGCATGACTACGCTGCTGTGTTCACGCATCAGACTTTCAGCACGCCCTGCCTGACGATGAATAAGCGCGTCTAGAATAGAACAATGCTGAAGATGAGCATAATGTAAACGGCGATATTCAGATAAGGCACGGGATTGGTCATAGGTTAATGCCTGAGCCGATGCCATAGGCAACTGATTATTTTTGGCTAAAGCCTGCATTAAAGCAATATTACCTGCGCCCTGAATAATGGTGTCGTGGAAAATCACGTTAAACTGATGATATCTTTCGAGTTGTTCATCATTAAATTCGGTTTTTCCATCAAAAAGTTTTTCAGTTTCTTCAATACACTGGTGCAATATTTTTTTTTGTTCCTCGGTTAGCCCTCGTTCTGCAATTGTTTTTGCCGCTAGACCTTCCAGAACCCCACGAACTTCCAGTGCATCATGAATTAATTCATCAGAAATTTCACGAACAATATAGCCTCGCGTTGGATTCTTAATGAGTAGGCCTTCTTGTTCGAGTAAACGAAAAGCCATGCGTATAGGCTGACGCGATACCCCCAGCAGTTCAGCTGTTGGAATTTCCGCAATACGGCTGCCGCCTTCAAGTTCACCCGCAATGATCATTTTTCTGAGTTTAATTAAAACTTGTTGCCCTGAAGACATTACAGCCACTTTTATTAAAAGATTGTTCCCGATGCTATCAAGTTCATCGCTGCAATGACAATATTTTTCTGAGTGTTTTCTTTTAAAAAGAAGGAATAAAAAGCAGCCCCCAAAGCTGCTTTTTTGAATCCATAAAATTATAAATCTAGTATTTACCAGAAAAATTAGCACTAATTCGCTGTGCCAGATAATCCTTTGCAGTAATATCTGGATATTTGCCTTTTGGGCTTTGAATTAACACATCTTCATTGGCTTGGCAAAAGAATGCCAAACTATAACGAGCACCCTGATACTCATCATCAGCTGGATTTTTTACACGATGGAAATTCGAAGGCAATACATCATCACTCCAGCGCATGAGCATATCACCAATATTACAGGTGATTAAATTTTCACGTGGCTCAATTGAAGTCCATGCCCGATTTTCCATTTCTTTACCTGGACAGACCTGCAAACCACCCTGCCCCTTTTGCTGGAACAGCAAAGTTAAACAGTCAAAATCGGTATGTGCGCCTGCCCGCCATAACCCTAACTCATCCTTTAGGGCAGGATCTACTGCGAAATAATGCAACATACGCAATGTGCTTTGGTAGGTTTCTTTTGAGGGGTCATGCGCTAAAGTAAAGAAATCTTCTGCAAATCCCATCTTATAAGCAAAACAAGATAAAATTTTCATGCCCACAGACCAACATTTTCGTTCAAAATCTAAGACCTGCACCTTAAAATCTGGCAACTCTTGTTGTGACGGCCATAGATTGGTCATGCGTGGACGAGTAATCTGGTAGGATTCTTTTTGATCAGGTGTTTTGGTTGAAGGACGAATTTGTGCCTTGCTCTCCCAGCCTGCATTACGATTTAAAGGATACTGTGCTTTGACGTCACGATCCAAAGCAAAAAATTGTTCTGCCAAACCAAAAGCATGATTAATTTCTGCTTGCGGAATGCCGTGATTAGAGACTTGAAAAAAACCAATTTCAACAGCTGCATCCCAGAGTTGATCAGCAATTTGATATTTACGATGTTCAAAATCACTTAAATCGATAATCCGTACTTCGCGTTGGGTTTCAGTACCCATCACCCCCATCACAGATTCTTTTTTTAATTCTTCCAGAGAAAATTCAGTATTGGTATTTAAACTATTCATGTTTGCCACTCACATTAAAAAAATAGACTTTAATGATGTGACCCAATTTTAAGAAAATAGAAAAGTATTCAATTGAGTCACGCTAAACGACATTTTATTTTCAGGGAAAATAGATATCGTTTAGAGCAATGACCCACATAATGACTAGCACAATATGTTGACAGCTTATACTCTACTTAAATGGAAGCAATGATTATGCCAACTTAGCTCCTATTTTAAATTCATCAAATTTTTTAAAATATTAGGATATTCGATCCATCAATATTGGCATAAAAAGTAGAACCAGCTTATTTTATTTGCATTATTTTGGAGCATAATCTGCACTACTATAACCCGTTAAGATTATGGAAATATTAATTTTTATTACACTTTAAATGTTTTTTACAGCCAACAGATACAGCGATAAATATATTTTTGATTTGTCGCTGGAATCTTGCTGTTCTTTAAAATTTCTCCACAATTGTCAGCTATTCTGCGCAAAAATTAACTCATAACGGAATAAGAATCATGAAACAACCTCATGTTTTCTGGAAGATTTCACCTCTTAGTTTTGCTTTACTCTCAATTTGTAGTCATTCATGGGGCACAGATGCAGATCATTCAGTAGCTCAAACCACGACTTCAACATCAACATCCGAACCAATACCCGCTGCTCAACCCACCCAAACTCTCAAAACGATTACGCTTAAAGCAGCTTCGGAACAAAGTAATAAAGATAACGATATTAGCGCGATTCCAAAAACAATTATTACCCGAGAGGAAATGCTGCAATATGGTGATCAGTCTGTAAGTGATGCGCTACGTCGTGCAGCGGGTTTTCAAATGCCAGCTCCCGGTCAAGGGCCACGTGGGAATAATCCAGCATCGGGTATGCGTTTTCGGGGCGGTGCAGGTCCGACCTTTTTAATCAATGGTGAGGCAGTTCAGGGTGGCCCTCGTGGTGGGATGTCCGTAATTGATACGATCACTACCGATATGATTGAGCGTATTGAGGTAATAAAACAACCTAGTGTGGCGCAAGCTTCTGTCGCTTCTTCTGCGGTGATCAATATTATTTTAAAAGAACCCCTTAATACACTCATCAATGGAAATGTACGCGTAGGTTATGGCATTGCTAAGTCTAGTCCTCAGGAAGAAATTCGCAAACAAGTCAGCCTACAAACCGATGGCCGAGACAATCAATGGAGTTACAGTCTTTCTGCCAATCAGATGTGGCAAGACACTACTTCAGTAACTAAAACCATTGATAGTAATGGTGAGCGCCAACAGCAAAGAACCACTGATCGCAGCATGCAGATGTTTTCCCCACGACTGGAATACACCATTGATGACACACAAAAATTGGTTGCAGATTTGTTTTATCGCAATACCAAAAGCGATGGAACTCGTCAGGATCAAATTCAGAAAGATCAAAATGATAGCATTCGATTAAATACCCGCTATGAACGCAAAACTGATGATGGTTCAGATAAAATCCGCATTTCGGCTGAACATCAGAATGAAACAGAATTAACGGGTACACGTCAGGGCGATATTTATACAGATGAAACCGTCAATGAATATGCCCTTGGCTATGATGGGGTCAGAAAACTTGATCCTAATAAACAGATCAAATTCGGCTTTGAAGCCCGCAAAAATGAACTGGAAAGCAATGTTGCTAGCACATTAGATGAAGAGCGCTATGCTTTATATGGTGAAGGAAGCTGGCGTTTTACCGACCAGCAAACCGTCACTCTAGGCGTTAGACAAGAATGGATTCAGCGTAGTGGGCTGGTTGACTATAGTGACCAACATGCCAGTCCCGTCTTAGCTCATCGTTATGAGTTCGATGACCACTGGTCGTTACAAACAAATTTAAGCAAGGCATTTCAGGCACCTAACGCAAATCGTCTAGCACCAACAGTTACTATTTCAACGGATAGTGATGCAGGCAGTTTGAATAATCCAGATCGGGGTGGTAATCCTGATCTTAAACCAGAACAAATAACAGCAATTGAATCCACTCTAGGCTATAACACGGCTGCGGGTGGTTTTAACCTAACTGCATTTAATCGTGAAATTAAAGATTATATTGAAAATGTCATTCGACTCGAAGGCTCTCGTTATGTACAACGTCCCATTAACCAGAATAAAGCCACAGCCTATGGCGCTGAGCTAACAGGCCGTTACGCAATAAAAGAAACTGAAGCTGGACATAGTTTAATGGTCACAGGACAGGTTTCAACCATTCACGTCAGTATTAAAGATACCGATGGCAATGACCGTTTAGCCAGTGACGTTGCCCCGTATACGGCAAGTTCAGGGTTATCTTATAGTTATAAACCATGGAAACTTTCCAATAGCATTAATGTCAGCTACACCCCTAAATTCACTCGTGCACTGGATAATCAGCCCTATGATCGTACCACCAACAGTCGAGTAACAGTGGATATCAGCACCACCAAAAACTTTAGTCATAACTGGGGTGCAACCTTAAGTTTAAAAAATATTTTAGGGACAGATTACAAAGAATATCTGCGTAATCAATCTGATGGCAGCCTCTATCAAGCCCGAATCAATGAATCGATTCCGAATATCCTGTTGAGTATCGAAAAGAAATTTTAAACTTGGCTAATTTAAATTCAACTAAAGAAGTTGTTACTTGCGCTAACGACTTCTTTTTATAAAAAAACTTGAACTGTAATATAAACTACTACTATGCAATATTTTAATACACATCACGTTGATAGCGATGATGCTGCCGAAGTTGTTCCAATTTTTCTTGCCCTAAAATTTGTATTAACACTTGTTCTACGTCTTGTGCCATGCCATTGAGACTACCACAAATATAAATTGCCGCACCCTCTGCAATCCATTGTCTGAGTTGATCTGCTTTTTGCATGAGGCGATCTTGCACATAGATTTTCTGAGGTTGATCTCGCGAAAATGCATAATCAATATCAGTTAAAAATCCCTGCATTTGCCATTGTTGTAGCTGTTCTGAATAAAGATGATCATACTGTTGCTGCCGCTCACCAAAAATTAACCAGTTCTGTGAATATTGCCATTGTTCACGCTGACGTAGATGAGACATCAATCCCGCAATTCCTGTTCCATTACCAATTAGAACAACGGGTCGCTGTTGTTGATCGAGGTGAAAAGATGGATTAGAACGAATCTGTGCCGAAATACTCTCTCCAAGGGTCAACGTAGCACTCAGCCAACCAGACCCTAAACCCAAGCCATGTTCAGTTTGTTGCTGGCGAACCAACAATTCAACATAACCCTGCTGCGCAATACTAGCAATTGAATAATCACGTGTAGGCAACACATCAAAACGTACTAGCCATGCTTCTAATGATTCATCTGCCAAACGTAAAGGCGCATTTCTTAAATTTTTATGACGTAACTTCTGATTTACTTCAGGATATCCTGCAATATCATGAAGTTTTAAAAATTTGACCATCTCTGTGTCAGCATTGCCGCATTGTACTTCAAGAATATCGCCAGACTGCCAATGAATTTCTTCAAGACAACGTAATTGCAACTGAAAAATCGGTTGACCTGAACTGCCTGTATTTAGACATTTTCGTTGTTGCAATTTAAATTGCTGCCATGCTTCAGAGTCAGGTTGGGCATTTAGTTTGATTTGAGTCACTTGCTCAAGTTGAGTATCCCATTTTGCTAGATCGGCAGAGCTCTGTGCATTTACGCTTATCATATCAAAAAGCGACTGCGCATTTTGGGCCTTAAGCCATTGATCTAAGCGCTGCCCAAAAGCACAAAACTGTGCATAACGTCGATCCCCAAACGCCAGAACGGCATAGTGTTGTGCAGATAAATCCAATGATTGCATAAAAAGTTTTTTGGCTGTCGCACGTGCGCTATCGGGTGCGTCGCCTTCGCCATAGGTGCTGACACACCATAATATTTTTTTTGTAGCACTTAGTTTAGGAAGAGACAAATATTGCATATCCAGCACTGCATTGAGCTGGCCCGACTGTTGTAACTGGTGCGCTAACTGTTTGGCATAATGCTCAACATGACCAGACTGGCTCGCATAGACAACAAGATATCCCTCTTGATCCTTAATAAAATGAATAGAGGATCGGCTTTTATTCCATAATAAAACTGCAATGACACCTAGATGGATAAACAATAAAACTGACAATACGAGGAGAATATAAAATACCGCAGAGGTCATAAGTATGTCCTCATACTGCAAACCAGATCAAAACTATCAAAACTGCTAGACTCGCTGCAGTTAATAAAAGGTGAGCTATCAGACGTGTTTTAATACTTAAGAATAGAATATAACCTGCCACAGAGAGCAGCAAAATTAAAATTGCACTAATATCAATCAGCCAATGCCATGGGGTTCCTACATTTTTACCTCGATGCAAATCATTGAGCACAGAGACCAGTGTCGCTGATTTTTGGGTAATTTCTGCATCACCCGTATCCATTAATACCGAAATATCAGTGGTTCCTGCCGGACTTTCCAAACGAATCATGAATTCATCATCCAGCACTTCACTACTGCGATAACGTCCCACAATACTTTCTTTTTGACGAATATAATCCAACAAAGCCATACTTGGGTTTTCCTGGTGCTGGACATTAGTCAAGACATCAGGAGGAATCGTAATCTGCTGAGTTTTTTCCTGTGCTGAAGATTTAAACCAGTCCGGGTTATTTAAAAACAAACCGGTTAAGGCAAAAAAAATCAAAACTAAAAATGCAAAAGCAGACAGCCAACCATGCACATAACGTGCATGGCGGTAAAAATCACGACGTTGGTACACGACTAAAATCCCAGTCTATAAGATTTAACAATTAATTTACTTTCTGGAAATTCAATTTTAATGCGCCAATTTCTTTTTGTGCTGGAAGCGTTTGACTTGAAGCTTTGGCTTTAACATCCAGATCAAATGTTTGATATGAATGCTCACCATGCTCACGAGAGGTTTCCACATGCACAATATATTGACCTGCGGCTACAGCCTTACCTGTTTCGTCCTTACCATCCCACGCCAACTTATATTGACCTGGTTGACGTGATGGTTTGGCTACAGCGTCCAGATTTGGCATTTGACGGCCATAACGACGCCACCAGACATAATTGGAGTTGATCCATTTTTCATCCTTGCCCCAAACTGCTAATGTTTTCACCAACTTTTTATTACTGTCAGTGATCCAGACCGAAACATAAGGAATACGATAGTTTTCAACTGCAATTTTAGGGATCACTAGCTCCAGAATCGCCTGATAACCAGCAGGCCATGAAGATGATGCACCAGCAGCAACTTTGAGCATTTCTGCCTGTGGACGAGCTTCAACCATTTGCCCCCACCCTGTCGTTTGATAGCCATCACCATTACTCAGGGTCATTTTAGCTTCATATCCAATCAGCGATTCGATTAGCGCCATTCCTTCTTCTGGCGACATAGCGGCAAGTGCTGTCGCCAAAGCATCGGCATCTGCTGCACAGTGGCCGACCACTATGCATTGTTCAACATGTTGTAAAGGCAGCCCTGTTTTTGGATCAAGTAAATGACTTTGACCAGCCAAATCACGATAACCTTTGCCACTAAAGGCAATCGCCTGATTATTAAGATTGAGAACCTGTTCAGGTAAGGCATTATCGAATTTTGCCTGTGCACTTTGAATCCCAACTTTCCAACCTGATTTTTGAGGAGCTTCACCCCAAACACGTAAATCGCCTCCGATATCAATCATCAGACCTTGTAATGAAGGTACAGCCTGACGTGCTGCTATCAAAGCACGATCGATAATATATCCTTTGGCATAAGCATCGGGTGCAATAGTCACCGTTTTATCCAGTTGGACTGTTTTTTGCTGCGCATCTAGATGAATAGGCTGTTGCTGTATTTGTTGAAGAACGTGTTGACGTGTACTTTCATCAAGTTGATGCACATTATTATTTTTTTCCCAGAAACCAATTAGCTGACCTAGACGTGCATCAAATGCACCACAGCTTTTACTACGCCAACTTTCACACGCTGCAATCACGTCAAACAGTTCAGGAGAAACTTGAGCCTCTTTGTTGCGATTTAATGCACTGATCTCGCTTTTGGTGTTCCAAGTAGAAAGTATCTGATCCAGACGGGCAATTTCCTGTTGAACGGCATGAAATGCTTTTTCTGCTTGTTGTGCATTTGCCCCCGTCATGACCACATCCAGTGAGGTTCCCAAAACATGATCTTGGTGAAAACGATGGTTGGCTTGATTTAATTCAGTGGGCAAATTTGACGAAGGAGATAACGCGGCAAATGCATCCATTGCGGTCAGTGGAGAAATGAGCGAAAGTGCAATTACAATAGGTTTTAAACGAAATACGGATGAGGATTGTTTAAGAACATTTTTCAAAGCAGGATTAGACATGCTCATTCTCCAGAATTTTCTGCAAAAATAATATTGAAAATGATATTTATTATCAAGTAAATTGTTAGGAAAATGTTTTATTGCGTTACGATATTTTTCTGAGAGATTTTTTATATGCGTACTTCATGGATTAAAGCGTTGATATTAACGTCTGCATTACCGGTTTTAGCCTCTGCTCATACCGCGAGTCCTTATATCTTACCCGATGTATTTGATACATCTTCGGCAAATTCAGTGAGCTTTCAGAGTTCAATTACGCTAGAAAAATTCTTTGTACCCAGTTTTAATTTCAAGACAAGTTATGTCATTAGCACACCTGCGGGTCAACAAAAAAATATTGATGCCGCAACTGCCTTAAAAAAGTTTAATGTTGCAGAATTTGATTTAAATGAAGAAGGTACTTATCGTATTCGTACTCAAAATGCTACAGGCAACCCAAGCAAATATGCGTTAGTTGATGGTCGATGGTTACGTGTTCGTGCCAACCGCATGCCAATGCAAAACCCAAATCAAGCGAATAAACCTGCTGAAGCTGCAAAAAATGAACAGCGTCCAGCCCAAACCAATGCCAATCAACCTCCACGTTTTGTGAGTGAAGATCAATTACCAAAAAATGCCCAAGTTATTGAAGTAACCAATCACCTGATGGCTGAAAGCTTTGTCACAAAAGGGAAGCCCTCTCCAATTCCAGCAGTCACTAATAAAGGTTTTGAAGTAAAATTACTCACTCATCCAGGTGAACTTTATTCTGGAGAAGCATTAAAAGCTCAAGTTTTATTTAATGGTAAACCCGTTCCAAATCTTGAGATTGATGTCTTTAAAGGTGCAGACAGTTATGATTTAAATGCACAACGTGAACAACCCCATGTAACAACCAATAGTAAAGGCGAAGCTGATATTAAGTTTGAAAAAACAGGAATTTACCTCATTACAACCTCATATCCAGAAGCAAATCCAGATGCTACCAAAAAACCTGCCAGTGATATTTATACTTATGGTTTGACGGTGGAAGTCGCTGAATAATTCAACCTTTTTTCAGATTCAAAACAGGCGGTTTAATCGAATAACCGCCTGACTTTATCATTAGGTTTAGCATTAAAATCATTAGAGTTAATACAAATCTGATTTGGCACGTTTCAAAGCGCGTCGCCAAAGCTCCAAATGATGAGAACGTTCATCTTCACTCATTTGAGGTTCAAAAGCCCGATCAAGCTGCCATGATTGGGAAATTTCATCCAGATTTGAAAATACACCAGATTTAAGACCTGCCATTGCAGCTGCCCCCCATGCAGTCGACTCCAACATTTTAGGTCGTAATACAGGCACATTTAAAATGTCCGCCTGAAATTGCATCAACATATCATTCCGACTAGCTCCCCCATCAACTCGTAATTCTTTTAAGGGTTTAGATAAGTCCGATTGCATGGCACACAGCACATCAGAAACCTGAAAAGCAATTGATTCCAAAGCTGCTCGTGCAATATGTGCTTTATTGGTTCCGCGCGACATTCCACACAATAAAGCACGAGCTTCGCTGTCCCAATGCGGTGCACCCAGTCCTGTGAAGGCAGGCACCAAGACGACCCCTTCACTACTTTTAACCTGATTTGCTAATTGTTCAACCTGTACACTACTCTGGATAATCCCTAAACCATCGCGTAACCATTGCACAATTGCACCTGCCATAAATACGCTACCTTCAAGTGCATAGCGAGTTTGATTCTGACATTGCCACGCAAGTGTAGTAAGCAATTGGTTTTGGCTAAATTGCAATTCTTCCCCTGTATTAAACAGCATAAAGCAACCTGTCCCATACGTATTTTTTGCTGTCCCAGTTTCAAAACAGGATTGTCCGAACAATGCCGCCTGCTGATCTCCCAAAATTCCTGTAATGGGTATGGTACTGCCCAGCAAACCTTGAGCGGTATCGGCAATATAAGCATCGGATGAAATAATTTTGGGCAATACTGAAAGGGGAATCTGAAATAATTCGAGTAATTCTTCATCCCACTGTTGTGTTTGAAGGTTCATCAGCATTGTCCTCGAAGCATTACTGACTTCAATAACATGCTCTGCTCCTTGAGTCAGATTCCAGATTAGCCAACTATCAATCGTTCCAAAAGCAACATGCCCGCGCTCTGCCAAACTTCTCAAACCGTCAACATGCCCAAGCAACCAGACTAATTTTCCTGCACTAAAGTAAGGATCGATTCGTAGTCCTGTTTTATAATGAACTTTATCCTGTAACTCCTGTTGAATCAGCTCATTACACCATTCTGTCGCACGCCGATCCTGCCAGATAATTGCGGGTGCAAGAGCCTTACCTGTACGTTTATCCCACACAACTGTAGTTTCACGCTGATTGGTTAATCCCAGCGCTTTAATATCCTTTGCCAAAACATGTGCAGAAGCTAAAGCTTGTTGCACCACTGAAATCTGACTTGACCAGATTTCATCAGCATCTTGCTCAACCCAACCAGAATGGGGCGTTCTTATTTTCGTTTCGCGCTGAGCTGTTGCATGAACACGTCCTTGTTCATCAAAAATAATCGCGCGACTAGAAGTTGTTCCCTGATCGAGTGCAAGTAAATAGCTCATATTTTTTATAGGTGTACTTGAAAAATAAAATATTAGCTCAATTATAAAGTTAAATACATCAGCAGAATCTAGTTGGTTATAAATTGCATAGCAATTTTTGGTGTCTGTGTTATGATGTATGACTCATCTGGGGGTGTTATTGGCTTCGACGCTGGTGATGAAGCTCATAGATGCATGCCGAGAGCGCATTTTCTCTCGTAAATAAAATTTGCATTTTAATAGTCGCAAACGACGAAACTTACGCTCTAGCTGCCTAAGGGCAGCTTGTCCGCTTCCTAGAATACTTGTGGTCTGGGAACCCGACTGAAGCGCACGCACACAAGTCCGTATAAAGTCAAGCCTCGGGGCTTTATACCAAACTTAGAGGATCGCACTTTGTACCCTGTTCGTCGGGTCACTTAGTGTTAAAACAATAGACGATATCTAAGCATGTAGTATTCTCGAGTGTAGTGCTGGCGGACGCGGGTTCAACTCCCGCCACCTCCACCAAAATTCGATTCGGAGTCATCCGATGAAATATAAAAAATCCTTTAAGTTCAATACTTAAAGGATTTTTTATTGGTCTATTTGTCCGATTAGATTCGATACAGTTTGACTACTTTTTTGCTTTTTATGGGGAAAAAATGGGTTAATTAACCCATTCATTAAGATTTACCTCTTGGCTAGTTAATGTCTAATTCTAATTAGTTATTTTTTAATGCTCATTCTGTTTGTTTTTTATACAAATGTCAGATTTTTCCTACAATGGCTGTAAGATATATCTTATTTTTTTGTCATCTTAATTAATTAAAATAATGATTGCGGTGATTCACACTTTTTTTAAATCCATTTAAACAAGATAAAAGCATTATAACGGGAGATATAGGATGTTTAGAAATAGAAATACTGATGAGGTTTTAAATCAAATTTATGATTTTATAAAAGAAAGACCAAATTTTTCTAAAAAAGCTCAATTCGAAAAAATTATTGCCTTTTTTAGAGAAATTCATGAAGACAGTGATACTGAATTTGAATTTGAAATGCCCCATAGAATTATTGGAAATTTTGGTTTTCCGATTATTGTCTCAATTCATGATGCACCCGATTATGATGATAAAAAGCGTTTTATAGACTGGGTTTTGGCAAGAATCTAATCAATATTTTTAACATAAGTTTAATAAGAAATATGAAAATCCTTGTGGCGCTTTTCCCACTAAACGCGCACTAGTGACCACTCTGAGTTTATTACTCCATGAAATTTTCAGCCCCAATGACTGCATTTTTTCAACCAATCCAACATCTTCATGGCATTCAAGATGATCAAAACCGCCTGCTAAAAGATACGCTTCGGTACTAAAACATAAATTTGCACCGTGAATATGACGATGATGCATTTTATCCTGATAATGCAATAAATAGTCGCGTTTAACCTGTTCAGAAAGCGTATGCCAATTATTGATTTCCACTATTCCACAAATGGCGTCTGTGGGCTGATGCAAACACTGCTGAATAAACCAGTCGTGAGTCACTTCACTGTCTGCATCCGTGCAAGCGACCCAACCAACGCCCTGAGCTATAAAATGACGCACTCCTAAATCTCGGGCTTTACCAACACATCTAAAGTTACATTCTAAATAATCAATTTTGCGTGCCTGCACAATCTCAATAGATTTGTCAGAGCAGCTATCTAGCACAACCAAGATCTGGATCTGAATATTTTGAGCCATACAGCTTTTTTGGGCATCGTTAAGTGCAGCCAGACACTTTTCCAGATAATCCTCTTCATTAAATGCAGGAATCACAACACCAATATTCATATAAGCCCTTCCTGATCTGCCAGACTGTTATTGTGTTTGGTCCATACATCAATCAAAAAATCTTTGTCGTTCAGACGAAGATAATGAGCTAGTTTCATTTCCTGTTTAAAAAGTGAATGGACTGTCTCACCATTCAATTCAAATCCTTCAATGGGATAACGCCAATGGCACAATAAAATCATCCCATTATCTGTTAAGTTTCTTTGACACAGATCAATGAGTTTTAGTAGTTCATTTCGGGTTAAATAGTATCCAATTTCACTGATCATGATCAAATCATAATGATCTTCTGGAAAGTTATCGGGTAACTGTTTTTGCAGAATTTTTACATGAGCAGCAGAACTTAGCCGTTGTTGCGCCAGATACACAGCACGTTCATTTGCGTCTATGCACACTAGATGTTGGCAGCGCTCAGCCAACTGTTGACTAAAAATACCGTTAGAACATCCCAATTCTAGCCCCTTTTTATACTGATCATGCAAAAGTAAAGATAAACAAATTGCCCGCTTACGATGCTCATACCAACGATCAGCATATGACCAAGGATCATCATTTTGTTCATACAACTGATTGAAATATTCCAAATGTTTAGCCATAACAATACACCTCATAAGGTTGGAGTATCCGTTCAATGGTAAACGTTGAAAGTATGGGTGCTTGATGTGTACTGGGGTCAGCGACACACTGACTCTGGAAGCAAGCAATGGCCTGTCTTTTTTTATCTACTTCAGATAAATCAAGTTCAACCTTGAAGCATTGCTCCAAATTAAGCGAAGGATGATTAGGTTTGGCCCAGTGCCATGTCCAGATAAATACCCGATAGCAGGATAATTCATGGTGCTGTGCAAAATATTTAACGACTTGTCCTGCCGCTTCATGATCAGGATGTCCATCCTTTTCATAAGTGCTAATCAAAATATCGTCAGATCGAGTTATATTTTCCAGCGCTTGATACAATAGCTCAGTTTTGTTACTGATTTGTCCATCCATGATATTAAGTGCAATTCGCTCAATCTGGATTTGCAGATCAAGAACGTTAAGTGCCTGTAATGATTCCTCTGGCCTAATTTGGTTAAGCTTTTCTGAAGTATAGTAAGATGAATTTGGATGGCTCATGGTTCCATTAGTAATGGCAACCAAAACCACTTTCCGTTTTAGTTTGGCCAATTTCTGGATCAATCCAGCACAACCTAAAATTTCATCATCTGGATGAGGTGCAATAATCAAGACACGCTGCTGGGCAGGAAAAGTTTTCGCCACCTCGCAAACGGGCAATTGATTTAACTCTTCCCATTGCTGCCATTCCTTTATAGAAGTTCCAGCTCCGTAAATGAGACGTTCAGGCTGATGGTGATCTTTTATAAATGCCATAACTGCTGCTCCTTCCGCGTCAGTTCTGCTATTTTTTCAAAATCAAAAGCAGCATGACTCTGTCTCAAGAAAACAGGAAGATCAGCAGCAAGATGTGAAAATACAGGATTTTCACAAAAAGGACGTGCCCCTAATGCTTGCCCTGTCAACGTCAAAATAGTTTGTGCTGTTTCCTCTACCTTTGCCCGAAGTATCCGAATCATAAACTCATGACTTCGTTCAGGATCATTGTCAATCTGATCGGCAATCTTCTGAAAAAGTGAGTGTGTAGTCATAAGCTGAGTAGAAATTTGCCCTAGGTAATAAGATTGAAAAGAAGAAGTACGAATTTTCGTGGCTGCAAGTAAAATATCAGCTAAGCGTGTGGCTGCTCCATACCAACACGCTGCTATACCTGCCGCACCATGCCAGAAACCTGCCCTATTTATATAGTCACCTGCTTTTCCAACAAGTTCAGCAGGCACTTGCTGAAATTCTACTTTTGCGGTCTGAGTACTCTGCATTCCTGTGGCATGCCATCCCGTTAGGTCAATCTGGACACCACTTTCTCTCATTTTACTCAGGACTAACTGTGATTGATTGTCCTGATCACGATAAGTCATAACTGCATAATCTACATCTTTAGCAGCAGAACACCATGCTTTTCGACCATAACAATAGCCCTGTTCATAATACAAGGTACAATCCGGTCCTTCCGCAGCCCAAACAGCCCCAAGTCCTTTAGGAAGTAAGGCATGATTTAACTCCCTTAAAATACTTATCGCATCCAGATGAGACTCAAAACATTTGGCTAGTCCCAGATGCGTCGCAGCAATCTGAGCCAATATTTGCCAACGCTTATAGGTTTGTCCGCTGCCAGGAAGTGGAATGTCAGGCGTAAAAACGGCTAACTCATGCAATACAGAATTTAATTCGAGCTTTTGATTATGTGTAGCCAGCTTTTGTTCAAAGTTGGATAGAACCTGTTGTAATGTCATTATGTCCCAAAACTAATATTTATTATTTCGTTATTTTGAACATAAAACAGGCATGTGATGTATATATAATTTGTAATTATTATAATCACTTATATTTATTTTTTAGTTAAAATATTAAAGCATCTGCCCTTTATTTATGCAGTTGGATAATCCTATATTTAAAATCTGGAACTTTACAATAAAGTTTGCTTAAAACTATTTTTCAAAGATTTTCAGCCACTTAAAAAATAAATTATAATACGCTGATTTTTAAGTGAATTTATTTTTATAAAAGTAATGCTATTTATCTAAACCTGTGTATAATTTCGCCAAATAAACCCTTGCTTAGTGATAGAACTTTTCTATAACTTTTGCAAGGGTTTTTACATGGACGGCTTATCTGGAATGGATAATATCGGGTCTTAGATTGGCGGCTTTAGCATGATCTTTTTTTCCAGAGCAGCACGCGCTGATGCTCAAATTCAACTCGCAGCTCAACGTCTTTCAACACGGCTTGCTTTTTTCTCACTGGGTTTCGCTACCGCAGCTTGGGCACCTCTCATTCCATTTGCACAACAGCGCTTGCATCTCAACCATGCTGATTTTGGTTTATTGCTCTTATGTTCAGGTCTGGGCGCTATTCTGGCTATGCCAACTACAGGTTTATTGATTTATCGTCTGGGTTGCAAAGTTCTTATTAGTATAGCCCTTCTCATGCTGCTACTATTACTGCCTGCACTGGCACTGGGCAGCACTGCCCTAAGTATGGCCGTGATTTTATTCTTGTTTGGTACAGCTGCAGGTAGTTTAGGCGTCACTGTAAATTTTCAAGCGGTTTTTGTCGAGAAAAGTTCGGACAGACCGATGATGTCAAGCTTTCACGGCATGTGTAGTTTGGGTGGCTTACTTGGAGTCATGAGCATGACTGTACTGCTGACATTGGGCGTGTCAGCCGTGGTCAGTATTTTCATGATCAGTCTGATTCTTATAGTTATGAGTGTATTTACTGTACCTTATGCCCTATCGACTATGCCAAAAAATACAATTACAAAAGAAACAGGCTGTGACGTTTCAACCAGTGATATAGAAAAAAAACGTCCAAGTTTACTTATACTTTTAATCGGGATGATTTGCTTTATTAGCTTTTTATCCGAAGGCGCAGCAATGGACTGGAGTGGGATTTATCTAACCAGTCATTTTGGAATGAATGCAGCGTATGCGGGCCTAGGATATACTTTTTTTGCTATTGCGATGACCTCAGGCCGTTTAGTTGGACAAAAGGCTCTTAAAATTCTCGGTGAGCAAAAGCTGATTCAATACAGTGTAATTTGTGCGTTTATAGGACTAATGAGCATTGTACTTGCTCCCCAATGGATATTTGTATTGATCGGTTATGCCTTACTTGGTTTGGGATCGGCCAATATTGTTCCAATTATGTTCTCTAGAGTAGGACGTCAAAATCACATGCAAAAAGCCGCTGCTTTATCCTGTGTATCAACAATCGCGTATACAGGTTCATTAACTGGTCCTGCTTTAATTGGGATTATTGGTGAATATACAGGTCTACAACTGGTCTTTACTGGTCTTGCAGTTTTAGTTGGATCTATACTGGCTCTTAATCATTTTAGCCAGCTTAAAACACAAGATTAAACGTTTTTCCTTCCTCATTTTTTCAAATAAAGCCTTTATCTTCAATGGATAAAGGCTTTTTTATGAAGCGTTAACATATCTTCATTGAGGAGTCTACTCGCATTCAAATGGTTTTAAATTCTGAATGAAGCTTTTGGATAAAATGAAACCGCCTCTAATGTATTTTCGTATACAAAACTCTGGGCATATTGCGAGCATTCTAGATCGCTCAGAAAGTCAGTGCACCAATCGTTAATATCATAATTCGTTAATTGATGAATCAATCGCTGATAACGATATTTACGCTCCATCAATGACATATTCAAGGCGGTTTCCAAAGCACTTAGCATCGCTTTTCGATCAGTCGGATCAACCACCAACGCATCAGCCATTTGCTCTGCCGCACCCGCAAATTTTGATAAAATCAGAACACCTGGATTTTGCGGATCTTGAGCAGCAATATATTCTTTTGCGACTAGGTTCATGCCATCTTTCAATGAACTAATCCAACAAATATCTGCCTGACGATAAAGTTGCATAAGCTCATGATGCGGTTTAGATTCATAACTACAAACAATTGGATACCATTTATTTTGCTTGAACTCATTATTAATCAAATCCATTTTTAACTTAAATCGCTCAAACAGACGCTTATAGGTTGCAACGTCCAAACGGCAAGGACAAGCGATCTGTACGTGTTGTATCTTTTCATGGGTTTCAGGATGCTGTTCCAAAAAACTGGCAAATGCGTTAAAACGTTCAAATAAACCCTTAGAATAATCTATACGATCAACTCCAATAATAGTTTTCATTGACGAATCTTTTGACCGCATTTCTGGTAATTCCACGTCTAGCCCATCTTTTACTGACCTTTGAATCCCTTTAACATCCACGCCTATTGGATAATGCTGAATTGATACTAGATTTTGATTTAAGCTTAAAAGATGGGTTTGAATTTTCTGTGCTTTAAGCAATTGCGCACACGTTTGAATGCAGGTTTTCTGATCTTGTTCGGTCTGTAAACCAAGCAGATTGTAGTGACATAAGTCCTCAAGCAGTGCTTGGGCTACAGGTAGTTTTTTCCATAACTTCATTGAAGCAAAGGGAATATGTAAAAAGAAACCAATTTTGTTTGGCATACCTAATTCACGGCAATGACGGGCTACACTAAGAAAATGATAATCTTGTACCCAAATTAAGTCATCCGGTTCAGCAAACTCACTTATTTTTTTGGCAAACAAGCGATTCACCTGCTGATAAGTTTCATATTCTGAATGATCATATTCTATAAGATCATCACGATCATGCATCATGGGCCATAAAGTGTTATTTGAAAAGCCACAGTAATAATCTTGATATTGTTTCTGTGTCAAAGGGCAAGTCATATATGTGATTTTTGATTTGTACAAAATATCAAAATGTTGATTGACTTGATTTTCAATCTTTTCCCCATTCCAGCCAACCCAAACTCCCCCAACTTTGCTCAATGCATCTTGCATAGCAACAGCTAGCCCGCCTGCTACACATTTTCCTGTTTGAGGTAAACTGACGCGATTCGATAATATAATAAGTCTAGACATGTTCTTCTCCGAATTCTTTTATACCGTGGTCGTTTAATGAGTGAGAAAGAGAATGTGAAAGGTTTTTTAAAAAGAGAGTAACTTGTGCTATATCCTTTAATGTATAAGTAGCTTTTGTTGCGCCCATACCCACTTTTATACTTATACCATTTACGCTATTAATATATTGAAAGCCATCTTCATCCGTTCGATCATCGCCAATAAATATGAGTAGGTGATTCTCCAATTTTAATAAAGCAGATATTTCTGCAATTGCTTGCCCTTTATCTATATCCTTCCAAACCAATTCATAGACATATTTACCTGTAATCAGTTTAAGCTGATTAAAATGCTCTTGAAGGTGCCGCATAATGTCCCATGCTGTCTGTTTAAGCTGTGGACATTTCCTATAATGCAAGGCTATAGCATGTTGTTTATTTTCGATATTTAACTCAGGATAAGCTTTAACCTGCTGATTTAAAAATGTATTTATGCGTTGAAATAATTCACCATCTGAATGTTTAATAAATTTCTTTTCATCATTAAGGTAAATAACTAAACCATGTAATGCAGCAATCGGCAAATTAATCTGTTTAAATAGTTTTTTTGCTGAAAATAGATCGCGACCTGTTATAGCAGCAACCACAATATGTTTTTGAATATTTCTAATTAAATTGAGTGTATCTTCTGGAATATAACACTCCGAAGGATCATTCTTAAATTCAGCCAAAGTACCATCAATATCTAAAAACAAAACAACTTTCTTATTCTCGTGATGAATATCATTTAATCTTTCTTTAAACTCATAAGAAAAAAAAGTGCTATTTTCACTCCCAATATTTATGTTCATATAACCATCTTTATACTAATACTTTTATTTAGATTGAATTAAAAATGATCAAAAATAAAGCTAAGTTACCTAAACATCTATACAATTGACTCAGAGCTTACCTAAATTGATTCTAACAATACATTTTCATATTTAGTTACACACAGGGTCAAATATAATTTTTTTAAATCCCAAAGACTATTTATTGTTAATTTTCATCCTATTAAAAATTTTATAATTTAAAAAAAACCGCTATCTACGTTTATTTTCTCACGCATAATTCAAATTTTTAAGCTAATTTAGGAACTCATTTATATACATCATAAAACCATTCTTACATGATCTACCCAGTTTCTTAATAAAAAGTAAACATTTGAAACATGACTATTCTTTTTAAAATCCTTACAAAGCGGGCATGCTTGAAACGTACCTAATTTCGAAGAGACTAAAAATGACGACAGACTACCAAACCATTAACGATCTGATTAAGAATGAAAGAACTGTGATCGTAACCTTCACCAATGCTGAAGGACATTTACATGCTGTTCCTATGACCACACAAAATCGTGAATTTAATGGAGAAATTTGGTTCATTGGTTCAAAAAGATCTGAATTATGCCAAAATCTTGAAACACATCCACAAGTGAATCTTGCTTATACCACCTCTTCCCATCAATACATTTCTATTCATGGGACTGGAACACTGGTGAATGATCAAACTATTTTAGATGAGTTATGGTCACCTGCTTATGACGCTTTTTTTGAAAATGGAAAGGATGATCCAGATGTACAATTAGTGCGTATAGATGCGCATGGTGCCCAATACTGGGAAAGTGCTGGCGCTATTGCCACTTTATATAAGTTAACGAAAGCTGCAATTTCAGGAGAAAAGCAACAATTAGGAACTTCTGAAACCTTATCCTTGTAACATATTCTAACTTTGGTCCAAATTATTTATTATTCGAAAATTTATGTACATCATAAGCAGGCTCATCGCTAAGGATTTGAATAAAGGGACCAATTGAATGTGTGGTAAGTAAATAGGGATTAAATTCATCAATATGATTTTCATGAAAAAAATCTTTAATTTTTTGGTTAAGTGGAGCAAATTTCATGCTCCATTTTTCAAACATAGGCTTTTCAAGTTCAGCATAATAAAGAATTTCACAATGAGTATGTCTCTGATCCTTTACGATTGTATTGTAAAATAATTGATCAATATTTGTTTTCTTGCCTTCTATATATTGTAAGAAATATCCATGACCGTAATAAAGCACTCCTGTAATATCATTTAAAGAATTAAACTTTATGGACTCTGTAAGAATATTCATTAGATCTTGTTTAATAGAGTTATGATCTTTATTGGTTTTACTCGCATACATCATGCTTACTAAAGTCATTTTGGATCTCAGTATTTTTTAAAACTAGATTTATATCATTAATATTTATCACTTATAATTAGTATTATTGTAAGTTTTAATCAAAAATTAAAGAACCATACTTATACAAAGTATCCACTTTTAGTTGTGTGAATTTGTTAATATAAATTGAAAGAAACAGCAAGTGATTTACACATTATGGAGAATCATCAAATTATTCTTCAAGATGAACATAAGAATCGACATAAAATTGTTAGAGTGCAGGATGTATCTTTCAATACACAAACGCTTATGAATACATATCAATGGCTTTGGGTCTTTGCAGAAAGTTCTGAGTTTTTCCCTTTTGAATTATGGGAAAAACTGAATCAAGTTAAAGTTCATGAAACGATTTTTTATGATCATAAAAAATTTAAAGTGGTGAATATTTTAAAAATAAAAAAATTAAAGTACTCATGAAGGATCCATTTAGCTTATCGAATTCATTACAACGGTCATCCATACTATTCAAGATGTTTATTTCTTCGTCAAAGCCTATTACATCCCCTGTAATCCAAAGATTACAAATGTTTATTTTTTAACCTACCTATAATATGTTTCTAATATTTTTCATAGACATAAAAAATTGTATGCTTTGATAAAAAAAATAAAAATAGAATCTAGTCTTTTGCACCAAAAATTTAAGTTTTTGTATTTAAAAGAATTTAACTAAACCCGTTTAACACATAACTATTTTTTAAAATTAATTTGAATTACAAGAATTAGCTAATTTCTTAAAAAAAGGATAGTATGTCTTATGTCACCCCTCCTCTAAATTTAATCTTTGTTTATTAATAAGATATAAATTTTATTCAATTTCTATTGCTCATCTTTAGTTGAAATGTGACATTTTTTATTTAAGGAGTGTGCAATCATGAAAATCCAGTTATGTTATGCGAGTACTCGTAATCCAGAATCAGATGATCTTTTACAGGATCTTAATGATATTTTGACCATAGCTCGAGATTTTAATAGTCGTCATGATATTTGTGGTGTGCTCTACTATGCTGATGGCTCCTTTTTTCAATGCTTACAAGGTGAAAAAGAAATTGTCGAACAACTTTTTTCTAATATTCGTAGAGATGAGCGGCATTGTGAAATTGTTTCATTTGAAATTTTAGAGATCGAAGAAACTAATTTTAAAGATTGGTCTATGAAATATGTACAACGTAACTCAGAGATCAATAAGTTTTTCAAAAGCATGAATTTTCAAACATTTTCCCCTTCGATCCTAGATACAAAAACGCTTCCCATTTTTTTAAATCATCTATACGATGCAGATCAAACTCAAATAAAACAAAAAGTTGGAATGAATAATCGCGGCGTAAATAAATATATTTAGCGATAAGTATTAATGATAAAAAATGTTGAGCTTTTACGGTGAGGCATTTTAATTAATTGATTGAAGTTAAGCTCAAATTTACTTTAAATCCGAAAGAAATGCTTTTAGCTTGAGACAAGCTATAAATGTATTTGAAATGATAAACAAGATTCCCATTTCAAAATTGCATATTATTGATATATTTTAAATAATATTTTTTGGTCTTAATATCTAGGTTAAAATAAGAAAGTGAGTGCCAATAATTATCCAACTTAATATGTACATCAGTTTTATATTTGTTAAATTTTCATTGGCTCTTTAATTTTTCAAGTAAAACCAGATTAATTCTGCGTCAGAATATTCAGCCCCATTCGGGGACCAAAAGCACATAAAGTTTTGATTAGGCCCTTTATTGCTTTAGGGCGTTGACCCTGACTAATACGACGGAACTGCGCTGCATGCCATGCTAATTGCAAGTATGCATCAACTGGTTTAAAGCCAATAGTAGGAACTTTTTGAGACGCCTTAACCGATTGCCCTGCCAAAAGTTGTGTAGCAATATCTGGTTGCATAGCAAAAGGTCGGGCCAAACCAACTAGATCCACTGTTCCATCCGCAATAATCTGATTCATCAATGCCACATTTCTGAGCCCGCCTGTAAGCATCAATGGTAGTTTACTCTGTGTACGCAATGCCCTCGCATAATCAAGAAAATAGGCATCACGTTGTGTCTGACGCCCAGGCATATACCCTAATTGTGCGGGTGATTCGTAATTTCCCCCCGAGATTTCAAGAAGATCAATTCCCTCTTTTTCTAATGCCAGCGCGATCTCAACAGATTCTGCTTGAGTTAATCCGCCTTTCTGAAAATCAGCCGAATTCAGTTTTACACTCAATATCTTGTTCGCCCCTATTGCTTTACGAACTGCTTTAACTGTTTCAATCAACATCCGTCGTCGATTTTGTGCATTGCCCCCCCATTGATCATTACGGATATTAGATAAGGGTGACAAAAACTGAGACAGTAAATATCCATGTGCAGCATGTACCTGTACGCCATCAAATCCCGCCTTGACTGCCAATGCTGCTGTTGTAGCAAAACGCTGAATCTGCTCATAAATTTCAACTTCGGTCATTGCTCTTGGAATGCGTACAATATTCAGCGCAGGTAAGTCCAGCCCAACCGCTGACGGAGCGATTGGCTTTTTAAATAGCGGCAACACTGCAACACGACCAGGATGATTAATCTGCATAATGATCTTACTATCATTAACGTGTGCAGCATGTGCCCAAAGCTGATTCGCCTGTAAAAACTTTTCATCTTCCAGCACCACGTTTCTTGGTTCTACAAATGCACCATGATCAATCATCACATTACCTGTGATTAGTAACCCTGTTCCACCTGTGGCCCATGCTGCGTAAAGTTGCTGTAAATCAGTTGTAGGGGAACCATAACGATCAGCCAGTTGCTCACTCATGGCAGCTTTAGCAATACGATTTGGTATTTCCACACCACAGGGTAAACGTAAAGATTGCTGAAGTGCTGACGGGGCTTGTTTTGCAATTCGTGTATTCATTATTCATTCCTGTTTAAATTTTATGCATTAATGAATTGCATATTTTTGTTTTAATTGTTCAGCCATTACACGGTTGTCGTGTTGCCACGGATGAAAACTCAATGCAAAAAAATCCAGATAATCACGACTGATTTGACTCACTACCCCTTTAGGACCTAATAAATAGTTAAGTCCATACAACCAGCTACCAATATTGCGCTGTTGTCCGGTGTGCTTCAACATTTCATAGGTGCCTCTTGAAGTAATCACCACAAAGAAAAATGTCGTTTCCAACATGATGAGTCTTAAAAAATACGGACGATTGACCAAGGATTGATAAACATCAAAAGCGACTGCCTTATGTTCAGTTTCTTCAATGGCATGCCAAGCCCAGATTTTGCGTAAATGAGGATCAAAATGATTTAAATTTTCTGGTTTTTTACTAATAAAATAGTCTGACAGAATCGCTGTCAAATGTTCCATACATACAGTCGAAGCCAGTTGATGGGCCGGTGACAATCGCGCTTGCATCATCCGATTCATTTTCTTGAAACGCTTATAGATCCGATCAACTGGATAACCTCGACGTCGCATTAAATCATTAAGTTGGTCATGTTCCTTACCATGATGAGCTTCTTGTCCAATAAATGCTCGAACCTGTTTTAATAATTGAGAATCCTGAATCTGTGCCTGATAGAGACGAACACTATGAATAAACTGCCGTTCTCCATCAGGAAAAGCGCTGGATAAAGCGGCCATAAATCCAGTAAGCAAAGCATTATGTGAATACCAGAATTCGGCGATATTATCTGTAAACTCCAGATCTAACTGCCGTACAGGAAAATCTATACGTGCTGAAATTTCCAGTGGACTCATTTTAGTCTGTCTTAATGCACTATTCATCATTTACGCTCCCTGTTTACAGAACACGCGGATTAAATTGACGCATTAAAAACAATGGAGTGCGCCATCTTGGAATTTGCATAGGAGGAATAAAACCTCCAGATAAATCGACACGATGCAAACGAGCATCGACTACGCGCCCTAGCCCCATATCATGCAAAGGATCATTTTCTGTTCCGCTAAAATGTAGTTTCATTTCAACTTGACGTACTTCAATTGGATGCTCTTGCGGCGTAAAGCGAATCTCTCTCGGTAAGCCTACCCCCAAACAACCAGAAATATTGCGATGTGGTAAGCCCAGAATTGGCGGAGCATTATGTAAAGGTTTCCCTAACTGAGCCTCCATCTCGATGAGTACTGTGCCACGACGTGATGCTTGACTTATAATCCGTGTGCCATCATTGTCCCAACTAATTTCACCCATTTTTTTGGGATATCCGAGCAACTCACGGCCAATAATCATGGCGCGATCATCATCCAGAATCATCCAGGGGCAAAAGATTCCTGTTTTTTTGCCCACTTTTATATGCACGAATAATCCCGCTTCGTGATAGGCATCTGTATATACATTGTCCGGAAAATAAGCACAGAAAAGATCAGCTCGATAGGGAGTGGCAAGTTTGATCCCTGCTGGTAACCATTTCGCCATTTTTTTAGGATCAATCTCAACCACTGCGGTGAGGTACTGTGCATTGTGATAAATCTTATTGCCTAAACGAGCCAATCGAAATGGTGTCTTTAAATCTTGAATAAATTGTTTCATGACTTCAATCTCGAAAATACTTGTTTAAGGATGGGCAACAAAATGACGCGAGGGGTATAACGTCCACCCAAGGTTTGCGCCTGAGCAATAAAACCAGGAATCACAATACGACGATTACGCTGCATGCCTTGTATAGCCTCTTTGGCAACCCGTTCGGCACTCACCCAGACTAAATTTCCCCCGACACCCTCAATTTTGCTAATACCTGCAACATCAGTAAAACCTGTACGCGTCGGCCCAGGAGCCAACAAGGTACAACTTACCCCTGTTCCCTTAAGTTCACTATGTAAGGATTCTGCGAATGAATTGGCAAATGCTTTAGTAGCAGCATAAGTTGCATTAGTAGGTGTAGGTTGATGGCCTGAAGTAGAACCTACAATCAAAATTGCCCCTGACTTTTTTGCAATCATTTGTGGCAAAACAGCTAGCGTTAGGTCATGTACTGCAACAACATTTAGTTCAACTTGATCACATTCACGGTCAGCGCTTAGTCCATGTAAGTTGCCAAATGTTGCAAAACCTGCGTTATTGCAAAGAATACTGACCTGAATATGTTGAAGATAATCTCTAAACTTTGCTCTTTCATCACGATTGGCTAAATCGCACGAATATACATCCACTTGTATATGATGACGCTGTGTTAATTGTTGTGCTAACTGTTCCAGCTTATCTCCACGTCTTGCAACCAATAGCAAAGCATACCCTTGTGCTGCAAACTGCTTTGCTAACTCTTCTCCAATACCTGAGGAAGCCCCAGTAATCACGACTTTAGAATCTTTTTGCACGGATGGGAGTGGCATAGTTTGATCTCGACTCAAATACTTGAACTAGTATTCATCGCTTAAAACTTGAGCGTGAGATGCAGTTGAGACATAATACTAATCAGATTAGGCCAAATATTAAAATATGAAAGACCCTTTCTTACTGAACAGTGCCAGTATTCCAGTTTCCTACGTACTTTTATTATTAGAAATCATGGCTGATAAAAACTTCTGTACACGGGAACTGGTTAAAAAAAGCAAAATTTCTCCACATCTACTTCAAGACAGTAATGCACGCGTTACCCCCAAACAATGGTCACGGTTGGTCTGGGAAAGTTTGAGATTGGCGGGTGACACAGGGTTAGGGTATGAATATGGTCTGCGCTTGCGGTTGACCGCACATGGCCCCATGGGTTTTGCACTGATGAGCTGTAAAAATCTTAAACAAGCAATTGAACTTACGATTCAATTTTTCAGCATGCGCTTACGGCACTATCAATTGAGTTTTACTGAAAATATCGAACAATGTACGGTGATCATCAATGAAGTTCATCCAGTCATGAGTAAACAAGTTGAGCAAGTATTTCTATTAAGACGTTTTTTTTATGAATGTTTATTAATCGGGACAGCGCAGGCAGGAAAATTTTTATCTCAATATAGTTTTGATGATATTGAAATCACAGTAGATTGGGCTGAACCTGACTATCATCAAAAATTTAAAGATTACCTTCCAAACATTCAGTTTGACCAACCAAACAATCTCATTCGCTATCGAACCCCTGCTTTATTAACCCCATTACCAATGGCAGATTCTGTTGCCTATCAGCAGGCTTTACAACAATGCAAAATTGAACAATTGCGTTTTGTTAAAAATATCAGTGACATCCTCACCAAAGTCAAAGCAGAGTTAACCCTCACTCCATATGAAGGATATCCCGAATTAGACAAGGTTGCACAGAGAATGGCTATATCGAGTCGAACTTTGAAACGAAACTTACAACAACTAGGAACCTCTTTTTCAGAACTTCTCGATGACATTAAATATAAAGAAGCACAAGCATTATTGTTGAATGCAGATATGGAAATTCAACAAATCGCTGTTTATTTTGGATATGAACAACCGACCAACTTCACACGTGCTTTTAAAAAATGGAGTGGAATAACTCCTATTCAGTATCGCAGAAATCTAGGATGAGTTGATATTCTCTAACTCACCACTTTTTAAGCTTTTGAAAAGTCACGTTGAAATTTTATATTAAGGTTGGTGCACTACATCTATAAATTTAATTATAAGCTGCTAACGTTAAATCATCTTCATGAATGAGATTAATCTCAATACTGGCGTGTACGATTTCTTCATGAATAGATAAAGCCTGTTTGATATCTTTAGGCGTCAAAGAATGATTCGATGTTTGTAAGGATAAAATACAAGAAAATTTTCCTTTCCCGACTTGCCAAACATGCAAGTCCACAATAGTGATCTTCCTATCAAGCTGATCAATAACTTCTTTTATTTCCTCGAGAACTGGCTCTTGCATTTCAGCGTCCAAAAGGATTTTTCCAGTTTGTCGAATCAATCCCCATGACCATTTGGCTACAAGGACTGCCCCTACAATTCCTAATAGCGCATCTAAAAAATTCCATCCAAAATATTTACCTGCAAATAGTGCAATAATGGCAAGTACAGAAGTCGCAGCATCTGCTACAACATGAATAAAAGCAGCTTTTTGGTTTAGATCCTGATGGCCATGTTCGTGATGATGTGAATGAGTATGTTCAGCATGATCATGCGAATGGTGATGTGAATGATCATCGTGTAACAACCACGCACAAATTAAATTAATGATTAAACCTACGATAGCAATCCCGATAGCTTCGTTATAGTAAATGGTCACAGGGTTAAATAATCTTTCGACTGAACTAAAGCACATCAAGATCGCAACCACCATTAAAAGTATGGCACTACTATAACCAGCCAAAACTTCAATCTTCCAGCTACCAAAACAGAATCTAGAATCCTGCGAATAATAACGCGCCGCCCGATAAGCCAGATATGCAAGTCCCAATGCAACCATATGAGAGCTCATATGCCAGCCATCAGCCAATAACGCCATTGAGTTAAACACCATCCCACCAGAAATTTCAGCAATCATCATGATCCCAGTGAGTAAAGTTGCCCATAGAATTTTCTTTTGAGCCAACGGATTACCTTTGTCAAATTGATGATGATGTTTGTCTAGCAAAATATTATTCGTCATTTTTTAAAAAATCCAATATACTCCCCCAGAGTATATTTAAATTATTTGAGTTCGTCTATGAGCCACCTGCATGACAATCGCAAAATCTTAAATCGGATTAAAAGAGTACAAGGCCAAATGAATGCGGTTCATACGGCTATGACCAATGAGGACGTTTCGTGTATAGCGGTTTTACAACAAGTAGCGGCTATCCGTGGCGCGATCAATGGTTTGATGAATGAATTAGTGGAACAACACTTAAAAACTCATGTATTGGAAGACAAATATAATGAACAGGAACTGGAAAAATTTCTGGAAATATTGAAAAAGTACAATTAGTAAAGAACAAAAATTCGCTATAAATGAGATCGAGATTTAAGCTCTAAAACTAGACATCCAGCGATCCCTAGCATTTGACCGCTTTAGAAGAAAATTGAACTTTCAAAGAAACAATTAGTTTTATCAATAATTTATATCATTTTTTTATTTCAAATGCCCTTAACAAATGCCATAAAGTAAATCAATCATTTGTAAAAGTGGCTTTTTATGTATTCAGAATCCATTGGGTGTTTCTGCAAACCTCAGACGAGTAAAACATGAGATTTAATTATCGAAAAATATCCTCTACATAGGAATGCTTCACACCTCTTTCATGGAATTTATTTTATAAATTAAAACCAATATAAAACTAAAATAAATAATTATTAAATATTCCTCAAAAACCAATTTCAGCATATATTCTATTTATTAAATTTATCTTCATAATTTCTACACAATTTATATTTTAATAAAAATAAGCACATATTATAAAAAATAATTCTTAAGACTTACTTAAGCTTTATTTTTTTATTTTTAATCTAAAAATATATGCATTTTTTATACTAGTTGTTAAAATAACGTTTTATATTGGATAATAGAATCATCATGGAAAGTCATCATTTAGAAGAAGTTGTTCTAAATATTTTAAAAAAAGCAAAATTGCGAGCCACTTTACCCCGGATTCATGTAGTAAAGACATTAATCGAAGCAAACAAAGAAATAACAGCTTATGAAATTGAAAGAAAAGTCGCTCAAAAAAATAGAAAAAATGTATATATATCAACAATATATTCATCACTAAGAGCTTTAGAGATGGCTGGGGTAATACAGCGCTTTAAAATAGGCGACCAGCAAGCTTATTACTCAATAAAAAAACAAAATGGATCTATTCGTTTATATTGTGAAGAATGTGAAAAAACCTACTTACTAGATAATAGTGATATTGAGAAAAACATTCTTAATCTTTCAGAAAATAGAAATATATCTATTAAATCGTTTTCTTTATTTATACAGATAAAATGTGAAGAATGTATGAAGAAAAAATAAGTAAAATCCCTACTAATAATCATTATTATTAAGCATAAAATATTTAAAAATATTATCTTTTTTTATAAATTTATCGAAAATAACAATGTAAATATATTGTATCTATAATTAAGAATCATTACTATTCGCATACTGTTTATTATTGACTATTGGGGCAAGAATGTCTTTTATCAAAACGCGAAAGAAAATTGTTTCATCTGCAATTGCTTCTTCATTATCAGTGGTCGCTGTACCTGCATTTGCACAAGAAAATGTGACCCAACTTCCTACAATCCAAAGTGCAGCAACAGCAACCCAACAAGAATCTTTAAAAGTTGATAATTCTGCGAATGCAAAATTTGTTGCTCCTTTACTCGATACACCGAAATCTGTTTCAATCATTTCTCAGCAACTTATTGAAGATACCAACGTTACAACGTTAAGCGATGCGTTGCGTAATGTACCGGGTATTACATTAGGCGCAGGTGAAGGCGGTAACCCAAATGGCGACCGTCCGTTTATCCGTGGTTATAGTTCTGAAAGTTCAATGTATATTGATGGCATGCGTAACTCTACTTCACAAAATCGTGAAATGTTTGCGATTGAACAAGTTGAAGTCACCAAAGGATCTTCATCTTCAATGGGGGGTGCCGGTTCAGTCGGTGGTAGCATCAATATGATTTCTAAAGTAGCCAAAAAAGGCGACTCTTTAGAAGGTTCTATCCAAAATGGTACAGATGACTATCATCGTATTACCTTAGATGCCAATAAAGACTTTGGTAATGGTATTGCTGCGCGTGTTGCAGTAATGGGTCATGAAAATGACAAAGCAGGACAAAGTGATGGTACAGAATATAAACGTGCCGGTATTGCACCAAGTATCACGTTCGGTCTGGACAGTGCTACTCGTGCCACTTTAAGTTACTACTACTTAAGAACAGATGATACTCCTGACTCTGGTGTTCCTTATAACAACCCAAATAATTATGCTGCTGGTTCTGGAAAGCCAATTGATGTTAAACAGGGTATTTATTACGGCTGGAAAGACCGTGATTTTCAAAAACAGGAAAACCAGATCGGTACCATCAAGCTTGAACATGATTTGACTGATAGCATAACGATCAGTAATACGGCCGTTTATAACAAATCTAAAAATGACTATGTATGGACTCAACCAGATGATAGTCAGGGTAATTTTATTAACTCAACAACAGGTGAATTAAAAGATACAGGTATCTGGCGTCGTGCGAACAGCCGTATTACAGACACTGATACTTTTTCTGATCAGCTGTCTTTAGCGGGTAAATTTAATACTGGCACATTCAAACATAGCTTTAATGTGGGCGCTGAATATAGTAAAGCTGAGTCAGATAAAGGTAGCTATACCGTTACGGATCCAAATACCAAGTCAATTACTGGCGCAGTTGCAAATGGCGCATGTAGCTTAGGTTTAACCGCTTCCAATGGCTGGTGTACGTCGACCTTCAATCCTAATTCAAGTGATCGTTTCCTCGGAACAATTACTGCTAACAAGGCCGTAACAACGACAACCTCTGAAACGACATCTGTCTATTTATTGGATAGCATTGAATTTAACCCACAATGGTTGTTAGATCTGGGGGTACGTTGGGACAAGTTTGATACTGAGTTAAAAACTAATGCGACTGGTGCTACATTAGAAAACAATACAGATTTCTTTAGTTATCAAGCTGGTTTAACATTTAAACCAACGGAAAATGGCGCTATCTATGCAAGCTATGCAACTTCAGCCAACCCTGTAGGTGCCGATGCTGGCGATGGTTCTGAAACAGCAGTCAGTGCAAACAATCAAGATCTTGATCCAGAAAAAGCACGTACCTTTGAAGTTGGCACCAAGTGGGATCTTTTAAACGATAAACTTAATTTAACGGCTGCCATTTTCCGTACCGAGAAGCAAAATACACGTATTCAAATCGACCCAACTACTTATACGAATGGTGGGAAAAGTAAGGTTGACGGGATCGAACTTGGTCTAAACGGAAATATTACGGATAAATGGGCGGTATCAGCAGGCTATACTTATTTAGATAGTGAACAAACTGATCCAGGACCATCATGCTCACGTACTGGTGTATGTTCTCCAGATAACCCAGCTAAAGGTAAAAACTTTCCAAACGTTCCAACCAACAGCGCCACACTCTGGACCACTTATAAAGTATTACCACAGCTTACTTTAGGTGCAGGTGCAATCGCGATGGACAAAGTTTACGGCAACGCTGCCAATACAAAATGGGTGCCGGGTTATGTACGTTATGATGCCATGGTACGTTACGACGTAAACAAAAACATTAATTTACAGCTAAATCTAAATAACCTGACCGATACCCGCTACTTCAGCAAAGCTTATGCTTCTCACTTTGCAACTGAAGCAGAAGGCCGTAGTGCTGTAGTCGCATTAAACTTTAAGTATTAATTCCATATTTTAATTATGGGATTTGGGATAAAATAGCCTCATCGTGAGGCTATTTTATCCTTATTTATTATGAGCCACTCATCTGGCAGGTAGTGTAATGATTCATCATATTCCAAATGTCTTAAGCAAAGAACAAGTTCTGTATTTCCGCGAAGAAATGAGCAAGATTGAATGGGTCAATGGAAAAGTTACCGCTGGAACACTTTCAGCTACAGTCAAACAAAACCAGCAGCTTCCAGAAGATCATCCTTTAACCCATCATTTAAGTAATATAATTTTAGAATCCTTAGGACAACACCCTTTATTTTTATCTGCTGCCATTCCTTTGGATATTATTCCTCCTCTTTTTAATCGATATGAAAATAATGAAGCCTTTGGTTTTCACGTCGATAATTCGATTCGCAGAATCCGAGGAAGTAATGAACGGTTAAGAACTGATTTATCTTGTACTGTGTTTTTAAGTGAGCCAGACGAGTATGACGGTGGCGATTTGGTGGTTGAAGACACCTATGGATATCATGAAGTTAAACTTCCCGCAGGTGATATGATCTTATATCCATCCACTAGTTTACACGAAGTCACTGCGGTCACTGCTGGCTGTCGTATTGCTTCATTTTTTTGGGTTCAAAGTATGGTCAGAGATGATGCAGAACGTTATATGTTATTTAATCTGGATCAAACGATACAAAATTTGCGGATGCAATTAGGGGATAAACATCAGGAAGTAATCAAACTCACCAATTTGTACCATAATTTAATGCGTAAATGGGCCGAGTTATAATTTCAATATTTTGATTTAAAGTTTGCTTCCCCTGCCTCTTTCTTAGAATTTAAGCTTCCTACAGGTGCTTCATGATAAAAATACTCTATATCGAAGATGACCTCATGATTGGTAAATCAACCTTCCGATTATTAAAACATGAAAAATTTAATGTCGATTGGGCCAAGACAGGACTCGAAGCTTTAGATTTACTTTTTAATCATGTTTACCATCTGGTTTTACTTGATCTGGGTCTGCCCGAATTAGAGGGTTTAGAAGTCCTTAAGCATATTCGTAAAAAAGCTGATTTAAAACAATTAGGCGTAATTATTATCAGCGCACGAGATCAAAGTCGCGATAAAATTCAGGGACTTAGACTAGGTGCAGATGACTATATTGTAAAACCTTACAATTTTGATGAGTTAGTCGCGAGAATTGAATCGGTGCTTCGCAGAGGAAAATTTAGCACGATTGAAGAAATCTGCTTTGAAGTTGGAGATACCCAGATGTTTCCAAATACACGTAAAGTATTAAAACAAGGACATTCTGTAGAACTTTCAGCAAAAGAGTGGGCCGTTCTAGAACCTTTAATGATGTATCCTAACCAGATTTTTTCACGACAGGCACTTGAACAAAAACTTTATGACTGGGATGTTGAACTTAATAGTAATACCATTGAAGTCCATATCCATAAACTACGTCAAAAATTAGGTAAAGATTTAATCCGTACAGTGCGAGGCCTCGGTTACTGCATTGAAACCCGATAAAACAGGAGAAGGATGATTTTTAGTAAATTTTTTCACTTCTATCATAAACAGCCTCTAAGTTCTCGAATGACTTGGAGTATTTCTGTTTTAAGTATTATTTTACTGGTTTTAATCGCGATTTCTGCTTATCGGATTGCCTTGGAAGAATCTCAGGAAGTTATTGATAAACAAATGGAGGAAATGGCGGAATTTCTTGCCAGTGTCAACATTCCTCACCGCCTTTCAACCTTTGATCCTCATCGCCGCTACGGTGAACGCGATGTCTTCATTGATATTGTTGACCGTGATCAATTATCGACTTTAATCAAAAATCATAACTATTTGGTCGATCATCTGGAGAAAGCTCAATTTATAAGAAAAAATAGCACCCGCGGTAAAATAGTAGCTTATGTCTTACCGCTTGAAGATAAGCAAATCCAAATCAGTCAACTGGTCATTGTGCGTAAAAATCTGGCGCGTGAATTGGCCTTTAATATGCTTATTCCCTATTTTATTTTTATGCCATTTGCCATACTGGGAGTGTATTTTCTCATTCGTTATCATTTAAGACCACTTGCAGATTTAAAGACAACGTTTTCACAACGGGACTATAACGATTTATCTGAAGTTCAAGTTAAAAACCTGCCTGTCGAGATTACTCCTGCTATTGATGAATTAAATTATTTATTTAAAAGGATTGAAGATGCCCAACAACAACAACAAAAATTTATTGCCAATGCAGCACATGAATTAAGAACACCTTTAACCGCATTAAGTTTACAAACAGCCGTATTGATTAAAACCCCGAAAGACAGCCCTTTTTATCAGGAAAATATCGATGATCTGGATCAAAACCTGAAAAGAATGTCGCATCTGGTTCATCAACTTATGACTTTGGCACATCAGGAGGCACTTTCTAGCGAAGCTTTATATCCTCTCAATTTACTTGAAATTATACGTCAATGTACAGGTCAATTGCTTGCCAATGCCCGTAAAAAAGACATCGATGTTCAGGTCAATATTGATGATTTCAATGAAAAAGTAGAAGTACAGGCCACAGTCAGTGCGTTGGAAAGTATCTTTCTCAATTTGATTGATAATGCCATTAAATATAGCCCTGAACATGGCCAGATTCTGATTAAATTATTTGAGTACACTGATACGATTCTGGTCGAAATACATGATAGTGGTCCGGGCATTGCGCCTGAACAATATGATCATGTGATGCAACGTTTCGTACGCTTGATTGAAACCCAATCTCAAATCGTAGGTAGTGGACTTGGATTATCCATCGTGCAATCTGCACTGGAATCTATTCAGGCCACTCTACAGTTAGATCGTTCAGAAATATTACAGGGTCTAAAAATAAAACTTTATTTCAAGTTATAAATAAACGATTGCATTCATTGATAAGGCTCTTGCCCACACAAATTTATAGGGTTTGAGGGGGCTTTAGGAATAAGATTTTTCGACTTTGTATGTAGACGTTCACTATAACAAATGCCATAAGAATGCCTCCTAAAATATCAAGGGGGAAATGTACCCCCAAATAAACACGTGACCACCCAACCAAAGCCGCAATCAACATGCCTATCGTCCCAAGCTTTTTACAATCTTGATATAAAAATGAAAATGCTAATATGCTAATGGTCAACATATGGTGGCTAGGAAAAGAATTGTTAGCCGCATGGGAAACCAGTAAATGTCCCAGTCTCAATACAAAAGGTCGTGGATGATAATAAAAATGATCAATGATTGCGGCAATACAAACCCCAATGAGAACCATCAAAATGCTATGCAAATAGGCTCTTTTGTAATTTAAAGAGGTCTTAACTAATAAAATAGTGCATAAACCAAGATAAACACCAATGAGGTCATGTGAAATAAAAATGGCACTTTTTAATAAAAATGGAGATGGCGTAACAGAAGCATTAATCCATAAAAACAAAGTATTATTTAATTCAGAAAGTGACATAACATGATCATACAGGTCATACAAGTTCGCTTATTAAAGCGGAATATGATTAAGTGTTTCTTAGCAAAAAACCATATTAAATAACTGAAATATAATGTAAAAAAATTAATAACTTTCTCAGCAAGTCTTAATCTATATTTTTTATTCTAGGGATTCATATGACTTGGAATCTCGTAAAGTGGCTTTGTATCTAGAGAAATTTGATAAATACAATTTGGTTTTATTATTTTCCACTGCCCTATTGATGCTGATTTTCATACCTATTGCTGGATCATTAGATCAAATGCTCAGTCTTCCTTGGGTAAATCATTCGGGATATTACTTAAGAGAAAACCAGTTTTTAGTTAAATTTGGACATGAGTTTTTGAAAAATCTAGTCATTATTATTGCAATGATACATGTCGTATTATGGATTAAATTCATCTTCCAGAAATCATTCTCACCACTTCGTTCTATAACAGGTGTTGTAGTCATCGGAATGATGATTTCCATTTCAGTGATCGGGATATTTAAGTCTCAATCTGTACATGCATGCCCATGGACGCTTTTACGAGTTCACGCGAATCATATCGACTGGCTCAAATCTCTTCATATACATGGGAAATGCTTTCCTGGCGGTCATGCATCTGCGGGATTTTCTTTATTAATTTTATATTTTGCTTATCGCCCATTTTATCCAAAGTTGGCGCGCTATGGTTTGATATTAGCTTTAGTCATGGGTTCACTCATGAGTACGGTTCAGATGGTACGTGGTGCTCATTTTCTAAGTCATAACTTATGGTCATTCTGGTGGTCATGGCTGATTGATTTCATGGTGTATAAAGTATGGCAAATGTTCTGGCCTAATTATTTAAAAGACATTTCAATAAATAAGAAATTTTTGAGACATGGTGTTAATCATTGAATTTTAATTAAAATTTATCTAATCATTCCTTAATCTTCTCAGTTTTAAATAAGACATCGGCATCCATTATACGAAATCATGCACATGGCTCAACGGCTTCGACTTAAAAGAATCTCAGTCTCTCTGAGAGTGTTTAATATTTTGGTCGCTGGCTGGCTAGCCAGTTTTACCAATATAGGGTTTTATCAACACCTATCCTCGTTTAGTTCATTTTCTGGGTTAACCCAATATTCATTTATTTTTGTGACTTTTTTAATCTTAAGTGGTTTTTATTTCTTTATTTTACAGATTCTTAGTTGGCAACATTCGGCTAAAGTATTGGCTACAGTTTTAATCATATTGACAGGATTTTCATCGTATTTTGTCAATCAACTTGGTGTGAATATTAATACCGACCAAATCCAGAATGTCGTGCAGACCGATGTTCATGAAGCTGTTGATTTATTATCAATTCCGTTTTTATTGTGGTTAATCAAAACGATTGTCTTACCTTTAGCCCTTTTATGTTATCTAAAAATTGAACCTACAAAAAATATCAAACATCTTTTTTTGGATAAATTGATCAGCCTAATGGTCGCATTGTTCATCATCGGTCTGGGATTATTTTCATTTTATAGCCAATATGCACCTATTTTTAGGGAAAACCGAGAGTTAAAAGCACAAATTTCACCATTAAATATTTTATCCAGTAGTTGGAGTTATGCCCATAAGAATGTAAAAACTCAAAACTTACCGTTAATTTCTTATGGTGAAGATGCTCATCAGATCAGTTATGCGATTCAACAGCCTGCAAAAATCATGGTTTTGGTTGTTGGAGAAACTGCTCGTGCGCAAAACTTTAGCTTAAATGGTTATCCCAAAATGACGAATCCTGAACTCAGCCAGCTTGATATTGTAAATTTTAGTCAGGCATCCTCATGTGGAACACAAACATCTGTCTCAGTTCCATGCATGTTTTCAGGAATGCCGCGAAAAAATTATGACCAAGCATTAGCTGCGCATCGCGAAGGTTTATTGGATATCGCTCAAAGAGCAGGTTATCAAGTAACTTGGATTGATAATAATTCGGGTTGTAAAGGAACCTGTGAACGTATTAAAAATTATATTTCTCCTAAAGATCAATCCGCTTATCAGAAGTGGTGTAGCAATGGTGAGTGTCAAGATGAAGTTTTACTAGCTGCATTAAATGACTATCTTAAAAGTATGGATCTTAAAAAATTAAAACAAAATCAGTTAATTGTTTTACATCAGATGGGTAGTCATGGGCCTGCTTACTACAAACGTTATCCTCATGATTTCAAAAAATTTCTACCTGCTTGTGAAACCAATAATATTCAAAATTGTGATCATAATTCCTTGATTAATACGTACGACAATACCATCTTATATACGGATCATATCGTGGCAAGTGCTATCCATGTATTACAACAAACTGGCGTACCTACAGGATTAATTTATTTATCTGATCATGGCGAATCGACAGGAGAAAGCGGTTTATATTTACATGGAACACCTTATTTTATGGCACCTAAAGAACAAACACATGTTCCCTTTCTATTTTGGACATCACAACAATGGCCTGAACATCAAAAGATTCAGCATTGTTTAAGTCTGCAAAAGGATCATGCAGTGAGTCAGGATAATTTATTCCCAACTTTGCTGGGTCTGTTAGATATTCAAACCAAAGTGCTGAACCCACAATTGAATTTACTCGCACAATGTAGAGGTAGTATTTAAAGTGATTCGTATTTTATATATCGAAGATGACTTAATGGTTGGAAAATCGACCTATCAGCTACTTCAACATGAAAAATTTGAAATTGACTGGGCTAAAACAGGATTGGAGGCTCTCGATTATTTATTTGGTCAAACTTATCATATTGTTCTTCTGGACCTTGGATTACCCGAATTGGAAGGCCTAGAAGTACTTAAACATATCCGTAAACAAGTTGATATGAATAAGATGGGGGTAATTATTATTAGTGCACGAGACCAAAGCCGCGATAAAATTCAGGGTTTAAGGCTCGGTGCTGATGATTATATTGTGAAGCCTTATGACTTTGATGAATTGATTGCAAGAATTGAATCGGTGTTGCGACGTGGAAACTATAGTTCACTTGAAGAAATTCATTTTAAAGTGGGAAACGTTCAGCTCTTTCCCAATACCCATCGGGTACTCAAAGGTAAAAAGAAAATTGAACTCTCGGCCAAAGAATGGGCGATTTTAGAACCGATGATGATGTACCCCAATCAGATATTTTCCAGACAAATGCTTGAGCAAAAACTTTATGACTGGGACACCGAAATTAATAGTAATACCATCGAAGTTCATATCCATAACCTCAGATATAAATTAGGCAAAGATTTTATTCGTACCGTACGTGGTCTGGGTTACTGTATAGATACCCCAAAAGCTTCAGGTTAGATGTCTCAATGCCCCCTGCTTTAGCTAAACTCTGGCAAATTTACCATGACCAGCCGCTCAGTTCGAGGATGTCTTGGAGCATCTCGGTTTTTAGTATTATTTTACTGATTGTGATTGGCATTGCTGCTTATCGGATCGCACTTGAAGAATCACAGGAAGTGATTGATCGACAAATGCAGGAAATGGCAGAGTTTCTAGATAAAAATAACCTGTCAAACCGCCTCTCCACGTTTAACCCAAAAGCCAGATATGATGAGACCGATGTTTTTATTGATATTATTTCCAAAAATGAACTTGAACGATTAAGCCAGCAGCATAATTACCTATTGCCTTATTCAAATTCAGCTCATTTTTCTAAACATCGAACCACACGGGGTGAATTAAAAATTTATGTCCTCCCGCTGCCTGATAAACAAATACAAATTAGCCAACTGATTAAAGTGCGCCGCCATCTGGCCGAAGAACTTGCATTTAATATGCTCATTCCCTATTTGCTTTTTATGCCCTTTGGTATTTATGCAGTTTATCGTCTTATCCGTCATCATTTACGTTCTATCAATGAATTAAGCACCACATTTGCACAACGGGATTATCACGATTTATCTGAGATTCATGTAAAAGATTTACCCGTTGAACTTACGCCCGCCATCAATGAACTCAACTATTTATTTAAACGAATTGAAACAGCACAAAAGCAACAACAGCTTTTTGTTGCCAATGCTGCACACGAGCTAAGAACGCCTTTAACCGCACTCAATCTGCAAAGTTCACTGCTCATGAAAACTCAACGAAATAGCTCAAGTTATAATGAAAATTTAGCAGATCTAAGACAAAGTCTAAATCGAATGACACATTTAGTCGAACAATTAATGTCATTGGCACATCAAGAGATTCAACAGCACGAACCACTGGAAAATTTGAATTTAATTGAAGCAACACGTCGTAGTATTGGACAGTTATTGGCAAATGCACATCATAAAAATATCGATCTACAAGTCGACATTCAAAATCAGCCAGAACACCTAGATATATTTGCTACTCGTAGTACATTAGACAGTATTTTAATTAACCTGATTGATAATGCTATCAAATATAGTCCAGTCCAAAGTTTGGTACTGATTAAATTATATTGTGGAGAAAACCAACATTGCTATGTTGAAATTCATGATAGTGGTCATGGCATTGCCCCAGAACAATATGACCATGTAATGCAACGTTTTGTTCGACTGGTTGCAACGCAGCATCAGGCAATAGGAAGTGGGCTTGGTTTATCTATTGTACAGTCCGCTTTACAAGCAATTGAGGCCACGATGCAATTTGATCAGTCAGAACAATTAAGTGGTTTAAAGGTAACGTTGTGCTTTAAGCAAAATATCTAATCAAACGTATAACTCTTTGTTATTAAATCAAGTAAAAGTAAAAAATTTGATATTGGGAGTGACAAAATAGACCGCATTATAGAATTTAACGCTACATTTTTGACTGCGTCCAATTCAACACAACTCGATCAAGCACAAAGCCTTTAGATTTAATACTAAAAAGCTTTTTATTTTACTAAAAGGAAGAGCTGTAATGGTACTTGGGTTAATCCGTGTAAAGCTAAACTCATCATCGTACATCCTATACAGTGTAATTAAACATTCTCTTTGGATTTAATCTGATTCAGAACAGGCTTTAGAGAACATGACTGGAGTATGGAAAGCCATCGGTTATGTGAGAATTCCCAATTCTTGAATTGTATTTATACTAAAAATGTATACCCAATAAAGAATGCGATTTAGGATAAATCGATTCAAACCAGTAAAATTGTTAGTCCAAAACTGAAACGTTACATTTCAGTTTCTAAGCATGGTTATTTAACCTCCGCATGTAAGGCCGTTATGGACGAGATCAAACAGCCAACTTACTTTCTCCATGAAGAGAATTTTTTATTTAGATAATCAAAATAGTTCTATTAATTTCAACAAATCTATAGAAATACTTGATTTTCAAAGCAAATATTCCCAGATTATATAACCAATACCAAAACCCAAAAAAGCATAAAGCGTGATAATAAGAAATACAAAACTTGCCTTATTTTTTTGCTTTAAAAAACGCATATCATTCACCTTAACGATTACCAATATTAATTAAATTAACTTTCAACATACGCCTTACGATCAATCTAGTTTATACAGAACCATTTCAAATATTATGGCTGATGCTTGACTAGAGACTGTTTTTGTTGCTGAGATGGCATATATTCAGGTTCATTACTGACTGCCAAATAGAAAAAGGTAAGAAACAGGCATCCAAGTAAAATACTGATTCCTACCGTTACAAATGGGAAATTCGATTTATTTTTTTGCATGAGAGACGCTCCTGAATATTTACACGGTTAAAAAGAAGAGGAAGAATAACGAGAGGGCTTTAGAATATTTTCATTTTGGATTTGTGTCTGAATATATTCTGAATAAACTGATAATTTTTCAAAAAGATGTTCCGAATAAAACATATCCTCTATCAAATGATGTGCCTGTTCTTGGTTAAAACCATGTGTCAACATCAATAATTTCGCATTTATTTTAGAAAAATCGTGACACAATGTCCGATGGAATTCATCTTTTACTTTAAAAAATAATTTCTTTTGATCTATTTGCTGTATAGAAAAACTAGAGATATTGCATGTCTTATTTAAAATATAAATTTCAATATTTAAAAATTGGTTAATTTTATTTAAAATCTGCACATCAATATCTAGCTTTGAGATAATAAATATCTTTGATATATCTGTATGGCAAATAGCTTTAATCAAACTTAAAAATAAAAAATCAACGTCATCTATATACTCAAAAATATCTAGATATAAATTTAAATTTTCCAGTGCATTATCAATATTGACCAGACTTTTTGTTTGTATCTGATAATATGATTCAAGCATATAATTGATTGCTACTGTTAATGGCGTAGTATAAATTGTCTTTTTATTTAGGTTTGCCAGAATAATCGGCGAAAAAAGATAGGCAAGATTGAGATCATTCCATTCAATTGAGGATTGAATAATATAAACTGAATGGGCAGGAGATAAATTTCTCAATATTTTAGCGCGTAAAATGGTTGCTTCAAGATTGACATATTGATGCGAAAGTTGTTGCTGGATGTTTTGAGACGGTAACCGCTGCATAAAAATCTGCAATATTTGATTTAATTCTTCAGTTTTAAACACATCACACCTCTCTATTTCGGCCAAACTTTTAAAGTCAGATCCAAAAAATCAAATTCAGCTTGGTACAATATCCATTGTCATCAAAAACACTGTAAGTTGTTAGACACAGAATAAGCTTAAAAAAATATAACAGATAAGTAAGTATCCATCTGAACTGTTATAAAAACTGATTTTTTTCAATGAAAAATTAGTTGTACTGCTCTATTTTTTAGTTCACTTTATAACTGAAGTATTCTATCTTTTAGGCTTTAGGCGCTCTTTTCATTGCGATGTATAAATCTGAACAACTTGCACAACATTTAAGGCGACTCATTGAAAACGGCTCATGGCCCGTGCATACCCGCTTGCCTTCTTTGCGTGAGCAAGCTGAAATTTCGGGTTTTAGTCTTATGACGGTTATGAATGCCTATCAGGATCTTGAAGCGCAAGGTTTAATTTATTCTAAAGAAAAATCGGGTTATTTCGTTGCTGAAAATGCAAAAACCCAGATTCCGCAAAGCGCAACCATTGTTTCTTTAAATCCCAAAATAGAGATTAATTCTCTGGTGTTTAAATATTTAAAATCGATTCAATCCAAAGACATTGTTCCTTTTGGTTCAGCTTTTCCAGATCATCATTTACTGACACCCTCCAAGCTTTTACAAGTAGTCAGCCAAATGGCCCGTGATCAAAAAAGTTATGATCAAACTACCAATCTCCCACCTGGAAATCTGGCTTTACGCAAGATCATCGCTCAACGTTATTGTATGCAAGGGATCCCAACCGATGCGGATGATATTGTAATTACCTCGGGCGGTCTGGATGCATTAAATTTATCGTTACAGGCACTCACTCGCCCAGGTGACTATATTTTATTGCAACAAACCACATTCTATGGTGCATGGCAAGCAGCAGAACGTTTGGGCTTAAAGGTCATTACTTTGCCCGAACATGCCAAATATGGTTTTGATCTGGAAGCATTTGAACAGGTCATTCAACATTATCCGATTAAAGTTTGCTGGTTTATGCTGAATGCGCAGAATCCAATCGGTTTTACAGTCAGTGATGAGATTAAATATAAAATTGCCAAGCTTTTACATGAACACAAAATCTATTTAATAGAGGATGATGTGTATGAAGAACTTTTTTATGGTATGCATAAACCGTTGTCTATGAAATATTTTGATCGGGGTAATCTCGTTTTACATTGTTCTTCTTTTTCAAAAACGTTAGGCGCAGGCTTTCGCGTGGGCTGGGTATATGCTGGAAAATACTCAGAACAAATTCAACATTTACAACTGATGAGCACCATCTCAGCCAATGCACTGATTCAAAATGCATTGGTTGAATTTGTATCCAGTCATCATTATGAAAAACACTTACGATTGTTACGTCGTCGTCTGGAAAAAAACAAGAAACGCTTTGCTCAGTATTTAAAGCAACATTTGGGACAATGCTGTGAAATATATAATTTTCCCAGTGGCTATTTCCTCTGGATCAAATTACCACTACATATCAGTAGTTTAGAACTTTACCAAAAACTAATCATAAAACATATCAGTCTGGCACCAAGCCCACTTTTTAATGTTTTAGAAACGAATCAACACTATATTCGCTTAAATTGTTCATTTGAATGGACTTCACGCATTCAAGACGCATTAGACCAATTCATCCAGTCCATCTTGAATTTTCCTTGAGGATCGCTATACCCACATGAAAAAACCATTAATTCTTGGTAAATTGACAAAAAAATAGGGGCTATCGCCCCAAGTGATTAATGAGGCGCTGGTCCCTGTAAACTGCGTTGTGGTTTTGGACTAAGCCAGATAATCAATCCTGCAAATACAAAAGCCAAAGCAAATAATAAAAACACATGGTTTGCCGACATCGTAATTGCTTCTTTATCGACTAAATTAGAAATTACACCTAAAACTGTGTCTGAACTAAAACCATTCTGAAGAAGCACATTTTGCGTCTCTTCAACATGCAGACTAGACACCATTTCGCTTCGTGCAACTTTGGCATGGTCATCCCAGATAGTGACCGCAAGCGAAGCTCCTATCGCACCTGCCATGGTTCTTAGAAAATTCATTAATCCAGCAGCAGAGGCAATCTCTTGGGGCAGAACCGAAGCAAGTGCAATATTGGATAATGGAATAAAGAAAAATGGCACAGCGAAGCCCTGCAAAATCTGAGGCCAAGCCAGTGTCATAAAATCAGAATCCGTAATCCAGAATGCCCGCATAAAAGTCACAACCCCTAGCAATAACAAACCAAAACTAGCCAACGCACGTGGATCATGTTTAGTGGCCAGTTTGGCGACCAAAGGAGACATGGTTAGACTACCAAAACCCATGGTTGCCGTTAAATAACCGGCCCATGTGGCGGTATATCCCAGATTCATCTGCAACCATTGTGGAATTAATACAATACTGCCAAAGAAAGCACCAAATCCAAAAGACAACGCCAAAACAGAAACCGTAAAACCCCTATGCCTAAAAATCCAGAGATTAACCACGGGTTGTTTATCGGTCATTTCCCAGATGAGAAAGACAATAAAACCTATCACCGCGATCAAGGCAAGCATAACAATACTAGTATTATTGAACCAATCTCGCTCATGACCCAAATCTAACATGAGCTGTAATGCGCCAATCCACAGCACCAATAGGAATAAACCAACGCTATCAATTCTTAGGCGAATAGTTTCTGTTTCTGCAACAGATAACAATCGAACGGCGGCCATGACACAAATAATACCCACAGGGATATTGATAAAGAAAATCCAGTGCCAAGATAAATTATCACTAATTAAGCCACCGAGAATTGGCCCCAAAATTGGCCCTAATACGGTGGTCATTGCCCATAAGCCCATAGCCTGTGAATGCTTTTCCTGTGGAAAAATACGCATAAGCAATGTTTGGCTAAGTGGCATCAATGGTCCGCCTGATAGCCCCTGTCCGATACGACACAGTACCAGCATTTCAAGACTAGTCGACAGTCCACATAAGAATGAGAACACAGTAAAGCCTATCAGCCCCATGACGAAGACACGGACAGTTCCAAAACGGCTCGCTAGCCAGCCAGTCAAGGGAACACAAATCGCTTCGGCAACCGCATAGGAAGTAACGACCCACGTCCCTTGTGAGGAAGATACCGCCAGATTACCTGTGATATGAGGTACGGAGACATTGGCAATAGTGGTATCCAGTACCACCATAAAATTGGACAAAGCAATGACAAATGCTGCAAGCAGCAAGCGACCACCACTTAACTCGGCAAAAGGTGTCCGGGTTGCAGCCTGATTTTGAGCACTCATAGATTACTTCTTCGAAGAAAGATCGACCGTTGCTTCCATCGACAGACCCACTCGTAATGGATGATCTGCCAATTCTTTTGGATCAAGTGCAATACGCACAGGCAATCGTTGAACAACTTTAATCCAATTACCAGTCGCATTTTGGGCAGGAATCAAGGCAAATGCGGCACCCGTTCCACCAGAAAATCCAATCACCTTGCCATGATATTCAACATGATCGCCATATAAGTCTGAAGTCAGGGTTGCAGTTTGTCCCACACGGACTTTTGCGAGTTGACTCTCCTTAAAATTAGCATCGACATACAACTGAGAAATCGGGACAACACTCATCATGACTGTGCCCGGCGCAACACGCTGACCAATCTGAATATTGCGACGAGCCACCACGCCATCGACCGGTGCACGAATAACTGTACGATCCAGATCAAGTTGTGCCTGCTCTACTTGTGCCTGTGCCACCAATACATCTGGAAGGGTATCTTCATCTGTACCTTTAATTAAGGCATCGTTGGCAGCCAAATTACTCATTGCAGCTTTGCGGTTAGACTCTGCCTGAGACAAACCTGCCTGAGCTACGTTTAGATTCGCTTGCGCTGTTTGTAATGCGCTTTGTGCAGACGTCAGCTCTTCTTTGGAAATCGCGCCTGTTGCTGCAAGTGAAGCACGACGATCATAGTCCTGTTTAGCTTTATCTACATCAGTTTGTGCTTTTGCAATCTGTGCTTTGGCACTGTTGATTTCATCATCACGGACAATAACTTGCGAGCTTAATGAGCTACTATTGGCTGAACTTTGTTGATATTGACGCTTAGCCTTTGCCAATTCAGCCTTTGCCTGCGCCAAAGCAATAGTTGCATCGCGATTGTCAATTTCAACCAGAATATCACCCTGTTTGACTTGAGCCGTATCACTGACTAATACTTTCGCGACTTGCCCACTGACCATAGATGTAATTTGAGCATTTTCCGCACCAACGTAGGCATTGTCTGTGCTCATTGAATTGTTAAAAAATACAGCCCAAATCGCATATAAAATTGCAGCAATAATTAAAATGAGCGCAAAATAACTCAGTATCTTTTTGCGTTTTGATTTCATTGCGTCATCAGAAGTTGATGCTGTCTGCTCTTTTGTCTGTATTTCATCTTGAGCATTTGTCATCGCATATTCCTAAGTCAGTAGGTTGAAATTGTCAAAGCTTTTTCAGTTCGATCGATCAGTCTAAGTTCTGAATCTGAACTTAATCTTAAATAAGAAATTTTCTGACAATGTTAATTTTCAAATGAAGCAAGAATAACTAAAAAAATCATAATTTGATAATAAAAAGATAACTTATTAGTTCATTTTTGCTTAAGCTGATTTTTATCCACTTTCTAGGAAGATAAGGTCCAAAAAAAAGCACCTCAAAAGGTGCTCCACGATGCTCAATAAATTGAATTAATACGCATAAGAAGCTGTACCCACCGCAATAATTTTATCCTCATTATTTTTCATGGTCATACGCATAGTACACCCCTTGCGTCCCAAACGCAGGGTTTCGGCCTTGGCAATAAAATACTCCCCTCGACCCGGTGCGATATAATCAACTCGCATATCAACCGTTGCTAAACGGGAAACTTTTTTAATTGTTTCTGGCATATTTTCAGGCTCTGCTTTCTTATACAACTCCCCCATTGCAACAATTCCGCCAATACTGTCCAGCAATGTCGCAGCCACACCACCATGCAAAATCTGGAATGCCACATTACCAATCAAAGTCGGTTGCATCTCGATATACGCTTCAATCTCTTCATCCACGACACGCATGGTCATTCCACTATGCTTAAAAAAAGGAGAACTGTTAAATGCCTGACATAGCTGATTCAGAATCACTGTAATCTCTGTTTTCGAGCCTAAATGAATATGCCCAGTCCATGTTTTTTTCGATTCAGTCATAAAACACCTGATACCCATAAATCTGAATTAATGCCAATTCTGTTTGTACAAATGCCCTATTATGGGTCTACAATACGCCACAAGTTAATACTGAGGCTTGAGATTGTTATGACTTATACGTTCAATCGTCCTGCATTTCCAGCGACTCGCATGCGTCGAATCCGTAAAAATGATCAACTGCGCGCCATGGTAAGTGAGACTCAGCTTACACCGCATCATCTCATTTACCCAGTATTTGTCTTGCCGGGACAAAATCAACGTCAGGATATTCCAAGTATGCCGAATATTCAGCGTTTATCGGCAGATTTATTAGTCAAAAAAGCAGAACAGCTTTTAGAATTAGGCGTCTCCAAGCTTGCTCTATTTCCAGTCACACCACAAGAAGACAAAAGTCTGACTGCTGAAGCGGCATGGCGTGAAGATGGTTTGGTTCAGGAAACTTGTCGTTTACTCAAAAAAGAATTACCAGAAATGGTACTCATCACCGATGGTGCTTTAGACCCATATACCACACATGGTCAGGATGGCATTATCGATGATACAGGTTACGTACTCAATGATGAAACCGTAGAGTGTCTGGTTAAACAGGCTTTGAGTCATGCTGCTGCGGGCGCAGATGTGGTTGCACCTAGTGACATGATGGACGGGCGTATTGCAGCGATCCGTCAGGCTTTAGAACAAAACGGTTTTATTTATACCAATATTATGGCTTATTCAGCTAAATATGCTTCCAGTTTTTATGGTCCATTTCGTGATGCAGTCGGTTCTGCAAGCAACTTAAAAGGCGGTAATAAATATAATTACCAGATGGATATTGGCAATCGTGCAGAAGCTTTACATGAAATCGCACTTGATTTGCAAGAAGGTGCTGACATGGTGATTGTCAAACCGGGTATGCCTTATCTGGATATTGTCCGTGAAGTGAAAGATACTTTTGGGGTGCCGACATTCCTTTATCAAGTCAGTGGTGAATATGCCATGCTAGCGGGCGCAATTCAAAATGGCTGGTTATCCGATAGTGTGATTTTAGAATCACTGCTGTGCTGCCGTCGTGCAGGCGCAGATGGAATTTGGACCTATTTTGCCGAAGAAGCGGCGCTGAAACTCAAAGAGATGAAATAAGCTTATTACAAATCGGATATGAGCATGCACATTGCCATTATTGGTGCTGGTATCAGTGGATTACTCACTGCACTTGAATTAATTGAACAAGGCTGTCAGGTGTCTATTTTTGATCAGCAACAGGCTGGACAAGCGGCTTCATGGGCGGGTGGTGGAATCCTGTCGCCCATGTATCCGTGGCGCTACCCTCAAGCGGTCAATACACTCGCAAAATATGGCAAATCAATGTATCAAACATGGAACGAGAAATTACGTCCAAATTCTGGTATTGATTTTGAAATCCATGACACAGGCATGTTGATTTTTGATGAAGATGATTTCGACATCGGTTTAAATTATGCAGAGCGTTATCAGGAACCTATGCAACAGGCCGAATATCTCATACCTGATGCTTTAGAACAGATTAACCCGTGGATTCATCCCAAATTTCAACACGCTATTTATTTCCCTGAACTTTCCAATATTCGCAATCCGCGACTATTACAGTCCGTTATCGCTTATTTAAAGCAGCATCCTTTGGTCAATTTTGTTGAACAAACACATATTATAAAATTTCAGATTCAACAACACCAAGTTCAGTATGCGATAGATCAACACGGCAACAAAATACAAGCGGATCAATTTGTGCTTGCGACAGGGGCCTGGAGTCAAGATTGGACAGAACAACTAAATCTAGAAATTCCAGTACAGCCCGTACAGGGACAAATGGTGTTATATAAAGCCCCTGCCCACTGGCTTCCAACTATGTGCATGAATAAAGTGATGTATCTGATTCCACGTCAGGATGGACATATTATTTGTGGTTCAAGCATGGCCTATTGTGGTTTCAATACGCTGCCCGATGCAAAAACCAGACATAATATTGTAGAAGCCTGTCTGGAAATGGTGCCTGAGCTCTCCCAGTTTCCTATCGTAAAACAATGGGCGGGTCTAAGACCTAGTTCACCAACAGGCATCCCTTATATTGGTGCTGTTCCAGAAGTAAATAATCTCTGGATGAATGTGGGACATTTTCGTAATGGCTTATGTATGGGACCTGCTTCTGCACAGTTGTTACGTCAATTAATGCTGAAGCAACCGACTTTTATAGATCCGACACCTTACTCCCCAGAACGCTTAAACAGCGAACAACTGATCGTAAGCTAGATGGCTCAAAGCAAGCTTTTAATAATCTCATCCTTATTTTGAACCAAACATTTTTGTGGCCATTCGCTGTGCTTGTTTGCCATAAAACCAGTAGGTAATCAGATACAAAGGAATCGCCAGTACCAAAAACATGATCAAAATAATGCTGATAAATTGAGGTTGTTGTAAATAAAGCAGAAAGTTTTGAAAAACTTCAGGATCACGTAACGAAAATATAACCAGACCAAGCAAAACACCCAATAAATTATATCCCCAGAAAATCAGACTAAACCCTAATGTCAGCTTTTTACGTTCTGCTTGAGTGGGTGCACGTTTTTCCTGTTTTAAAAATCTAAATAGTACCGCAATCATAGCAGTCAGATACGGAACTGCCGTGATCACCATACCTAGTCCTTGGGGCAATAAAGCAGCAATGACACCCATAAGCAGGGTAACCATGAAACAAATAAGAAAAAACCACAAGTAATAACGGCGTAAGTTGGTCATTTTCATCATAAATTGAGCATCCAAAAAAATATTTTAAGTTTTTTTCAAGTTTTTTGCATTTTCTTGTCAACCTTTTCGGTATGAGCTTCGTTATATAGGGTACAAGGTCAGCAGCAACCGAGCTTAATTTGCACGGCATCCGCAAATGTTCGGTGACCTTTCATTATGACATCTCCTTTGGAATATGTTTTGTTAGCAGCCAGACATATTCTAAAGTTTTTGACCGACGATTTATCATCACTCGAATCGTCGGTCTTTATTTTTATAAGTTTTATTTTGAAAGAAGAAGATTAAAAATTGCTTATCATAATTCTTGTTCGAGAATTTCATCATGATATATCAACTTCCACTCCCCCTGAATGGGGAAATATTTGAAAATTTAATGTGCGATCTTATAAATCATATGTTTAATACTACCAGTTTTGATTTATATGGAAGAAAGGGACAAGCTCAACATGGAATAGATATTATTTCGTATGAATTTGATGTAGTCATACAATGTAAATTTAGAAATACAAACTTTGAAAATAAAAAATTTAGAAGGGACTTAGCTAATGAAATAATTTCAGATATCCATAAAATTTTAATAAAAATGAAACATCCCCCCAAAAAATTAATTATTGCAACAACTCTTCAGAATGATACCGAACTCCAAGACTACCTTAATTGCCTATTGATATTTAATAAACTTGGTAGTTTTGTAGAGTTTTGGGGTTGGAATAAAATAAGTAATGAATTATTTCTATTTAACAATCTTATTGAAAAATATTTTTCATTTAGACGTTCAAATATTGAACTTGCAAATATGAAAATACTAAATAAGTCAGTCTATCAAAAAAATAAAATGAACTATCACCGATATGATTTTAAAAATGTAAAAAAGTTGAATCAATTACCAATCTTTGACTTCAGTTTTCTAAATAATACTTCAGATACAATTTTACTTAATTCTATTGAATGCTTTAGCAAACTACAAGCGATTGCAAAATGTGGTAATTATCCTGAATGTTCAGGTTTATTAAAACCAACTAAAAAAATTTTAGTTGATCTAAAATTTGACAATTTTTTAGAGAGCTATACTTTTTTACTTGTTGAGTTAGATGATCCTATCTTCATATATCCGCAATCTCCATTCAGAATTCAGATTCAAAATAAAAAACCATTGAATAACTTCTGCCAAATTTATTTCAAATTTAATTTCAATAAGGTCACTATTACTTCGCCTGAAATTTTCTTCAATGGGGATAATCCACATAGCGGTAAGCTGATTTCTAGAATTTAAGAAGGATACCATTGTTTATTTAACTATAAATTATTAGCTAAGGAAAATATTTATCTAACGAATTCATTTATGCTAACTTATCTAGTCTATATAAGGAATTCATAGATCGATGACGGTGCGCTTTTTTCATACATCAGACTGGCACTTGGGACAATTTTTTTATAATCACTCCCGCCACTATGAACATGAACAATTTTTGACATGGTTATTAGAACAAATCAAGCTTAAACAACCACATGCGCTACTCATTGCTGGTGATATTTTCGATGTCATCAACCCCAGTTCTCAGGCACAAAAACAGCTTTATCAATTTTTGGCCGATGCACATGTGCTTGCACCACATATGCAAACCCTAATGATTGCGGGCAATCATGATTCTGGTTATCGCATTGAGCAAGTCGAACCACTTTTAGAAAAATACAATGCCAAAACTGTGGGCGTTATTCGCTGGAATGCAGATAAAACACTGAATCTGGATCGCTTGATTTTGCCGATTTACAATGAAAAAAAACAGACTATCGCATGGTGTATTGCATTACCTTTTTTACGTTCTGCTGAAATTACAGGCTTCAATGAACACACTAGCAACAGTCAAAAGGCCATTGCCTATTTGCATCAACAACTGATCACCGAAGCAAAACGTCGAAAGACGGATGATCAAGCCCTAATTTTAATGTCACATGCCCATATGCAAGGGGGAGAAACATCTGATTCGGAACGTCCCATCATTATTGGAAATGAAGAAGCATTATCTACAGCGTTGTTTGAAGATGGCATTGATTATGTAGCGCTTGGACATTTACATAAACCACAAAAAGTTGGACAAGCCTATATTCGTTATAGTGGTTCACCTATTCCGCTTTCCTTTAGCGAAATCAATTACAAACATCAAGTAGTTGACGTCCGTGTTCACCCTGATCAAAAAGATGAGCAATATTTTCAGTTCGAGGTTTTAGAAATTCCTCGTAGCGTACAACTCCATAAAATTCGTGGTGAGTTGAATGAGGTGATGCAGCAATTAAAATCACTGCCAAGCGGCATGATTGAAAGCATTGATCAGCGTGAATATGTCGATATTGAATACCATACCCTGACCCCACCCCAGCCAAATTTAAGACAACAGTTTGAAGATGCCTTACCCGCAGATCGTTATCGCTTGGTACGTATTTCCCGTCAATATTTATCAACTGAAAATAATGCTAGACATCAGGCACAGATTCATCTTGAACCGCCAACGCCTGAGAAATTATTTCAACAAATTTGGAATAAAAAAGGTTATAACGCAGATGATCAAGTCCAAAAAGACTTTATGAGTTTAGTCGCTCAGGCACAACAACAACTTGAAGATCAACAAAAGAGTTAAAGGATTACCGTGAAAATTTTATCCATCCGACTCAAAAATCTGGCCTCATTGGCAGGCGAGCATTTTATTGATTTTGAAAGTGATCCTTTGGCGAGTGTTGGGCTGATTGCTATCGTAGGTAAAACAGGAGCAGGCAAATCCACGATTCTGGATGCCATGTGTCTGGCGCTGTTTAATAAAATCCCAAGGCTTAAAGATAGTGATGGCAAACTTTCTGATGTAGATGGTTCTGAGGTCTTAACCAATTCACCTCTAACCGTGTTGCGACGCGGAACTGCACATGGTTTCGCTGAATTATGTTTTGTAGCACAGGATCAAAAGCATTATCTGGCACGTTGGGAAATTAAACGCGCCCGTGAAAATGCCAATGGCAAATTACAAAATGTACAGCGTTCTTTGAAATGCCTTACCGATGGCATAGTGGTTGCCGATAAAACCAAAGCTGTTGAAACGTATATTCAACAGATTACCCAACTCAGTTTTGAACAATTTACCCGCGCCGTACTTTTGGCGCAATCCGAAGTTACGGCTTTTTTGAAAGCACGTGATAATGAACGTGGGGAACTATTAGAATATCTGACTAACTCTTCTATTTTTGCCAAAATTGGCCAATTGGCCTTTGAAAAAACCAGAGACATTAGCAATCAGCGTAAACAACTAGAAAATATTTTAGGTCACATAGAACTACTTTCTGACGACGAGCTGACCGAATTACGTGCCCAATTTGAGACCACGCAACAACAGCATCAACGTCTTGAAAATGAAAAAATAAGGTTGCAACAATTACAGCAATGGTTTGAACGCAAACAAAAACTTGACCATGATATTCTTCTGAAACAGCAGCAATATGATGAGCAAGTCAAAAATCATCAGGCTTTGGAGGCAGACCAGTGCCTTTTAAATCAATTGGATACCTTTTCTGAAATTCGACCGCATGTCTTTCAGCAGCAGCAACTTTTCAAGAATCAGCAGCAACTTGAACCACAGATTAACCAGCACCAGCAACTCTTTTCAAATCTTGCGATTCAATTTGAACAAGAAAAAGATCGTTATCATCAGGCCGAAAATGCCTTACAGCAATGTCAAAACTTTGAACAACAACATCAAACTGAACTAAATCAGGTGCGTAACTACATTCAGGAACGTGACTATATTGCAGAAGAATATAAAAAAACTAAAAACAGAATGCTGCTACTTGAAACACAACAACAGCCTTTATTCGCGCAACAACAACAACTTGCACAGCAACTGCAAAAACTAACTGAACAACAGCAGCACGTTTCACTTCAACTTGAACAAAGTTCTCAATTTGCACCACTCGATCAGGGTCTAAATGCACATATTCAGCAATTTTCTAATTTTGTTGAACAGTATCAAAAAGTTGAACATACAATTGGGGATGTTGCAGCGGCTCAAAACAAATTACAGCTAGACCAAAATACCTTAAAAGAGTTGATTCAGACCTTTGGTGATTCTGAAAAAATTGAATTAAAAATCCAACAACAACAATTGCTGAGAGAACAACAGTTTAACCGTTCCAATCAACTCGATCTGCTTCAGCAAAAGCTCAATTCTTTGTTTGAATTAAAGCAGGAATTGCATGAAATTAAGTCGAATGTAGAACAGTCAAACCAGCGCCAACAAACGCTGAGTGATCAAACCCAAAATGCTGAACAAAGTTACCAAACAACAAAATCAGAACGCGAAAAACTCCAGCAGATTTTGCAGCAACAGCGTTTGTTACATGCTGAAAATATTGAGCAGTTACGTGCTGAATTAAAACCTGGCGACCCCTGCGTGGTATGTGGCAGTACTGAACATCCTTATCGTAATGAGGAAAGTCCAATCTCCAAAGCATTATATGAACTGCAACAGCAACAGGAACAGCCCGCAATTCAAGTCGAACAGCAACATTTCAAAGAATGGCAGGCTTTGCAACAACAATTGACACAGCTTCAGACGCAACTGACCCAATTAAATAGCAGCTTGGCGCGTTGTCAGGAAAAATCTGAGGTGCAACAACTAGAACTGATTCAATCCATGCAACAGTCTGGTATTCAACTTGACTTGTCTCTTTCATTATCTGAATTAACTACTCAATTGCATCAGCATTTAGAACACAGTCATAAAACCAAACTGGAAATTGAACAAGAGATTCAACAATTACAACAGGCACAGAAACAACAGCTCACTTTACATCAAAGCAATCAGAACACGTCCCATCAACTCCAGAGCATTCAACAATTACAGCAGCAAGTTCAACACATTGTCGAATGTCTAGATGCACAAGAACAGCAGCAATGGTCGCAGCATAAGCTTGATATGGCTCACAAAGTGCTAAATCGTTTACAACGTCGTGCCGAGCAACTTGAGCAAAATGAAACGGTGCGTAAACAGCAGGATCTTCTCCAACAACAGTTCAATTTATTAAAAGCCGATCTATTACATTCTAGTAAACAGCAAACTGAACTCAAGCAGCAACTTGAAGCGTTGGGACATCAAGGTAAACAAAATAGCGAAAATGCGGCCCGCCTAATTGGACACATGACAGGGCAAACTGAGCTGAAAGCCAATGAATGGTTAGCTCAACATGAGCAACAACGCCAACATTTACAACAACACTATCATCAAACCAAGCAACATTTTGAGCAATTACGGCAGAATTTTGAGCAGCAAAAAAATCAGTTGGATCAACTTAAGGCACAGCATCAACATAATCAAAATAGTCTGACCCAATGCCAAGCTGATATCCAGCAATGGTTAAATAAACATTCAAATTTTGATCAACAGCAGTTTGCCACATTGTTAGTCATTTCAAATGAGCAGGAACAACGAATTCGTGTGAATTTGCAGCAAGCAGAACGTCAACTAAATGAAGCAAATTCAGTGCTCAAAACCATACAAGAGCAACTTAGTGATCATTTGCAATTACAACCCGATATTCATTTTGAACAACTCAAAATTCAACTTCAGGATATCTTCTCTCAATTGCAAATTAACGGCGAGCAACGTGATCAATATAAAATAAAACTGGAACTACATCAGCAGAATCTAGCCCGACAACAACAATATGCAGATCAGATTCAGCTCATTCAACAGCAAGAACATCGCTGGAATAAAATCTCCAGTTTAATTGGAGATGCTAAAGGTAAGGATTTTCGTGATTTAGCTCAACAATACAATCTGGATATTTTACTGGAATATGCCAATCAACAACTGGCGATGTTATCGCAACGTTATACTCTCAAACGTTTAGAAAACTCTCTCAGCCTTGCCATTATCGATCACGACATGGATGGCGAAATTCGTTCTGTGGCCTCGTTATCGGGAGGAGAGTCTTTCTTAACTGCACTTGCGATTTCTTTGGCTATTGCAAATATGGCCTCTGGATCGATGAAAATCGAATCTTTATTTATTGATGAGGGTTTTGGCACATTGGATGCATCTTCTTTGCACATGGTTATGAACGCGCTGGATCAACTGCAAAGTCAAGGCCGCAAAGTGATTTTAATCTCGCATATTCAAGAAATGCATGAACGGATTCCAGTACAGATACAGGTACAACCATTAGGTTCAGGTTCAAGTCGAATCGAGGTGGTTGGATAAAAGAGACGCGCTAAGACAAAAGTTTGATCCTACTCAAACCTTTGTAAGTCAGAACCGAATTTTTAAATATATCAACAAGAAAATTAGAGTTGAAAGAACCACAGCTCACAGTCAACAATACATTTAAAATCAGCTTATTTTAAAAGCCAAACGATTACCCTTAAGATCATCTTTCATTCATTTTTTTGCTAGCTTAGAGCCAAAACTACACCAGAAAAGCCCAGACAATAAATTCCAAAAAGATACCAACGACCATGTTCAAGCCATGCAGATAACCATTTTAGTGCGAGCAAACCTGTTAAAAAACTAAATAGCATTCCAAATAAGCTGGGTAATAGTAAACTTCCTAAAGCCAGATGTGCCGTGCCTGCCGTAGTATGTTGTGCATGAACCAAACGTAATAATTCTTTTGCAATCACGGCTGGGGTTAATACCACTGCTAATGCAAAACTAAATTCTTCTGCTTTTTGACGTGAGATACCTAAAAATAGACCTGTTGAAATGGTCGCACCCGAACGGGAAAATCCACGAAACGGTAAACATAATGCCTGCACAGCCCCAATCACGATAGCACTGGACAAATGTATATCACCTTGCTGGCCACGATCCAGACGGGATGACAAGATAATCAATATCCCCGCTGCCGCTAAAGAAGCAGCCATGAGTTTGGAGTTACTAAATAAATGCTCAATTTCAAAGGTACTTGCGCCGCCAAAAAATAGATGTTTAATCAATGCTTGTAATAAGAGTCCCAATACGCCTGTAATTGCTGTGGCAAGCAAGACATACCAGAAGCGTTGTTTAAAATCATTCCAGCTTGAAAAATAAGTTTTTTTCCATGAATGCCAAAAATAAACAATCACAGCGAACATAGTTCCCGTATGTAACATGACTAAGAGAAACGTCATTTGCGGTGCAGAAGGATCAAAACCCATCATTTTTTCTGCCAAAATCACGTGTGCAGAACTAGAAACCGGTAAAAGTTCAGCTAGCCCCTGTATGACTGCCAAAATAAAGATATGTAAAAGATTCATTTATATTCTCGTATACGCCCGTGATGCTTATATACGCAGAAGCCATTAAAAACAGATTAAAAAGATCAATTGAGTTGAAAAATAAGAACGCGACTCATCCGAATGCATCAGTCTGATTACCCCTGCACTTTTTAATTTGCAAACGTTATTTCAAATAATCTCGCGTACCAAATAAAGCTGTTCCAATACGCACAATTGTTGCTCCAGCAGCAATCGCAGCCTCCAGATCAGCTGACATTCCCATACTTAAAGTATCCCAGTCCTGAGGTTGGTGATGCTGGATTTTTACTTCATCAAATAGTTTCTTGGCATCTAAAAAAGCCTGCTCATGATCTGGAGCTGGAATCACCATTAAACCGCGTAGACGGATATGCGGTAATTGAGTAATTTTTTTTACTAATTCTGCGACTTCATCTGGTCGACAACCATCTTTGGACTGCTGGGCATCAATATTGACTTGTAGACATAGATTTAGTGGTTGCTGCGTCGCTAAACGTTGACTAGATAAACGCTCGGCGATAATTAAACGATCGACCCCATGTACCCAGTCAAATTTTTCAGCCAGATGTTTGGTCTTGTTACGCTGTACATGTCCGATAAAATGCCACTGTATTTCCAGATCATTTAATTCTTCAATTTTATCCAGGGCTTCTTGTAAATAGTTTTCTCCGAAACAACGCTGACCTAACTGATACATATCACGCAATGCCTGACTTGGATGAGTTTTCGACACTGCCAATAAATGCACCGAAGATGGATCTCGTTGAGTCATTTGACATGCATTTTTGATTTGATCAAGGACCTGATTTCGTGCTTGTTGAAACTGATTCATTGACAGGGTTCTCATTTCAGTTATTTTTTTTGCTTAACCTTACTTTGAAGTGTTGGTAAGCGATTCGGAAACGCTTATTATTCTACAAAATAACGATACATACTCATTATATTAGGGGAAATCATGGATATCACAGAATTACTTGCTTTTTCGGTTAAAAATGGTGCATCAGATTTACATCTTTCCGCAGGAATGCCACCCATGATTCGCGTCGATGGTGAAGTGCGTCGTATTAATTTGCCTGCGCTGGAGCACAAAGAAGTTCACCGTCTTGTTTACGATATTATGAATGATAAACAACGTCGTGACTTTGAAGAACAACTGGAAACTGACTTTTCTTTTGAAGTTCCAAACATTGCTCGTTTTCGTGTGAACGCATTTAACCAAAACCGTGGTGCAGGTGCAGTGTTTCGTACCATTCCATCCAAAGTACTGACGATGGATGATTTAGGCTTAGGACAAATCTTTAAAGATATTTGTGATTATCCACGTGGTATTGTCTTGGTAACAGGCCCAACGGGTTCAGGTAAATCTACCACCCTTGCCGCGATGATGGATTATATCAATGACAATCGCTATGACCATATTCTTACTGTAGAAGACCCGATTGAATTTGTACATCAATCAAAAAAATGTCTGATTAACCAACGTGAAGTACATCGGGATACCCATGGCTTTAATGAAGCTCTCCGTTCAGCCCTACGTGAAGACCCCGATATTATCCTCGTGGGTGAGATGCGTGACCTCGAAACCATTCGTTTGGCTTTAACTGCAGCAGAAACAGGTCACTTGGTGTTTGGAACTTTGCACACCACTTCAGCCGCAAAAACCATTGACCGTGTCATTGACGTATTCCCTGCCGAAGAAAAAGATATGGTTCGCGCTATGTTGTCTGAATCTTTACAGGCGGTTATTTCTCAAACATTATTAAAGAAAAATGGCGGTGGTCGTGTCGCAGCGCATGAAATTATGATTGGGATACCTGCGATTCGTAACCTCATTCGTGAAAACAAAGTTGCCCAGATGTATTCAGCTATTCAGACGGGTGCGAACTATGGAATGACAACATTGGATCAAAGTCTAAAAACATTGGTCTCCAAAGGCATGATTAGCCCACAAACTGCACGTACTGTGGCCAAGTCACCAGAATCCTTCCTATAAGCGATAAAAATAAAAGGATGACAAGATATGGATTTTAACGACCTTCTCAATCTCATGATTGAACAAAAAGCTTCAGACCTGTTTGTAACCGCAGGTGTTGAACCCTCCATGAAAATTAATGGACAAATTGTTCCCATTTCTAAAACGAAGCTCAACGGTGAGGTGGTTGGCCAGCTGATTCAATCTATTATGAGTGATAAGCAACGCAAAGAATTTAGCGAAACCCGCGAATGTAACTTTGCCATCATGAATCGTGATAAAACCGCGCGTTTTCGTGTGAGTGCTTTTCAACAGCGAGATATGCCGGGGATGGTATTACGTCGTATTGAAACGATTATTCCCTCAATGGATGAGTTACGTTTGCCTATCGTACTCAAAGACCTTGCGATGACCAAACGTGGCATTATTATCTTTGTAGGTGCGACAGGAACAGGTAAATCGACGTCTCTAGCCTCCATGATTGGTTACCGAAATCAGAACTCCAAAGGTCATATTATTACCATTGAGGATCCAATCGAGTTCATTCACGAACATTCTGGATGTATTGTGACGCAACGCGAAGTCGGCATCGATACAGACTCATTTGAAATTGCCCTTAAAAACACTTTGCGACAAGCACCTGATGTGATTTTGATCGGGGAAATTCGTTCTCGTGAAGTGATGGACTACGCCATCGCGTTTGCTGAAACTGGACATCTAGTATTGGCTACGCTCCATGCCAACAATGCTAACCAAGCACTAGACCGTATTATTCATTTCTTTGAAAGTGATCGTCATAATCAGTTATATATGGATCTTTCACTAAATCTAAAAGCAATGGTGGCTCAGCAATTGATCCCGACGCCAGATGGAAACTCACGTCGTGCCGCGATTGAGATTCTGATTAATACCCCTTTACTATCAGATTATATTCGTAAAGGCGAAATTCATGAGATCAAGGACTTAATGAAACGCTCACGCGAACTGGGCATGCAAACCTTTGACCAAGCTTTATTTGATCTGTATAAAGCAGGCGAGATTACCTATAAAGATGCACTGAAACATGCCGACTCACCAAATGATCTGCGACTCAGCATCAAGCTTTCAGAAGAAGGCGCAGAACAACTGATGAATGCAAGTCGTAATATTACTTTTGATGGCCAATAAATTTATTGATCTAGCGCTGAAATTAAAAAAGGAAGCCTGAGCTTCCTTTTTTAATTTGTTGTATTTATGTGATTTTATTGCTTCTTGCGATAAGCTTCCTGACATTCAGGTGCATCACAATAACCATATAAATTCAAAGAATGGCCTGTTAAGGTAAAACCACGCTTTTCAGCTACTGTATGCTGTTCATGTTCAATAATTTCATTTGTAAATTCAACAACTTTACCACAGTTTAAGCAAACCAGATGATCATGGTGATCTTCCTGCATAATTTCAAAAACAGAATGATTGTTTTCAAAATGATGACGCTGGATAATACCCGCGGCTTCAAATTGTGTTAATACACGGTAAACTGTAGCTAAACCTACATCTTCACCTTGCTCAAGCAAAGTCTTATAAATATCTTCTGCGCTCAAATGATGCTGTTTTGAATTTTCTAATAATTCCAAAATCTTAATTCGTGGCAGGGTGACTTTGAGTCCAGCTTTACGTAAATCTTGATTGGAAATCGGCATAAAAAAAGGTCTCTCAACAAATTTAAAGTTGGAATAGGCAATCGTAGTTAGATGCAGTATGATCTATCCCTAAGTCAAATGCATCATAATTTATCGGGATAGTGTAGCAAAATGCAAAAACTTATGTTGGCGTTATTCGTCACTTCACTGCTTGCTGGTTGTTCAACTTTAGGTGTCTACAAAGTTGACATCCCTCAAGGAACTCCATTAACCAAAGCCCAAGCATCGAAAGTTCAAATAGGTATGAATTTTCAACAAGTTCGCTTTTTGCTCGGTAGTCCAACTGTTACAGATCCTTTAAATCCACTACGTTGGGACTATATCTACAACTATATTCCAGGTACTTATGCTAAAAAAGCAAAAATCCCAGCTGCACATGGTCAGCATTTAAAAATTTACTTTGACGAATCAGGGATCGTCAAAAGTATAGAAGGTTTAGATACTATTCCAGAAACGCAACCTGGCTTACCAGCCTCTAAGGAAGCGATCTTGACAGCCCCACCACTATAATGATTTTTAAATAAAAAGATACCCCTCGCTTGAGGGGTTCTTTCTATGAGTCAGATTGTTTAAAACGATTACCGCGCTGGAAACGGCCTACTGGATTTTTCTGAGCCCGCTTACGCCGAATATCGTGAGGATGAATCGTGAGAGGTCGATAAATCTCAACACGATCTCCTGATTTTAATGGGGTATCCAATGTAATTTTGATCCCAAAAATACCCAGTTGAAGTGGATCATCTATCTCTATTTTCTGTCTGATCTGACTACGTTCAATTGCTTGGGCTGCAGTCATACCATCAACAAAAGGAACAGCAATCAAAAATTGCTGATCTACTGCTACATAAGCTACCCAAACTTGAGCCTGTCTCATGAAAACAACTGTCCAATGATCGCGATCATTGCAAGAACAATCGACAAGGGCAGAACAATCCGAACCGCAATTCGCCAAAGATTATAAAAAAGTTCATTACTAAAATTCATCGACTTACGCAAATGACTGATTTTCATAATCCAGCCCGCAAAGATTGAGTAAATCAAACAAATAAGTAGTCCCCACAACATAAGTAGAATATTAAACTCGAATTGCACATGAGGAATGAGCCAAATGAACGTTGCAACGAACAAGACTGCCCATTGAATTACAACCGAAAGCTGACGTTGTTGTAATTGTTCTTTTGCCAATTGCAATAGCAATGCAGCTGCCATCACCCCAGCAATGGCCAACGTTAAAACTGGAATGTTGTGCTGTGCAGAATAAAAACCAAAGGCAATCACGGCAATAAACTGAGCAATCCAGATGGGCAAAGCAGTTTTACTGGCTTGCTGTCCATCTTGAACTTGTTGCAAGCTATTTTGCCAGTAAAGTCCCATGCCTAGACCTGTCGCGACCAAAGCCAGCACCGTGGCATTGCCCCACTCTTTAAACTCGATTGAAGTCCAGTGCCAGCTCGCAGTAGGTTGAACCAATATGAGTGAGCTAATAAAAGAGATCACTACGCCAATCATCATGAGAATAAGTAAAATCTGACGTGGAACAAATGACAAAGCCAAAGCAACTATCGTCAAACCAGCAAACATCGCTTGCACGCTCAAATCAAGTCCCAACGACACAGAAGCCGCTGCACCTAAATGCGATAAAATAGCGCCAGCCAAAAAAGGAATAAAAGCCACAGCCAGCCAGCCGACAATACGCCATTTTTGTGAGGCATCTGCATCTCGGGTTAAGCTGGATAAAGCATTTAGCGCTGTTGTTTTTGAGCGCTTAGCAAGCGCAATTTCCAGATAGCATACAGGTAATGCCAGAATTACCATTGTTGCTAACCAAAGCAACCAGAAGTCGAGTTGGCGGTCAATCTGAATCCCCACAGCCGATGCTAAAGCCGCAATAATAATAAAAGTGAAGCAAAACGCCATAAATGGTGATAACCATCGCGCGAAAGCTGAATCCTGCATCATTCATTCCTAATATGAAGTCTGGAGATATTTTGCCTTTGTCGAGTATGAAAATCAAAGTTTGTATATAAAAAATGCAAACCATCTTTTTATTGATGATTTGCAGCGCTGAGTCTTGTTGTTATTATTTTTATTGAAGTTTGCCGATTCGTGATTTTTTATGAAAAGAAACGAGCAAACCATCCTTTTCCTTTTTTCTGTTCTTTTTCTTTAATAATTCCCATCATATTTTCTTTTACTGCCCCGACATAATCGGCATCATCATGTTGAATATGATTAATTAACCATTTTGAAAGTACTTCATATAATTCTTCTTCAACATTATGTCCCATTTCAAAACGTTCTCGATAATGTTCAATTTTTTTAATAAATAGATCATGTACACGTTTATGTGGGACACGATATTTATAATTTGCTTCTTCCTGTAAACTTTCTTCAAATGCAAAATGTGACTGAGTATAATCGATCAAATTTAATAGAACATCTTTAACGTGTAATCGATCATGTGTTTTTCTAACTTCTTCTAATTCATTAATATAGTCAAGAATGCGTTTATGCTGATCATCAATGACTTCAATGCCAGTATTATATTCAGGAAGCCATTTCATACCCCACCCCTATTTCTAAACATTTATTAGATATCAACATCATATCGGTAATTTTTTTAAATAAAAATAAACCAAATCAGTCAAGATTAATAAAAACAAAAGAAAATTCACCCAATCATTTGATTTAAATCAATAATTAATAAAAAAACAGAGTAAAAAAGTAAGATATTTTTTAACCAATTTATAGTTTAATAAGCAGGGATTATATTAAAAAAACCTTAAAATGGATAAAATTAACATGCATAAATGTCATTTTGAATGAAACATCCACATATTTTAAATAACCCGTTACAAACATTTAAAATCACCAAAAAACTAAATACGTTTCAAATTAATACTCATCAGCTCGAGTCATTCTTTTCAGTTCAGGATTTTCTTGTTCCCGTATTAAACGATTCACATGAGTTTGTGCATGTTTAATTGGCATCCCATTTTGAAATAAAATCATTTCACCCGCTTGATAGGAAGTCCATTGTTCATTTTGGGTGAGTGGTTCAGTGGTAATCACTGCGACACGATCATTGGATGTCGTAACCTGACTAAAATCAACTTCTACATCCAGATCAATAAGCCGTGCAGCCTTAAAAGGATATTCACGGACGAGCCAATGTAATTTGGTGGTAGCGTAACTAAATAAGGCCTGTCCATTGGACAAACAATAATTAAAGGTTCCAAATTCAGCGACTTTAGGTGAGATCTGTTCAAGAACCTCAAAGACTTGCATTACACTGGGTTCAGTATAACCAAAATATTCAACCAGTTGATCTAACAGATAACAAAATGCTCGTTCGCTATCGGTATTACCAATCGGTGTAAAACGCCCCGTTAATGGCGGATCAAAATGATGCAAATCGCCATTATGTGCAAAAATCCACTGTCTACCCCATAGTTCCCGAATAAATGGATGGGAATTTTCCAGTGTGATTTTACCCTGTGTCGCTTTACGGATGTGTGCAATTACATTACGCGATTTAATCGGATAATTGCGTACCAGCTCTGCTATCGGAGATTCAACCGCTGACTGATTATCTACAAATAAACGGCAGGCTTTATCTTCAAAAAATGCAATACCAAACCCATCTGAATGATCAGAAGTAATTCCCGCCCGCTGTGAAAATCCTTTAAAAGAAAAGGTAATATCGGTTGGAGTCGCACAATTCATTCCAAGTAGTTGGCACATAGCATTACAAATAAAAGCAGAGGGCTTAACTGTATTGTGCATGAGTGGCAAAAGGCTTGCAAATCTGAATATATAGACAGTTATGCAAAATTAACCATAAATTTTATTTTTGGACACGTTTACTCATTACAAAAGACTTCGCGACATGATTTACTTCTAAAAAAACAAAATAATCCAAACAGTTAAAGTTTTCATCATAAAAAGGCTGACATGATAATTTTGACTGCATATCCAGATACATTTTGAATAATTTGGGCATCCGTTCGTCCTGCGGAAAACTAAACTCAGGGCGTGGGAGTTCAAAATGATTTTTGGACGCGATGGCAATAGTTTGTTTTGCATCCAAATGCTGAATTTGTTGATGGGTATGGTAAGCGCGTGCCAAATTATCTTGCAGGTGAATGCTAACGCATCCCATCAAATATTTAGCACGCATTGACCAGAGTACTTTGGGAACCAGATGAAGCCACAACATTGACAAAGCTTTACCAGAGCGAAAACGAGGATGTACGCAGGTACGTCCTATTTCAACGACATTTGGCAAATGCGAAAGATGAGGAATAATGTCAAACTCACTCGCACTATAACTTTGTGCCAATTCATGGCCCTGAAACAGTTTAAGTCGGGTATAGGCCACGATCTCACCTGTCCATTTTTCTCTTAGTACGGCATGCTCACAACCAAAATCATAAATATCCTGATCTAGACCATCTTCAAATGCTACACCAAATTGCTGACTGAATTGAACCGCACGAAAACGCTGCACTTCTTGTAATTCTTTGAGGTTATCGACCCAATCAAAGCGAAATTGGGTTTGATTGGTTTTTTGACGGGTTAAAGGTAGACTAAAATTTTGACGATAGTGATTTAGTTTTTCTAGCATAATGTCACCCTGTTTTTATCATTATGCTTACACTAGGATAAGATCATGACAGGAAAATGACGTTTTTCTAGACAGTAAAAACGTCATCCGAAGATGACGTTTAAAGTCAAAAATTAATGTGCAGATTTAGGTGCAAGCCGGTTAGTAATAAGTGTACCCACCCCATGATCTGTAAAGATTTCCAGTAAGGTTGCATGCGGTACACGGCCATCTACGATATGCGCGCTGATGACACCACCTTTAACAGCATCTAATGCACATCCCACTTTAGGAATCATGCCACCATAAATCACACCTGTTTCTATCAAACGGTCGACTTCCTGCGTACTTAAACCAGTTAGCAGATTTTTATTTTCATCCAGAACACCCGTAATATTGGTGAGTAGAATCAGTTTTTCTGCGCCCAAAGCTTCTGCGACTTTACCCGCAACTAAATCTGCATTGATATTATAAGTATTACCGTCCTCATCAACCCCTAATGGTGCAATCACAGGAATGAAATCACTCTGGGTAAACATTTCCAGTACATCCGTTTTAACCCCAACTACTTCACCGACCATGCCCAAATCAATATGCTGGACTTGGCCCTGCTCATCCTGCTTTTCCATAAGCAGTTTACGTGCCCGTAGCAAGTTACCATCTTTACCCGTCAAACCAATCGCACGACCACCGTGTTTATTAATCAGATTAACAATGGATTTGTTAACACTTCCACCCAGCACCATTTCTACGACTTCCATGGTCGCTTCATCTGTTACGCGCATACCATCAATACGATCAGATTCCTGACCTAAGCGTTTTAACAGCGAATCAACTTGTGGACCACCACCGTGCACTACAATAGGATTTAAACCTACAGTTTTTAATAGCACAATATCACGTGCAAATGAGCTTTCCAGTTCTGGATCGGTCATTGCATTGCCACCATATTTCACAACTAGCGTTTTACCCGAAAAACGTTGAATGTACGGCAAAGCTTCAGTCAATATTTTCGCTTTGTCGATGCCAGTATGCTGATGTGGCATTCGCCTCTCCTTAATGGATGTTTGAAATATCTTGCGCTATTTTAGGATATTTATCCTGTAACATGCGAACAAACTGATGCCGAATATGAGCCAGTTGTAAAGGATTGGCTGCATCAAATCTGACTGTAAAATATTCGCCTGTATTGGATGCTCGAATAATGCCAAAACCATCAGCAAAATCAAGTCGTATACCATCAATTTTACTGAGTTGGGCTTTAGATTGATAACTGAGGCGTTCAATATCCTGTAAAACAATCTTTGGTTCTGAACGATAAGTGCTAATGTAAGTATCCTCGGTACAATAACGCTCTGGAACAGTCGACAATAACTGAGACAATGTTTGTTCAGGAAATTGACTTAAATATTCCAATACACGTAATGCAGCATATAAGCCATCATCATAACCAAACCCCCGCCCATCGTTAAAAACGTAATGACCCGCGTATTCTCCACCAAAAACAGCTTTTCCTTGAGACTGAGATAAATAACTTCTTAAAAAACTACTGCCTGTCCGAATCATGGTCGGAACTCCACCCAACGCTTTTACCGTTTGAGCAACCATACTAGAACATTTAACATCAAATACAATTTCGGCCTGTGGATGTTCAGCGAGACAGATTTTTGCAAATAGCGAAATCAAACGATCAGCGGTAATAATATGAGCCTGATCATCTACAATCACTAAACGATCCCCATCCCCATCCAGTGCAATGCCAATATCCGCCTTATGCTTAATAATATTTTGTCGTAACTGTTCTAAATGAATGGCCTGAGATGGATCAGGTGCATGATCTGGAAATTCTCCATTGGCTTCACAGCGTAATGCGATCACGTTACAACCTAACTTAGTTAGAACGATTTCAGCACAACGTCCCGCTGAACCATGCAGACCATCTAAAACAATTTTAAAAGGTCTAGCAAGTTGGATATCTTGAAGTAGGCCTTGTTGATAGCTTAAACAACAGTCTGTTTTTATTTGATGGCTAAGTCCTCGAATACGAGGAGTATCCATAACTTTAATGTAATGATGCGCAGCTGCGTTTCCAATCTCTTCAATCTGTGCGGGCGTGGGTGGTTCACCTTTTAAAATCCATTTAATCCCATTGTCGGATTTTGGGTTATGACTCGCCGTCACCATCACTCCAGTCCCATGAGTTTGACGCGCCATAAAATACATCATCGGGCTAGAGCAACAGCCCAAATCTATAACGTCTAAACCCTGTTTTTCAAAGATTGTTGCTAATATTGCAGCATACTGTGGACTACTAAGCCGTGCATCATATCCAATCACGACTTTTGTCTGACCCACGGTTTGGTATTGTTGTGCCAAGGCGTAAGCAATCGCAGTAACCACTTGGGGCGTGAACACTGTGAGCTTGCCACGAATATCGTAGGCACGAAAAATATGTAAGGGAAAATTAACCATCGCATCCATAGGCATCTTCTTTTAATTCAAAGCCTACTGTTAAAAAGTAAAAATAGCATTGCTTATGGTATAAAAAGTAGGCAGCATTCTTGTCAGTCATTCAGACAGATTAAGTGTGATGTTTTAATCTAATTTTTTGAAACATTCAATATAAAAAAAGAAACGCCTGCTTAAACAGGCGCTTAAATTATTGCTTGCCCGTATGACCAAAGCCACCGGCACCACGATCAGTGGCTACAAATTCTTCGACTTGTTCAAATTCTGCCTGAATTACAGGGACAAGAACGTATTGTGCCAAACGCTCACCGGGCTCTAATGTAAAACTTTGTTGTCCACGGTTCCAGACTGAGACCATCAACTCACCTTGATAATCAGAGTCAATCAATCCCACCAGATTACCTAATACGATCCCGTATTTATGACCCAGCCCAGAACGCGGTAAAATCAAGCCCGCGAATTGCGTATCGTGAATATAGATCGCCATTCCTGTTTTAACTAAAACAGTTTGTCCGGGTTCAATTTGAATAGCTTCATCTACACACGCACGTAAGTCTAAACCTGCGGATCCAGTTGTGGCATAGGACGGTAGTGGCCATTCATTGCCCAGACGCTGATCTAAAATTTTAACTTGGACTTTCATTGTATTTCCTAATCATTCAATCAATTATTTCTTTAATAAAGCTTTTAAATTGGCAAGATATTGTTGCGCCTGTTCTTTAGGATCAATATTACCTGCCAATTTCTTTTTGCGCCCCAACCACTCCAATTCATCCTGCGGTAATTCATCCAGAAAGCGACTTGGGGTCATCTGTTTCATTTGCCCGCCATTTTTACGTTGTTCCGCCAGCGTCAAAGTTAGTCCCTGACGCGCACGAGTAATCCCCACGTACATCAAACGGCGTTCTTCTTCAATCGTTTCAGCAGCAATCGAGTTTTTATGCGGTAGTAATTCTTCTTCTAGTCCCATAATGTAGACAAATGGAAACTCAAGCCCTTTGGCGGCATGCAAAGTCAGAAGATTAACCTTGTCAGTGTCTTCTTCTTCTTGTTGCTGTTCCAGCATATCTAGTAAGACCAATTTGCGAATTACACTTTCAATGTTCTTTTCATCTACATCTTCGGTACGATTGAGCAAGCTTTGAATGCTGCTAAATAAACTTTCGATATTATCTAACTTAGTTTTTTCCTGCGCCGGTGTAGCAGCACTTTCGCGAATATAATCGATGTAACCCGCTTCATTCATCATCTGACGAACCTTGGGTACGGGTTCATCATCATCCATAAGTTCACGGGTAAAATTACTAATAAAATCGGCAAATTCATGTAATTGGGTTGCAGCTTTTTTTGGAATCACCATACTGAGGCGCTGATCTGAGGCTGCTCCCAATAAAGACAAATGGTTTTCCTGAGAAAATAAACCCAGTTTTTCCAGAGTGACAGGCCCAATCGCCCGTTTTGGTGTATTTATTATTCGTAAAAATGCACTGTCATCTTCGGGATTAATAATCAGCCGCAAATAGCTCATCACATCCTTGATTTCAGCGCGGGCAAAGAATGATTGACCACCCGATAACTTATATGGAATTTGCATTTGACGCAGTTGGGTCTCTAATACCCTGGCTTGAAAATTACCGCGGTATAACACTGCATAATCTTTCCAGTTTTTACCATTCATGAGCTTATGGGTCATCAAATCTTTGACCACGCGTTCAGCTTCGTCATCATCATTACGGCAAGTAATAATCCGGATGACCTCACCATGCCCTTTATCACTCCACAATTTTTTATCAAAAATATGGGGATTATTTTCAATTACGGCATTTGCTGCTTTTAAGATTCGGCTGGTAGAACGATAGTTTTGTTCAAGCTTAATGACTTTTAAATTTGGAAAATCTTCTTTTAATAGCGCCATATTTTCAGGTTTTGCGCCACGCCACGCATAAATGGACTGGTCATCGTCACCTACAGCCGTAAACTGTCCCATGACTCCAACCAATAATTTTACCAAAATATACTGAGCCGTGTTGGTGTCCTGATATTCATCTACCAAAAGATAACGAGTGCGATTTTGCCATTTATCACGAACTTCTGCATTTTCCTGTAAAAGTCGGGTCGGCAACACAATCAGATCATCAAAATCAACCGCGTTATACGCGCGTAAATTACGTTCATAAAGCTGATAAAGATGAGCAAACTGGACATCTTCTACGGTCTCGCAAGTCGAATGTGCCTGTTCAGGTACAATCAAATCATTTTTCCAGTCTGAGATTTTTTTAATCGCTTTAGCAATAAGTTCTTTGCTTTCAGCACCAGAAAGATTATCTCGCTGCATTAAATCCATCAGGATGCGTTTGCAGTCATCAGCATCAAGAATCGAAAAATTATTTTTAAGTGGTGTATGTTTAAGTTCCAAGCGCAACAAGTTCAAACCGAAAGTATGAAATGTTGAAACCGATAAGCCTTTCCCCTCTTCACGGGAAAGTAACTTCCCTACACGCTCTTTCATTTCCCGTGCAGCTTTATTTGTAAAGGTCATTGCAGTAATACGATGTGCGGGGATACGACAATTTTTCACCAGATATGCAATTTTCTGGGTAATGACCGAGGTTTTACCTGAACCAGCCCCTGCAAGTACTAACAAGGGTCCTTGAGTGTATTTCATGGCTTCAAGTTGCTTGTCATTGAGATGACTTGCTGCTGACATAGGTTTTCCTCTTAAGAATCCGAGCATGATTATAGTCATCTAATCCTCAGATGCCTAATCGATTAAGATGAATTTTACTCATAAAAAAACCACCCGAAGGTGGTTTTTGAGAATTGAACGACTAAGATTGACGCTCATAGATGCTAATTTCAACACGGCGGTTTTGTTCGCGACCATCTGCAGTTGCATTTGATGCAATCGGGTTAGCTGAACCATACCCCTGAGCATTAATACGCGCAGAAGAAACGCCCTGACCACTCAAGTAACTTGCCACAGCTTGAGCACGCGCCTGAGACAATGGGATATTGATTGAATCATTACCAGTACTGTCGGTATAACCTGTGACTAGGATTGCACTCTTGTTATCTTCAGCAAGCGTTTGCGCTACTTTGTTCAAAGTTGAATAGAAGTTTGGCTTGATGTTTGATTTATTGGTATCAAAAGTAATGTTACCCGGCATCACCAATCCAACTGAACCATCTGGATTACGGTTTACTTCTACACCAGTACCCGCCATTTGTTGACGCAATTTTTTCTCTTTTTGATCGAGATATAAACCACTTGCGCCACCTAGTACTGCACCAATCGCAGCAGCACGGTTATTTTGACGGCTAGAGTTGGCATTTGATTTAGAGATACCATAGCCTGCTGCTGCACCAATCAACGTACCTAAAGCAGCTTTATCGTATTCTACGCCACCAAGATTTTGTCCTGTCGATTGGCAACCAGAAAGTGCCACTGCTGCCCCAACCACTGTTGTAATTACTAGTGCACGCATTGCATGCCTCCTCATTTGTGTCTTTGTTGTCTATAAAAATAATGATAGAAAAAAACCACGTAGACCATTGATTTTTTGTTAAGAATACGTGTTTTTTTTACATTTTGTAATACTTTGGGTATCTTTCGTTTAATTCTTCACTACATTTTATCCATTGTTTCACTGTTTAACTTTTTAAATCAGCTGACAACGTCTATATTGTGTGCAGATTTTTAACAAATTGGATGTGATTCATCATCAGGATTCATTTTATGTCTAAACAACCCCAAAAACAGTCGATGCTCAAAAAAATTACCCGAGGCGTGACCGTGGGTAGTGTTATTACAGGAAGTACCTTTTTGCATGGCCCGCCTGTATTGGCACTCGGTTTGACCAAATTATTCAAACAATCACGAAAAGTGGATGAAACCAATATTCAGATTACCAATAGCTGGTTGGGTGTAAATAATTGGCTGATTGATCATGTATTGCCACACTTAAAATGGGATATCACGATTGATCCACAGCTTGAATTGAGTATGCAGGGTCGTTATTTGATGATGTGTAATCATCAAAGCTGGGTCGATACCACGGTCAATCAATACTTTGGCTTAAGCCGTATGCCTCTCACCCGTTTCTTCACAAAATGGGAACTCATTTTTATCCCTTTCGTTGGACAAGCCTTTAAAATTTTAGGTTTCCCAATGATGAAACGACACACTAAAGAGCAAATTGCCAAAAATCCAGAACTTAAAACACGTGATATGCTCGAAGCCCGTAAAGCCTGCGAACAACTGTTATCTCAACCATTTACTTTGTTGAATTATCTGGAAGGAACGCGTTTTACTCAAGCGAAGCACGATCAACAAAATTCGCCTTACAAAAATCTGCTAAAACCCAAAGCAGGCGGTTTGGCGCTTGCTTTAAATATTTTGGGTGATCAAATTGATGCTTTGGTGGATATGACGATTGTTTATCCTGATGGGCCACCTGAATATAGTGATTTCTGGTTAGGGGATGTTTCTTGTATCGCAGTGAATTTGCGTAAAATCGAGATCCCGAGCTGGGTTTTAGGCGGTGACTATGAAGAGGATGAAAATTATCGCAAACGTTTTCAGGATTGGGTTGATCAACTCTGGACGGAGAAAGACCAACTTATTAGCCAAATGAAGACACAACTTTCTTCTCAACACTCCTAATCATTTAAATTGACAGGCATTATGCAGAACAGTTCCAAAGAAAAATCTAAATATCATCATGTAGATCCAACCAGTTTATCGTTCAAAATCTTTCTGGTTTACGATATCTTTATGGTGTTTATTATTATTTTTAATCTGTTCTGCCTATGTGCCAATTTCTTTTTAATGAGCAGTATCGGTGCATGGTTTTTTCAACACATTCATCTGCCTCAAATTCTTGAATTTTACCGTGGTCATCTGCATCCGTGGGTGATTACCACTGAAGCATGGTTTATTGGCTTTTTAATTGTAGAATTGCTGGTACGCTGGACAATTGCAATAATCAATAAACATCATTCACGCTGGTTCTTTTTTCCATTTATTCACTGGTATGAAATTTTAGCAATTATTCCACATTTACGTTTTCTACGTTTATTCCGAGCAGGAATTATTGCCTATCGACTCCATGAAATGGGCTATAAAATCATCCCAGAAAACTGGTCTAGTCAAGGCATCTTTTATTATCATGTAGTGATGGAAGAACTTTCAGATCGGGTAGTCTTGACAGTTATTCATGGAATCCAGAGGGAACTTGAAACCAGTTCAACCCACAAACGAATTATTCATGAACTGGTAGATCATCACCGCCAGCTATTTGCTGTTACCGTGGCAGAGCTATTACAGGAAAGTCTCGCTACAGAGCTTAAGTCACAACAACTTCAGATTTCTAAAGATGTTGGGCAAATCGTCAATCAAGCAATTGAAGATACCCCAGAATTAACTCAGTTATTGCGCTTGATCCCTATCGTGGGGGGACGAATTGAGCAACAGATTCAAAGTATTGGACAACGTCTGGGCGAAAATATCACTACTGGCTTAATTCAGCCCTTTGCTACAGGTTCCGAGAATGCCCTCAATCCAAATTATAAACTCATTGCACAACGCATGAGTGAAATTAATATTGATAACAAACACTTGGAAGAATTGGTCGAATCTGTAGTATTTGAAAGTCTGGAAGCCATTCGTCAACAAGTCAAAGTTAAACAATGGCAACAGATTTTAAAAGAACGCGATCAAGCTAAAGATTAAGCATTTCAACAATTTTTTTACTCAATAACTAGAGAAATCACTGAATTTGGTCTAGGATTTGGACTATTTAACACATTACTTCGGCGTACCAGCTCGTCAGAGGTGCTTAAGGAATAATTATGGCTGATATACGGATTACAGGCAGAATGGTCAACTTTACTCGGTTGACTCTGGATACAAATGATCATGATGCCATCCGCCAGCAATTATCAAATACACTCAGTGAAGGTGCTTATCAGGGCACACTAGTGATTATTGATAGTACAGTTGAGCAGGAACTCATTGCTCTAATTCAGCTCTTGATTAGTCTCGGTTTACAACCGATGGCAGTTATTGATGGGGTTTTAGGCGATGAAGCTCGTGCCATCCAGTTTCCAGTGCTTCCTGCCGATCAGCCTTTACAGCGCATCAAGCCGTCTCGCGAAGAAGTAACTCTTGTTGAGGAAACAAAACCTGCTCCGTCAAACTCTGAAACAAAAACAGCACCAACAAAAACAGCGATTGCGCACAAGACCTCTTACCATGATGAAATTTTGCGTACAGGACAAAGTCTGGTACAAGATCATGGTGACATTATTTTAAATGCAAGTATGAATAGTGGTTCCGAAGTCATTGCATCGGGAAATATTCATATTTATGGCAATGTTCGTGGTAGAGTCATCGCAGGCGCAGGAGGAAATCAAACTGCACGTATTTTTTGTCACTGCTTAGAAGCTGAACTGGTATCTATTGCAGGAACTTATTGTGTAGCGGATGATATTCCCAAAGATGTGCTCAAAAAAGCGGTACATATTTGTTTAAATGACAAGCAAGAACTTGTATTTCAGGCTCTGGAATTTTAAGGTATAAATTAAACACCAATAAAAGCCCGTTTTAAGGGTGTATGACCATAACAGGAGTGGATTCGGTGGCCAAAATTGTTGTCGTAACATCAGGCAAAGGTGGTGTAGGTAAAACTACAACGAGTGCATCTTTTGCAACAGGTTTAGCCCTACGTGGTCATAAAACTGTTGTGATTGATTTTGACGTAGGTTTACGTAACCTCGATTTGATCATGGGGTGTGAGCGTCGTGTCGTGTATGACTTTGTCAATGTCATTAACAACGAAGCCCGTTTACAACAAGCCCTTATCCGCGATAAAGATATTGAAAATTTATATATTCTTCCAGCGTCACAAACACGTGATAAAGATGCTTTAAGTGATGAAGGTGTCGCACGCGTTATTGATGAACTATCACAGGAATTTGATTATATTATTTGTGATTCACCAGCGGGTATTGAACGTGGTGCGATTTTAGCCATGTATCATGCGGATGAAGCAATTATTGTCACCAACCCTGAAATTTCATCTGTTCGTGACTCAGATCGTATTATTGGCATGCTCGATAGCAAAACCAAAAAAGTAGAACAAAACGAAGGACGTATACGTAAGCATTTATGTATTACCCGTTTTAATCCAGAACGTGCCGATCGTCAGGAAATGTTAACCATTGATGACATTGCCAAAGATATTTTACGCGTACCGACTTTGGGCGTTATCCCTGAATGTCCAAGCGTTTTACAGGCATCGAACGAAGGTAAACCTGTGATTCTCTATAGCGAGACCAAAGCAGGTCAGGCGTATGACGACCTTGTAGCACGTTTCCTCGGAGAAGAACGTCCTTATCGACACATTACATCTCAACCTAAGGGTTGGTTGGCACGTTTATTTGGAGCGTAGATATGGCAGGATTCTGGAGTAAACTCTTTAGTGGTGAAGACAAACCATCAAGCGCCCAAACAGCCAAAGATCGCTTAAAAGTCATTGTAGCTTCTGAGCAAGGGTTGGGCCGTCGTTTAAGTCAAGATAAAATTGACCAAATGAAAAAAGAAATCATGCAAGTGGTCAATCGCTACGTGCGCGGTGTCGATGAAGGTCATATTCAAATGCAGGTGCGTTCGGAAGCCAACATTGAAATGCTGGAAATGAATATTAACTTACCTGAAGAGCGATAAGCGATTTTATTGATATTTTATCTATAAAATTCTTATTAGCGATTTTATTCAAATAAGGGCAAAATGTATCGCAAACATTTTGCCCTAATTGTTTAAGTCATTTAAGACTGAGGAGATTTTAATGGCATTATCACAGCCAGCAACTTTCAATGAAGAATGGTCAGACGAGCGTGTTTTTGCCTATCTTAATCAACTTCCACCAGAAGGTGTAAATGCAGACTTTCACGTGCTATACCATGCCTTCAAACACATGCGTCCAAATGACTACGAACGTTTATTAACCCAGTTTGTTGCAGATGGTCGTGATATCAATGCTACTAGTCCTCAAGGTCAACGTATTCATGATGTGATTGCTGAATTTCCACGTCAGCGTGAACCATTCTTAGAGGTTTTAGCAAAATTTGCTTAAACTTCAATCCAATAAAAAACCTGCATGAAGCAGGTTTTTTATTTTCCGATAGTTTAACGATGACTAATCAGATAAACACCAAATGCTGTGAAGATACCGCCAGAAATGCCATCAATCCATTTTGCAACATTTTGATAGGCAGATTTAAAACTCGGTAAAGAAAATACAAACACTACAAATAAAAACCAGATTAAAGTTTCTACTGCAATAATAATAAACAGCAATGAATGTACATGATCTAATGCAGGATTGGCTAAAAATAAGGAAAATACACTACCAAAATAAATCACAGCTTTAGGATTAGATAAGTTGGTCAACAACCCTTTTAGAAAAAATTTTGTATCAGTTTTAGGTAAATCAATTGAGATATTATTACTTTGGACTTTTTGTTTGGAAAAAGCAGAACGTAACATCTGAAAACCCAGCCAACACAAATAAAGCCCACCACCGACCAATAAGATTTGCTTCAACCACGCCATTTTTTCAAAAATGATATTTAGCCCCATCAATGCCAACATCGCCCAGAACATGACGCCAACAGTAATACCTAAAACCACAAAGACGGCTTCACGGCGTGAGCGACTAATTGCAGTTTGTGAAACTAGAAAAAAATCAGGGCCAGGAGTAATTAATGCACAAAACTGAATAAATATTAATGTGACTAAGGCAACGAACATTGCTCCCCCTAATTAAACGCATTTAGAGTTTAAATTTAACATTTTTTTGCATATTTCCCCAGCCATTTTTATGCCTATTCGGCCAACAAAAGTTTATTATTTTCTAATCAAACTGGTGATATTGTTAAAGCAGATAGATCAACTCTCTTTGATTTAAAAAGCCCTCATTCAATTTTAGAATGATTGTTTTTTAATATCAGTCCATTGTTATAGCGAGAACAAAAATGAATAAAGATCACCAACCCAACCCGAATGAAGATATTGAAAAGATAGATCAGGAACAAATCAAAGACTTACCTATTTTTAAAAAATCTGTTCTTGAATATAAAGGTTTGGTGACATCTGAAGAATCTAGTTCTGCTGCTTTGCCCGAAAGTTATCCTTATCGGACACGTATGTCACGCAAAACCTATGAGGCTGAAAAAAAATTACTCCAGATTGAATTGCTGAAAGTTCAATCCTGGGTGAAGGATACGGGACAGCGTATTGTTTGTTTATTTGAAGGACGGGATGCAGCAGGTAAAGGCGGTACGATTAAACGCTTTACTGAACATTTAAATCCACGTGGTGCAAGAGTAGTTGCACTTGAAAAGCCCAGCATTCAGGAAAGTGGTCAATGGTATTTTCAGCGTTATATTGAACATCTTCCAACCAAAGGTGAAATGGTATTTTTTGACCGCTCATGGTACAACCGCGCAGGTGTAGAGCGTGTAATGGGCTTTTGTGAGCCACAGGAATATTTACAGTTTATGCGCCAAACACCGGAACTTGAGCGTATGTTAGTCAATAGCGGGATTCATTTATTTAAGTTCTGGTTCTCAGTCAGTCGTGAAGAACAATTACGTCGTTTTATTTCGCGTCGTGATGATCCATTAAAGCATTGGAAACTCTCACCTATTGATATTCAGTCTCTGGATCGCTGGGATGATTATACAGAAGCCAAAAATCAAATGTTCTTTCATACCCATACAGGCGATGCACCCTGGACCATTATTAAGTCAGACGATAAAAAACGCGCACGTTTAAACTGTATTCGATATTTCTTATCGCGACTAGATTATCCCAATAAAGATGTTAAGGTGACCAACCGTGTCGATGATAAAATTGTTCTCATTCCAAATCCCCAGTTTAAACAAGTGATGGATATGGGATCTGATTAGAATATAAAATATTTTGATTTATTTTCAATAAAAAAACACCGTAAACTCCCTTAATCTACGGTGTTGATTTATTAAGTCCTTAAACTAAAATTTCACGTTTACCATTGGCACCCATTGCACTCACGATTCCATTTTCTTCCATTTGGTCGATAATTCGTGCTGCACGGTTATAGCCCAAGCTAAATTTGCGTTGTAGTGAAGAAGTTGAGGCTTTACGCGTCTCTAAAACAAAGGCAACACATTGATCATAAAGCATGTCACGATCAGCGCCACCTTCTCCGCCGTCTTCAAAACCACGTGATGTAGGTTCTTCATCGTATGGCGTTAGGATTTCATCGACATAATCTGGATCACCGCGCTCACGCCAAGCATCACAAATTCGGTTAACTTCATCATCACTGATAAATGCCCCATGCACACGTTCTGGTTCAATTTTACCAGGCCCAAGAAATAGCATATCGCCATGACCAAGTAAGTCTTCTGCTCCACCTGCATCTAAAATCGTACGTGAGTCAATTTTAGAGTTGACACGCAACGCAACGCGGGTCGGAATATTTGCTTTAATCAAACCTGTAATCACGTCAACAGAAGGACGTTGAGTCGCAAGGAGTAAGTGAATACCCGCAGCACGTGACTTTTGTGCCAGACGAGTAATCATTTCTTCAGCTTTTTTACCCACTTGCATAATCATATCAGCAAACTCATCGGCAACAATGACAATAGAAGGTAAAGGTTGCAAACGTGGCGCGCGCTCTTGCGTTGCAGAGTCACTTGGTTTCCATGTCGGATCGATTAGATCCTCACCATTGGCCAACGCCTCTTCGACTTTGCGATTATAATCCGCAAGTTTACGAATCTTTAAGAACGACATAAGCTTATAGCGACGTTCCATTTCATTAACACACCAATTTAAAGCACTGACCGCATCTTTCATGTCGGTCACAACTGGCGTAAGCAAATGTGGAATATCGTTATAGTTTGCCAGTTCAAGCTGTTTTGGATCGATCAAAATCAGACGTAATTGATCAGGCGTGTATTTTAGTAACATCGACAGAATCATTGAGTTGACTGCCACAGATTTACCAGAACCAGTTGTGCCTGCAACTAACATATGTGGTGCTTTACCCAGATCAGTAATCACAGGATTTCCTGAAATGTCTTTACCCATTGCCATGGAAAGTAAACCAGCTGGATCCTTGAAAATAGGCGTTTCTAACAACTCAATCAAACGTACCATTTCACGGGAGCTATTAGGTACTTCAATCCCAATATAAGGTTTACCCGGAATCACTTCAACCACACGCACTGATGCCATCGACATGGAACGCGCCAGATCGCGGGAAATATTAGTGACTTTAGACGCTTTAACACCCGGTGCTAAATCCAGTTCAAAACGAGTCACAACAGGCCCCGGTTGAGCTTCGATAACTTTAGCTTTGACATTGAATTCCTGAAGTTTGATTTCGAGTAATTCAGACAATCGTGTCAGTTGCTCGGCAGTAAAGTTCACTTTCTTGTTCGGGTCAACTTTGTCCAACAACTCAAATCCTGGTAAGGTCGACAAGTCTCTGCGTTTTTGTGCAACCTGCATCGAACGTGACATTGGTCGACCAGAAGCATCCATTAAAGGCGCATCGAAATCAAATTCATCATTTTCATCTTCATCAGGCTTGCCAGCAGTTTCCTGCCAAGCTTCAATAAATTCTTCTTTAGATAGTTTATGATTTAAATCCGTTTGAATTGTAGCTTTAACAAATGGCGTTGACTGCGCATAACTACTACTTGTTAGCTGGGACTTTGATTGTTCATCCTCAACCAGTAAATCTGTAAGATCGTCCAGTTCCTCTGCATACTGCATATTTTTAGGTTGAGATGAGCTTACAGAAGCCTGCTGAATAGTCTGTTCTACCTGCTCAATCAAGCCATCAGCATCATGTTGTACTTGTGTGACAGGCACTGGATGATCTAGAAATGGAGTGTGAATATGCGCAACTTTATTATTCGGTACAGCCGCCAATAATTCATCAAAAATTTCATCGTCATTCCAATCCAGAGACGATTTTTTTTGAGCCTGATTAGAATAATCCGTTATTTCAGGGTCAGTCTGTGCAACCTGCTGTAAATGATCATAAGGTGAATGCTGTAATTCTTGCTCATCATCCGCTGCCCGTAACAAGGCATCAATTTCCTGCTTATGATTCAAATCATCGGATTGTAAGGCACGCCAGACCTCCCCAGTTGCAACTAAGCGCTGACTATCTTTTTGTAGTTGATGTGCTTTTTGAATGGTTTTCTCAAATTCCTCAGGATCTTCATCATCCAGGAACTGTTGACTCGCTGCCTGTTCTTTGGCCAAGACATCATCAAATAACCGTTCTGCGGCTGCATCACTCACATATCCATTTGCTTTTAAGGTCGGGGAAGTATTAGGTTGTACCTGAGGTTCTACTGCAAATTCACCACGAGACGAGAGATTTGAGCTTACTGTTGCTTTGCTTGCTTGTGTAGCCACAACTTTTTTAGGTTGATCAGTCAGATCAAAATCAGACTCATTTGGAGATACATTTTTATAAAATAGATCCTGTAAATAGGCAGGTGTGGCTTTTAATGTAGCCCACGTTTTATTCCATTGAATACCAAAAGCAAGTGTGATTAAGATCACCCAAAACACTAATAAAAATAAAGTTGCCCCATAAATCGTCAATAAATGACGCAGGCTTTCCCCAATCTCATAACCAATAATACCGCCCGAGGCATTGTCTAGAGTGTCAGCGGGCAGATTCCAATGCAAATACAATAGTGTCGAGGTCGCTAGAATAATAAAGAACTGAGCGGCATAACGAAAAGGACGATTTAGAAAACTGCGTGGCCACCAAACCTGTATAGCTTCAATGAACAGAAAAAGTGGAATCAGTAAACTGGCCCAGCCTAAAAAGCCAAAGAGCAAATCCGCAATCCACGCCCCTGCCACTCCACTTGCATTAGACACTTGTTGGGTATCACTTGAAATATGCATCCAGCCAGGATCAAACGGCGTATATGTCACTGTTGCCAGAAACATATAGATCCCAAAAGAAACCAAAAATAATGTGATTAATAAGCGCTGTGCATAAACACTTGACACCGCAGTCATATACTGTCCTGTAACCCAGTTATAGATTGATCTTGTTATGTCGCAGCTTCAAAAAAGCCGCTGCGAATAAAAGTTATATTATGCACCTGTTCTTACAAAAAAGATGCATGATTGTTTACGCTTGTTGTTAATCTTGTGTCAGGGGCAATTGACCTGATTACACAACATTAAAGGATTTTTTTAAATTGTCTACAATTGACTCTTTTATCTATATAGCTCAATTCGATTTAGATGATCAATATTATCGACATCAAATCAGCCCCTTTCTGATCGACTTTCACGTATAATTTTCTCAATTTTAGTATAAATAAGGAAGCTTAGATGAGCGCTCGTCACTCTCGGTTAATTATTTTGGGTTCTGGTCCTGCGGGCTACAGTGCCGCGGTCTATGCCGCTCGCGCCAATTTAAAACCTGTTTTAATTGCAGGTTTACAATTAGGCGGCCAGTTGACAACCACGACCGAGGTGGATAACTGGCCAGGTGATCCAGAAGGCCTGACAGGCCCTGCTTTAATGGAACGTATGCAAGCTCATGCAGAACGTTTTGGGACAGAAATTCTGTATGACCATATCAATGAAGTTGATCTTAAAACTCGTCCTTTCGTATTAAAAGGTGATATGGGTGAATACACTTGTGATGCGCTAATCATTGCAACAGGTGCCACTGCCCAATATTTAGGTTTGGAATCAGAAGCTGCATTTATGGGTCAAGGGGTAAGCGCATGTGCAACCTGTGATGGTTTTTTCTATAAAAATCAAAAAGTCATGGTTGTTGGTGGCGGTAATACTGCAGTTGAAGAAGCTTTATATTTATCCAACATTGCATCGCATGTAACACTCGTGCATCGTCGCGATAGTTTGCGTTCTGAGAAAATTTTGCAGGATCACTTATTTGCCAAAGAAAAAGAAGGCAAAATCAGTATTGTATGGAACCATCAAGTTGATGAAGTACTGGGTGATAACACAGGCGTCACTTCTGTTCGCTTAAAATCAACCCGAGATGAATCGACTCAAACTATCGATGTACAAGGCTTATTTGTGGCTATTGGTCATAAACCAAATACGGATATGTTTGAAGGCCAACTTGAGTTACGTGACGGTTATATTCAAGTACAAAGTGGAACCAAGGGAAATGCCACTGCAACATCTGTAGCAGGCGTTTTTGCTGCGGGTGATGTAGCTGATAATATCTATCGTCAAGCGATCACGTCTGCGGGTTCAGGTTGTATGGCAGCGCTAGATGCAGATTTCTACTTAGATAGTCTCTAAACGCCATTTTTTGTGTAAGCTACAAAAAACCACCAAAAAGGTGGTTTTTTTATGTAAGGACACGTTATAACTATCATACTCCGCTATTTTTTATAAGAATATTCTTAATTTAACAGGAAGCTTTATGACTATAACCTGGACCAATGGCTATCAAACAGAAGTTAATTATACCTATGGTTATTACCGTGATCTAAGTCCAAATTACCAACGTTTTTGCCTCTTACTAAATGGCGTTGATTGTCCAAGTTCGAGTGAAACACACCAACATTGTGAACTTGGGTTTGGCCAAGGTGTCAGTATTAATATTCATGCAGCCTCTAATGAGGGAACTTTTTGGGGAACAGATTTTAATCCAGCCCATGCCGCGCATGCTAATCAAGTCGCTGAACATAGCCAAAGTGAACATTATTTTTATGATGATAGTTTTGAAGAGCTTCTTAACAGACCCAATTTACCCATGTTCGATTCGATTAGCTTACATGGAATCTGGAGCTGGATTAGCTATGAAAATCAGCTCATTATTTTAAAATTTATACGTAAATATTTAAAACCGAGTGGGATTGTTTATATCAGTTATAACTGCGTTACAGGCTGGGCAGCGAATATGCCCATTCGTGAGTTATTCCATAGTCATTTTAAATTTAACAGTAAAAGTACCAATCCGATTCAGAAAGTTAAAGATGCATTAGATTTTAGTGAATCTTTACTCTCTCAGGATCCATTATTTGTAAAACGTCATCCGCATGCCCTGTCAAAAGTCAGTGAATTAAAAAACCAGAATCCCAACTATCTTATTCATGAATATTTAAATCAAGATTGGCAGTGCTTCTCATTTCAGCAAGTGGTGCGGTTACTCGAGGAAATTAAACTGACCTATGCGGGTTCAAGTGATTTAAATACTCATCTGGATAATATTAATTTTTCAGAGCAGCATCAGGACTTTTTAAATGCCATTGAACATCCAATTTTTAAAGAACAGTGTCGTGACTACTTTGCCAGTACCCAGTTTCGGCGTGATCTGTTTATACGGGGTAAAAATTCACTCACTACTTTACAAACACAGGAACGGTTAAGAAACACGGCTTTTATTTTGCTCAGCGCACCTTCATTTTTACCTAAAGATATTACAGGTTATCTGGGTACATTTAATTTAATTGAAGATATCTATCAACCGATTAGCCAACATTTTTTTAAAAATGAATATCATCCACAAACGATTCGTGAACTTGAACAGGCTTTGCCTCAACTCAATTACGGTCAGATTTTAAATGCCCTTGTCATTTTATGTCATTTAGGTTTTGCTCAACCGTGTCAAAGTTCATTACCAAGTGAAAAAGTGGCTTCCCAATGTCAGCAACTTAATCATTACTTAATAGAGCAAGCCAGTTTTCATCAAAATTATCAGGCATTAATTAGTCCCTTGACTGGAATCGGGATTCCCACTGAACATTTCCATCAGTTGTTCTATCGCGCTCATTTTGTTGATGGATTAAATAATGCGGAAGAATTTGCACATTATGTTCAACAGGTTCTCAATCAATTAAACTGGTATGTATTGGACGCAGATAAAAATACAATTAAAGATCAAGAGCAAAGTTTACAAATTATTCAAAAGAAAGCTTCAGATTTCCTTGCCGCGGATAAATTAAATATCGCTCGACAACTCAGGCTATTTGCGTAAATGACCTGTTTTATCGATATAGATCGGCTAAAATAAGGCCGATCTTTTTTATGTTTCTCCCATCATGTTGCTTCCATCCATGTATCTTTTCCCAGATCCCATTGAGTCTGATCCCGAAGGTCAGGGTCTCATTTGTATTGGTGCAGATCTGGAGCCTTCCACGTTGTATGAAGCTTATACGCATGGTTTATTCCCATGGTTTAACGAAGGTGATCCCATTTGTTGGTGGTGCCCAGAACCACGCTGTGTGATCTATCCCGACCAGTTCAAACCCAGCAAAACATTGTTACGTAACATGAAAAAGTTTGATTATCGTATTACTGTTAATCATGCCTTTGAACGAGTGATGCGTTCATGTGCTCTCCCGCGTAATTACACCAGTGAAACCTGGATTTCAGAAGACATTATACAAGGCTATGTGGAACTCTATCGTGAAGGTTATGGCTATAGTATTGAAGTTTGGGATGATCAGGAACTTATCGGTGGTTTATATGGCGTGAGTATTGGTCACGGTTGTTTTGGTGAGTCAATGTTCAGTCTTCGTACTGATGTTTCAAAAATGGCTTTCTATACATTAATGTTACTTGGAAAAGAAAACCGGTTGCCTTGGGTGGACTGTCAATTGGTCAATGACCACTTAATTAATCTGGGTGCCTGTACACTTTCTCGGCAAGGCTATTTAAAATCGTTACAAGATGTAATTATTCGCCCCCCTATCGATTGGAAAAGTTATCAAGAGCGTGTATTTTCAAGTAAAACGGTTGCCGAAAATGCAAAGTTAATTGAATGATAATAATTGAGGGACCAATAATATGAAATCTTATCATCCCAAGTCCCTGCTCAATGATTTGCAGTATTATATTACGCCGCCACATGACTGTAGTTATCTGGAAAATAAATCTGCAAGAATGGTCTTTTTAGATCCGATTCATCGTATTGATGTGGTGACTCTATCTGAACTTTCTCGCGTTGGGTTTCGGCGCAGTGGTGATTTTGTATATCGCCCTGAATGCCATTTATGTCGTCAATGTTTATCCTGTCGTGTTCCTGCATATGACTTTCAAATGAATAGTATTCAAAAAAAGGCATGGAAACGCAATCAGGATTTACAAATGCGAATCACGCCAACGAATCAAGCAGTAAAATTACATTATGATTTGTATGAACGCTATATTAATGAGCGGCATGCAGATGGTGACATGTATCCACCCAGTCTGGATCAATTTGAAAAATTTCTGGTGCATAGCTGTACAGAAAGTTTCTTTATGGAACTGTGGAAAGATGATCAACTGATTTGTGTATCAACTTGCGACAAAATGGATGATGGTTTATCTGCGGTATATACATTTTTTGACCCAGATGAGAGTCGCCGCTCCCTAGGTGTATTTGCAATTTTAAAACAACTTGAGTACGTTAAAACGTTGAATCTTGATTATCTGTATTTAGGTTATTGGGTTCCTCATTCACAAAAAATGAATTATAAATCGCAATATATTCCACTTGAGCTGTTACTTGATGGACAATGGCGTAGACTGAATCGCGCATTAAGCGCAGAAGAGATTCAGCGATTGGGTAATTCGTTAATGACCACCCTTCCTTCTGAATGGAATCATTTAATCGTCAAGTAAATATCAATTTTGCAACTTGTCTCCATAACGGATTAGCTTTATTCAAAGTTCTTATTATTTAAATAAAGCCATGAAATCGTCACTACAACTTTTCACCATAATAATAGCGTGTTCATGTGAACCATCAAGATTAGGATAATAATTTGGTCTTAAATCAATCTGATGAAAACCAATTTTTTCATACAATTTAATTGCGCCCAGATTACTTTCACGAACTTCTAGAAATATCTGTACAGGATTATTTTCAAGTAACCGCAAGGATTCTTCCAAAAGCTGATAACCCAAGCCTTGACCCTGATAATCTGGATGAATTGCCATTAATAACAGATTAGCCTCGTCTAACACGGGTTGCAAAATACAAAACCCTAAAATTTGATCTTGCTGCTCTATCACGGTACTTTGATAAGCCTCGATAGATTCCAAAAATTGCTGTGCTGTCCACGGATGCGTTTGTACTTGCTTTTCAATTTGTGCAACAGCTTGGACATCTTTTTGTTGCATGGAGCGGATCATTTTATTTGGCATGTCTGAAGTATAGACGACTAAAAAGAGGTCTGATCTTATAGAATCCTGAGTCATAAAAAAAGAGCAATTTAATTGCCCTTTGCATAACTAGCAAACTTTATAAGCCCAATTTAGCTTTCCAGTTTTTTAGTAACTCAACAGTATCTAAATCATTTGGATGAAAACCTGGCTTAAAGTAAACCAACATTTCTTTGGCCATCCCTGAAATAATTCCTTTAGATGGGCTATAGGCATATTGGTAAATCATAGACAATTCTTTCAGATTGAATTTATTATCTTCACGTAGAAGGCGTAGCACAAAAGAAGATTGTGTTAAAAAAATCAGTCCCATTGCGACAACTAATGCAGTATTACGTAAAGCATAAGCCTTTAAACCACGACCAAAAATCCCCTCATAAACATCATAAGCTACTGCTTTGTGTTCATTTTCTTCAATCGCATGCCACAACCACATATATTTCATGGTTTCATCTGTCATAAGCTCCTGAATATGCGGATTACGTAATAACTCAGAAGCAATCGTAGCAGTAAAATGTTCTAACGCTGTCGTCGCTGTCAGATCCACCATTTCTTGTGTCATGCCAAAAGGTTTTACCACTTTAGCAAAGATTTTACGGCCAGTCTGAATGACAAAACCAGTCTGCCTTTCCAACCTGTTGACATCATGACCATATTTCTGTGCAGAAGCATTAAAACCTACGTGCTCTTGGGTGTGCATAGCTTCCTGCCCAATAAATGCACTAATTTCTTTCTGTAAAGCTTCATTGTCTTTAATCGCAGGATGATAACGAACCGCACGAACTGAATCGATAAATAGTTTTTCACCATCTGGAAATAAGGCAGATAATGCCGTCATAAAATGGGTTAATCCTGCTGAACCATTCATCCAATATTCAGGCACATTATCAAAATCAAAGTTCATACGACGGACTGGAAAACTTGCACCAGCACGATTTGAAATATTTACCTTAGCATTCATGCTAATTACTCCTAAATGGCGATAGAGCCATCAACATTTATTGTTTGTTTTCTTGATTCTTATCATACTCAATTAATGAAAAGGCTTAAGTGCAGATAAGGACACAGAATTATCAGTTGGGGTCATGACGACAAAAAATGTTGCGAATATTTTTATTCAAAGTAAAAAAGTTAAATACCCAAAGGTCGTTGCATAGAAATAAGAGAATATATAAATTCAGACATAAAAAAACGCCCCTAACGGAGCGTTTTTTTACTATAAAGTGATTATGCAGTTACTTTCGCAACAACACCAGCACCTACAGTACGACCACCTTCACGGATCGCAAAACGTAGACCTGGGTCCATTGCAATCGGGTGAATCAATTCTACTGACATTTCTACGTTGTCACCTGGCATTACCATTTCAACGCCTTCTTTCAACTGGATTGCACCAGTTACGTCAGTCGTACGGAAATAGAACTGTGGACGGTAACCATTTAGGAATGGAGTATGACGACCACCTTCTTCTTTAGAAAGTACGTATACTTCTGCATCGAATTTAGTGTGTGGCTTGATCGCACCTGGTTTAGTCAATACTTGACCACGTTGTACGTCTTCACGCTTAGTACCACGTAACAATACACCACAGTTCTCGCCAGCACGACCTTCGTCTAGAAGCTTACGGAACATTTCAACGCCAGTTACCGTTGTTTTAACTGTATCTTTGATACCAACGATTTCTACTTCTTCGCCTACTTTAACGATACCAGATTCTACACGGCCTGTTACTACTGTACCACGACCA
>NZ_JACVTU010000007.1:0-166213 GCF_016624705.1 Acinetobacter sp. S40
ACGGACTGTTAATCCGCAGGTCCCTGGTTCGAGCCCAGGTGGGAGAGCCAAGATTCAAAAAGGCCTACATATTTTATGTAGGCCTTTTTATTTATGTTTTCTTGGTCTGTACACCTTATAAAACATTCAGTTTCATTCTCTGCTGTTTTTAGTTTTCACCAGACTTAAGCTACGTAGCGATCAGGACGATGATTGAGCGCCAATATCAAGTTGAGTATAACTGCTCCTAAAATAGAAATGGCAAGCAAAGGCCAACTCACGAATGCAATCGAAGCCAGTAGAATGCTAATATCTAAACCCATCTGAGTCTTGCCTGCGGGAATCCCGTAACGCTCTTGAATAAATAAAACCAATAAGTTAAAACCACCCAAACTCGAACGATGGCGAAACAAAATCAGGAAACCTAACCCCATTAATACATTGGCTAAAATTGTGGAATACAAGGGGGTTAAACCATCAACATGAATAAAATAAGGATGCAATTCGGTTAAAATGGAAAGTAAACCTACAGCTAGAAAAGTTTTAATCACCATAGGTATCCCCAAGCGTTTGTAGGCTAAGTAGTAAAATGGAATATTAATCAAGAAAAAAACCAAACCAAATTTTAGTCCGGTCGCATAATGAATAAGTAATGACAAACCTGCTGTCCCACCCGTGAGCGTCCCCGCTTGCTGCATGAGCATCATGCCAAATGAAATAATAAAAGTAGCAATGATCATCGCAAGACCATCTTCTATATAGGAATGAGGTCTCATTTTGATCTCTGCATTTGCATTTAGGTCAGCAGTCATATTGGTCATGCGTTTTCCACATTCATCATTTGATAATTTTCTTTAATGCGCTCAAGTACAATGGATGTATGACAATTACTGACACCAATTTTTAGCGTGGTCAGCTTATTGATCAATTGACTCATTTCATTTAAATCACGCACCATTACTTTCAGCAAATAATCAAAATTTCCAGTCAGTTTATACACTTCACGAATCATATTTTCATGCTTCACAAAATCCAGAAATCTGTTTAGCACTTCATCACTATACTGAAGCAGCTTGATTTCAATCATTCCCATAATCGGCTGTAATTCTGCATCGGGATGCAGTTGAGCGTAGTAGCCCTGAATCATGCCATTTTGCTCTAACGCAATTCGACGACGGGAACACTGTGAAGTCGATAAACCAATGATTTCAGCTAGTTCTTGATTGCTTAACCGACCATTACACTGCAATTGCTGCAAGATTTTAAGATCATATTCATCAAGTGACTCATTCATATCAGGCCATTACCCCATTGAAATTTATTGTTTTTTCGATTAAATTTAATTCAAGCTTAAGGAAAAGAACAATAACGTGGTTGATACTAGAATTAGGCTTGAATAATAACCGCTTAGAGCAACAAAATGCAATAAAAGTGCATTTAAAATATTTAGATGCAATAAAAATTCAAGTTTTATAAAATAACAATCAAATATTGCATTTATTAATTATATTTTTACACTCTCATCTTTCTGGTTAATATTTGAATTAAGCACCCAACTTAAGAAAGTCTGCATCAGATAGGAAGTATAAAGACTTGCTTACTTTTAAATCATTCAAACTTTATTTAATAATTTCAGTTTATTAAAGCTTGACCAAAATCAAATTGCCTCTTAGAATCCTATTCCAGATTCTCCCATAGCTCAGTCGGTAGAGCGACGGACTGTTAATCCGCAGGTCCCTGGTTCGAGCCCAGGTGGGAGAGCCAAATACAAAAAAGCCCGCAGCACTAAAGTGGGCTTTTTTTATATTTAAAATTAGATATCTGAGGGTCAATCTTAAAAGTTCCCGCCCCAATCTTCTAAAATTAGCAAATAAAAAAGCTCGCATACAGCGAGCTTTTTTATTTAAAATGTATTACAAGCTGTAGTACATATCAAATTCAACTGGGTGGGTCGTTGTATTTAAACGGCGCACGTCTTCAGTTTTCAGTTCGATATAAGCATCTAACATCTCTTTAGTGAATACACCGCCTTTTAACAGAAACTCGTGATCCGCTTCAAGTGCTTCAAGAGCCATATCTAGGCTATGAGCAACTGTAGGGATTTTTGCTTCTTCTTCAGGAGGAAGATCATACAAGTTCTTATCAGCAGCTTCGCCCGGATGGATTTTATTTTGAATACCATCAATACCAGCCATTAACAATGCTGCAAAGCCCAAATACGGGTTCATCATTGGATCTGGGAAACGAGCTTCAATACGCTTGCCTTTCGGGCTGGAAACGTAAGGAATACGGATAGATGCTGAACGGTTACGTGCTGAGTAAGCAAGCATGATTGGTGCTTCGAAATGAGGAACCAAACGTTTGTAAGAGTTTGTAGATGGGTTTGTGATCGCATTTAATGCACGCGCGTGCTTAATGATACCACCGATGAAGTAAAGTGCCATTTCTGACAAACCAGCATATTCATCACCAGCAAATAGGTTTTTGCCATCTTTAGAGATAGACATATGAACGTGCATACCAGAACCATTATCACCCACCATTGGTTTAGGCATAAAAGTTGCTGTTTTAGCGTATTGATGCGCAACATTCCAAACTGCATATTTGAATTGTTGTACTTCGTCAGCTTTGCGAACCATCGTATTAAAACTTACACCAATTTCTAATTGGCAAGATGCAACTTCATGGTGATGCACTTCAACACGGCCTGGCCCCATGATATCTTCAATTTTTGCACACATCTCTGCACGCATATCTTGTGAAGAATCAACTGGTGGAACTGGGAAATAACCACCTTTAACACGTGGACGGTGACCAGAGTTACCCGCTTCATAGTCCTTACCTGTTGACCATGCAGCTTCTTCAGCAATAAGTGTATGACGAGCACCAGACATGTCAATGTCCCATTTCACTTCGTCAAATACAAAAAATTCTGGTTCTGGACCAAAGAATGCTGTATCACCAATGCCCGTTGATTTTAAATATTCTTCTGCACGACGAGCGATCGAACGTGGGTCACGTTCATAACCTTGACCAGTTGAAGGCTCAATTACGTCACAAGTCACAACTACTGTTGGTTCAGCGAAGAACGGGTCGATGAAACCCGTTTCTGCATCTGGACGTAAAATCATGTCAGATGCTTCAATGCCTTTCCAGCCTGCAATTGAAGAACCGTCGAACATTTTACCGTCTTCAAATGTATCTTCATCAATTGAATCTGCTGGATAAGTAACGTGCTGCTCTTTACCTTTAGTATCCGTAAAGCGAAAATCGACCCATTTAGCGCCACTTTCTCTGATGAGTTCGAGGACCTTGTTCGCCATGCTCTGTATGCTCCAATGAAGTTTTATTGCACTTGTGAAGTGCGTGTTAGTCGTTGGCTGATATTAAGCAATTCCCATACCAACTTTTTAGGACTATTCTAATTTATTGAATTCCTTAGCAGAATATTAAAAAAGAATTCTATACCCCGTGACTATTATACTGTGTGCAATTTTAATTGCACCATATTCAGACATTTTCATTTTTGCAAAATTTTCTTCACAAAATTACGAACCATATTGGTGCATTTTTGTATTTATGGCCTAATGCGGTGCATAAACGCGGGCTAGATTGTTCTCAATATCATTATTCTGTCTAAAATAACTACATTATTGGTGTTAGCATGACAGCATGAAGCACATGACAGTCACTTCATTTACTCTCTCTTTTATTTTGATTTGAACAAAAGCCATTGTGATAGTCGAATCAATTAGTCAACTGTTGATAACCTTACTTGATATTGCACTGCTTTATAGCATCAACGCGATCATCATCGGTGTGTTAAATCCCAATGCCTTAAAATGCTGTTGGCTCAAAACATTTAATGTATTACGACAGCCTTTTGTTTTCTAAGGATTTTTAAATTCAGTTCATTTACTTTACATCCTTCAAGAAACTTTTCATTTTAGCCATGATCATTTCATTGATGCTGACAGTTTTCTTTTATTTTTTCAGGATTTGAATCTACCTGTAAACCTGATTTTTTATTTTTCTTTACTGCAAATGATCAAGCTTATTTGCAAATTTATTATTCCCAATAGTCCTACATTAGCTATTTTTGCTGCGTGCTCTATCTAGCTATTTTGGTCTACTTTTTTTTGAAAATTTAGTGAAATATTAAGGTGAAACCGTAATTCTAAAATTAAAAAACCCACAACTTATTGTGGGTTTTGAACAACTAAATCTATAACTTAGTTATTTTGCACAACAGTAATATTACTTGCTTGAAGGCCTTTTTTACCTTGTACAATAGCAAATTCTACACGTTGACCTTCGAGTAGGGTTTTAAAACCTGAATTTGAAATTTCGCTATAATGTGCAAATACGTCTTCGCCAGAATCTGCCTGAATGAAACCAAAACCTTTAGTTTCATTGAACCATTTAACTGTACCGGTATTATTTGACATAACATAATCCTCTATTTTTTAAACACATTGATCCAACATGGAATTAACTCAAAAAATAAACAATGAAACTAAAATATCTAAAACAAACGAAGGATTATGAATAAAACTGCGAAATGAGAGATTTACTGAAACAAAGCTATTTTTGCTCAATATACTATACAGGCTTCATTTAAATTTGCAATAATCAATACGATGTTCTTGTAAAAAAACAACACCTACAAAATAGTCTGCTTCACTAAACCTATTGCTGTAGGCAATATAATTAAAAAAACTCCTGCTCCTTTGATGCTTTGTTCAATTAACGCCTCTCATTGTTCTAAATTTAAGCACTTATTTTATTTTGCCCTTTTTTAGTCTAAAAATCATTTGACACCCCCTGTAAATCACCCTAATATACGCCCACCTACTAAACGTCCCTATCGTCTAGAGGCCTAGGACATCGCCCTTTCACGGCGGTAACCGGGGTTCGAATCCCCGTAGGGACGCCAGATTCTAAAAAGCCACTACATTATGATAGTGGCTTTTTTATTGATATAAAAAGGGATTCTTATGAATCCCCTTGTGTATTTTATGCAGACTTACGGGAGTTCACCTGACCTTTAATTACAGCTTTGATATTACCTTTAGCATAATTTAAAAACACGAGAAGCGGAGACAGTTTTGGATTTGGTTTCTTACCTTTTCCAATGCTTCTGAACTGCGCTGCATACCAAATAATTTCCATAATTGCCATTTTATCAACAAATGCCAACCCAGTTTTAATAGGTTTTACCGCATATTTGACATCTTGACCAGCAATCAAACGATTCGCTAAATCAGTTTCTACTGCAAATGGTCGCGCAATCCCGATAAAATCACAGGCTCCACTTTCTAAAGCAGCATTCATACCCGCAACTGTTCGAAAGCCCCCCGTCACCATAAGCTTACATTTCACCTGCTGACGAATTTGCTCTGCAAAATCTAGAAAATATGCTTCACGGGCAATTGTACTGGCTTTACGTTTTTCAGCCTTAACTCCTGCCATTGCTGGTGCTTCATAAGTCCCTCCAGATATTTCAATTAGATCAATTCCGGCTGCATCAATCGCTTTAAATACTGTAATGACATCTTCTTCACTAATACCACCACGCTGAAAGTCAGCAGAGTTTAGTTTAACTGAAATAATAAAGTTTTCTGAGGTCGCCTCACGCACTGCTTGATAGATTTCAAGCAGGAAACGCATACGATTTTCAATAGAACCTCCCCATTGATCTTGACGTTTATTGGTCAATGGCGATAGAAACTGGCTAATGAGATAACCATGTGCACCATGTAATTGTACGCCTTCGAATCCAGCTTTTTCACAGATGCTTGCAGCTTTGGCAAAACGTTGAATAATATCTAGAATTTCATCATTTTGAAGCTCACGAGGCGTTCCAAACATGGTCGCTAGCATAGGACTAAACGGCACAGCTGATGGAGCAACCGTTTCTTTATTCAAGCCTTTAGGACACTGACGTCCTGGATGGGATAACTGGATGAGTTGCACCATCCCATATTGTTTGCCAATATCAGCCCATTTTTTTAGTTCTACCAGATCTCGTTCACTTTCAGCGACAACCACCCCAGGTTCGTTTTTGGCACGAATATCCACCATTACATTGCCCGTAATGGCACAGCCCAAACCACCTTTAGCCCACGCTTCATAAAGCCCAAGATGCAACTGATTTGGCTGTCCTGCATCATTGGCAAGTGCTTCACTCATCGCACCTTTAATCAAACGATTTTTAAAAGTGATAGTTCTGATTTGAATTGAATCGGCAATCTGTGTCATGTTTTTCTCTTTAAATAAATTAGATCAATTACTCTAATTTAAATTGAAAAATTAGTGAGAGTCATCTTTTTTACAAATTGACAATATCATATGTCAATTATATGCAAAAGCTTAATATTGACTTGCTGCAATTAACTGGCGTGTGTACTCCGTTTGAGGAGATAAAAAAAGTTGTTCAGTATTTTGATATTCAACAACTTTTGCATGACGTAGCACCAGAACTTTTTGACACAGTGCGCGGACGACTTGTAAGTCATGACTAATAAATAAATAGCTTAACTGTTGTTCTTGTTGCAAACGCCGTAATAACTGCACAATTGAACGTTGTGTAGTACGATCCAATGCGGAAGTTGGCTCATCCAATATAATAAGTTTAGGTTTTAAAATTAATGCACGTGCCAAAGCTATGCGCTGTCGTTGACCACCTGATAATTCGTGTGGGTAACGGTGTTTAAATTCGATAGGTAATTCAACTTTGACTAACGTATCATCAATCAAGTCTTCAATTTCATTAACTTTAAGTTGTTTTAGAATTAATCCTTCACCAATAATCTGTGCAACTGTCATACGCGGATTTAAGCTACTAAAAGGATCTTGAAATACAATTTGGAAATTGGTGCGTAATGGCCGTAGTTGACTTTCTTTTAATTGATTTAAATCTCTACCCAGTAAAATAATTTTTCCTTCACTTTCAATCAATCTGGTTACTGCAAGTGCAAGTGTGGTTTTACCCGAACCACTCTCTCCCACAATTCCAATCGATTCTCCCTGATTGAGGGCTAAATCCATAGGCTCTAAAGCAATGACATACTCCTTTATACGATTAAGCAAGCCCTGTTTAATCGGAAATTTGATCCCTAACTGTTGCAACTGAAGGAGTGGTTGTTCGGGGTTTATACATAATGCTTGACCAAAATCATGATTAAGCAAATGCTGTGTGTAAGTGGTTTTTGGATGATTGAAAACATCCTCTATCTGGCCTTGCTCTTCAACGCGACCTTTATTCATCACAATCACGTCATCGGCATAACGTTTCACCAAATTCAAATCATGGCTAATGAGAATCATTGCCATATTTCGTTTTTGTTGCAATGTCTTAAGTAGATTCAAAATTTGTGCTTGTAAAGTAACATCCAGTGCGGTCGTTGGCTCATCAGCAATTAAAATATCCGGCTCTTGAGCCAATGCCATAGCAATCATAACCCTCTGTCTCTGACCACCCGATAATTCATGAGGATAACGTCTCAGCTTACTTTCAGGTTCAGGGATGCCAACATCATGGAGTAATTCAATAACACGAGACCGAACATGCTGCTTTGACTCTCCTTGTAAAAGTAAGGTTTCACCTACAATTTTTTCTACTCGATGCAAAGGATTTAATGCAGTCATGGGTTCCTGAAAAATCATGGCAATTTTTTTCCCACGAATCTTTCGATATTGTTCTTGATTGAGATGCAATATATTCTGCCCCTCAAATATAGCTTGACCCTGTATTTTTAAATTTGGAGATAACAACCCCAATAAAGCCAGACTACTTATTGATTTTCCTGACCCACTTTCCCCCACAATCGCTAGAGTTGCCCCCTGTTTGAGTTCAAAATCCAAGTGTTGAACTAATGTAAGACCTACTTCATTTTCAATATGTAGACCATTTACTTTCAGGCAGATCGTTTGCTGTGTTTGATTATTGTTGTCTTGGATCGAATGCATCACGCGTCGCCTCCCCAACATAGATAAGAAGAGATAACACGAGAGCCAAACTAAAAAAACCTGATAGCGCTAACCACGGCGCGGTTAAATTATTTTTGCCCTGTAACAATAACTCACCTAACGAAGCAGCATCAGGAGGTAAACCATAGCCTAAAAAGTCAAGTGCCGTCAGGGCGGTAATGTTTGCAGTTAGCATAAAAGGAAGCTGCGATAAACTTGAACTCATGGCATTAGGTAAAATATGTCGAAACATAATGGTTCGATCTTTTACCCCTAAAGCACGTGCTGCACGTACATAATCGAAATTTCTCGCCCGCAAAAACTCTGCACGAACCAGTCCAACCAAAGCTGGCCAGCCAAAGAGCAACATAATCAGAAATAGCCAGTACACATTTGGAGTAAACATGCTCACCAAAATCATCACCATAAATAGCATGGGTAAACCGCCCCATACTTCAAGGATTCGCTGACCAATAAGATCAATCCAACCGCCATAATACCCTTGTATCGCCCCCACAATAATCCCAATTACCGCAGCAAAGAAGGTTAAAGCAAAACCAAATATCAACGATACCCGTAAGCCATAAAGAATACGAGCCAGTACATCTCGGCCTTGATCATCTGTCCCCAGCCAGTTTTGCTGGCTTGGAGGAGATGGTACGGGCACAGCAAGGTCAAGGTTTGGGGTCTGGTAGGCAAATGGAATCAGCGGCCAAATTGCCCAGCCTTTCTCATCAATCAGCTTTTGCACAGCAGGATCTTTATAATCTGCTTCTGTTTCAAATATTCCGCCGAAAGTCGTTTCAGGGTAGGATTTTATAACAGGGAAATAATATGCTTGATCATATTTGACTAAAATTGGTTTATCGTTAGCAATAAACTCAGCACCAAGTGATAAAATAAAAACAAGTACAAATAAAACGAAACAGCTAAAACCCAACCGATTTTGTTTAAAGCGTTTAAAACGAGCCTGCATCATTGGGGACATTATTTTGCTCCCCGAGATTCAAAGTTAATTCGTGGATCAATTACCTGATATAGCACATCGCTGATCAGTCTTAAAATAAGACCCAGTAAGGTAAATAAAAATAATGTACCAAAAATCACCGGATAATCGCGCTGAGTAATTGCTTCAAAACCTAATAATCCAATGCCATCCAGATTAAAAATGATTTCAATAAATAAATTACCCACAAAGAAAATGCCAATCAAAGCTTCGGGCAAGCCTGCTATCACAATCAGCATAGCATTACGAAATACATGACCATAGAGAACCCGATTTTCAGTCAAGCCTTTTGAACGTGCTGCCAGTACATATTGCTTATTTAATTCTTCCATAAACGAGTATTTAGTCAGATAAGTTAAACCTGCAAAACCACCTAAAACCATCGTCAGTAAGGGCAATGTCATGTGCCAAAAGTAATCTTTGACTTTATCAATAAAATTTAAGCTTTGGAAATTTTCAGATACCAACCCCTGCAAAGGAAACCAGTGAAAATAGGAACCACCCGCAAAGAATACAATCAGCAGTACACCAAATACAAAAGTTGGTACAGCATATCCCACAGCTAGCAACATGGAAGTTGATTTGTCAAAAAACAAACCGTGCTGTTTAGCCTTACGAATTCCTAAAGGAATCGAAACCAAATAGATCAGCAAGGTGCTCCATAATCCTAATGAGATAGTCACTGGCAATTTTTCATATAAAAGCTGGGTAACGGGTTTATCTTTAAAGAAACTAGTACCAAAATCTAGCGTTACATAACCTTTTAACATCAGCCAAAAACGTTCTGGGGCTGATTTATCAAAACCATATTGGGCCTTAATCTGCTCAATCATTTCGGGGCTTAAGCCCCGGGCCCCTTGATAGGATCGATCAGAAGCAACGCTTACTGTTTCACCGCCCCCAGTATTATTGATGCCCTGAAAAGTTTCAGCCTGATGAATGGCCTGCTCAACAGGCCCACCCGGAGCAATCTGAACCACTAAAAAATTAATGAGTAAAATCAGAAATAGAGTTGGAATAATGAGTAAAAGTCGCTTGATAATATAGGTGCCCATATTTTGGTTCCTTTGGCGTCTTTTGATTATTTATTGTCTGCGCAAATAGTTTGCAACAGCTTGAGCTTTTTTGGAATTTGACCACCAGTAATCCAATCCTACCGAAATCTGGGGTAACGTTTGCGGATGCTCATACATATCCCAATAGGCATACCAGTTTTCACCTTTGCCATAGGTTAAGATTTGATAATATCCTGCACGCAATAAACGATCCAACACTTTAGTATTGACAATCAACTCTTCGCGACTAGAGGATTTCACCAATTTCTGAATCACCGCATCAATGACAGGATCTTTAATTCCTGCAAAATTATAATTACCTACCTGATCTGCAGCAGAACTGCTCCAAAATTGAAATTGCTCATTACCTGGGGTCAAAGACTGTGGCATTGCCAAAGTAGTCAAATCAAAGTCATTACGGCGCATACGCTCCAAATACTGTGGTACATCCACTTGTCGAATGGATACTGTAATGCCCAAACGTTTAAGATTTCGCACCAATGGCATTAATGTACGCTGTAATCCATCTTGATGGATTAATAATTCAAACTGAATTGGGTTACCCTGATGATCACGTAATTGGCCTGCTTTTACGGTATAATCTGCATTAATCAATAACTGACGCGCTGTGAGTAAATTGTTACGGTTAAAACCACTGCCGTCACTGGCAGGATATTTCCAGTCGGATAATACCCCTTGTTTTACAATTGGATTTAATTTAGATAAATAGGGCTGTAACACTTTAAGTTCTTCTGCTGAAGGTTTGCCTGTCGCTGCCAATTCACTATTATCAAAATGACTTTGTAAGCGTCGATATTTTCCATAAAACAACGCTTTATTTTGCCATTCAAAATCATAGGCATAGCTTATAGCACGACGAAATTGAATATCATTAAGTGGCGCACGCCTTGTATTCAGCACAATACTCTGCATGGTCATGGGATTACGATGTTTAAACTCAAATTTTTTGACCATTTTGTTGTTCATAGCTGGAAAATTATAAGCTGTTACCCACTTTCTAGCAGTAAATTCCTCTTGCCATGTATATTGCCCTGATTTGAATCCTTCAAATGCAATATCCATATTGCGATAATAAACATATTTCAGGCGATCAAAATTATAGCGCCCACGATTGACTGCTAAATCCCTGCCCCAATACTCTGGATTACGCTTATAAGTAATGCTACGTCCCGCATCAATACGATCAATCAGATACGGTCCCGAACCTAGAATCGGTTCCATGGTGACACGGCTAAAATCTTTATTCTGCCAATCTTTTTTTGAATAAATAGGGAGTGTCGCTAAAATCAACGGCATTTCAGCATTGTTGTCAGACTTAAAACTGAATTTCACCTGATACTTAGATAATACTTGGGTTTTAGCTAGATCGGCTATGTACATCTGCAAACCAGGATTGGACTTGGTCTGATATGTATCAAAGCTAAATTTAACATCTTCTGCTGTGACGGGTTGCCCATTGCTAAACTTTGCTTTTGGGTTTAGATCAAAAATAACAAAATTAGTATGTTCGGGATCAAACGTTGCGGTTTTTGCCAAAAGAGGATACATCACCGCAGGCTCATCCAGTGAAGGTGACATCAGAGAGTCAAATATGAAATTTACTCCATCCGTAGAGCTTCCTTTGCCATTCATACTATTGAGGTTGTCAAAAGTACCATTGCTATATTGACTTAGCATTCCACCTTTAGGAGCCAATGGATTGGCATAAGGCATATGGCTCAATCCACTATATTTTGCTTGAGAATGAATTGCGATATATGGCGTTGTCTGTACAGCAGCATTTACGGCACTGCAATAAAAAGTAACTGCAAATACAGTACTTTTTATTGCGTTATTCATCATTTTGCTCTTTCTGCTTTGTAAGCTTCGTCCTGAAATAAAATCCATCAGCCGGTACAACTTATAAGTTTGGAACTTTAATTACATCGCCTATACGTAGCTGCGCGTTTTGTTTCAGGTCATTGAGATCTGCTAATTCTGCAATAGCCATACCAAACTTGCTCGCTAAACCAATCAACGTGTCGCCACGTTTTACCGTATATTCTGTAATGGTTTTTGGAATTTTCAAAGACTGTCCACGCTGTAATGAAGCACGCGCATTGAGATTATTTAAATCTGCCAGATCTTTTGCAGTCATACCTAAACGGCTGGCAATACTATTTAAAGATTCGCCGGATTTAACCGTATAAGCTTCAGTATTTCCTGATGCCTTGGTTTTCGTTGTACTTTTTGGACTCTCATCTTTGGCTATTTCTGCTTTAGGAACATCACCCGATATTTTTAGCTTTTGCCCAACACGTACATTTGAGTTACGAGTTAGACCATTTAAAGCAGCCAGATAATTTAACTGAAGATGATAGCGACTTGCGATATTCGCCAGTGTTTCACCAGACTTAACCGTATGTGTATCTGGTGCAGTCTCTTGTAACTCGACTTTAGCTGAAGGTGAGATTTCGCCGGTTAGTTTTAAACGCTGTCCTACACGTAAACCTGCACTACGACTTAAACCATTCAATTCAGTAAGATCAGAAAGCTCTAAATCAAATTTACTCGCTACACTATTCAAGCTATCCCCAGATTGAACTGTATATTGTTCAGGAATGCTAGAACCTGCTGGAATCTTTAAAACTTGTCCCACACGCACGCCACTATTCGTAGCAATACTATTTAAGCTTGCCAATTCAGCCAGCGTAATTTTTGATTTCCCTGCAATACTGGATAAAGTATCGCCACGCTGCACTTGATAATTTTCAGTTTTAATCTGATTCACTGTTTTGCTGTTACGTGTATCCTTATCCTTTGGATCAGGTTTATCATCGTCACGTGCAGTTACTTCATGCAATGGTACATTAATTTTTTGACCCACATATAAGCTACTGCTCGCAGTCAATCCCGAAGTTAAATCAGCCAATTCCTGATTAGATAAGGCATAACGATCTGCGATCAGCTTTAAATATTCACCACGTTTTACCGTATAAGATTTTGTTGCAACGCGGGTCGTTTTAGTGTCACTTTTCGCATCAGTATTTCGACTCGATCCAGAGTTACGCGCTGTACCATTCTCTTTAACTAATAGCTTTTGTCCTACAAATAAACCACTGGTCACCGACAAATTATTGTAATCTGCCAACTGTTTAACACTTAAACCAAACTGATCAGCGACACCCGTTAAACTATCATTGGCTTTAACCGTATAAATTTCAGTTTTCGTATCGGGTTTGCTGGCTACAGATCGATCGATAGTTTGTGGTTTTGCATCATATAAATATAAAGATGCGCCAACAAATAACGTGTTATTTGGATCAATCTGGTTCCATTTTGCGATATCGCGCCAGCTCACACCATTTTTGGTCGCAATAATAGCTAAAGTATCTCCAGGCTGAACGGTATATGTTGAACGTTTTCCTGAAGGCTGCACCACGACAATATCAGTATCGGTTTTTATATAAGGCTTATCCTTATTATTTTGTGCTTCATAGCTATCAGCATTTACAGTTTCAGCTACAGCTTTAGGATATGCAAAGCCCTTCGTCACTTCTTTGCCTTCACTATCAGCAACCGACTGACTGGTTTGAATCGCAGTTAACCTGATTTTGCCATCATAAGGATCAACAATTTCAGTACCTTTCGGCGCAATTGCTTTTAATTCAGCAACCACCTGATCTTTTTCAGCTTGCGTCGGCTGTGGCTCTAAAGCCTGATTAACTGTTTCCTTAACCCCTTCCTGTTTGACCAATGTCACAATTTGTTCACGCTCAGCCTTGGAAATAGGTGGCTCTGCATTGACAGCTTTGACATTGCTTGCTGGTGTAACAGCCACAGGAATACGTGGCGCACTTGGAATGTCGGCACTTGCAGCAAACGCGGCTAACTCATCTGCATCACGCGGTGTAGTTTTTAATGGGCGGGTAATCGCCGAAATAACATTACTGCCCGTTGAGGGACGACTCACACTATTAGCAGTCATGACAGGAGGTGTAGTACGACTTGGGCTGATCGGTTGGGTTGCACCACGAGTTGAGGTATTAACCGTTACGTTAGCATTTGGTGTAGGGGCAGTATTATTACTCGCCCAGAACCCAGATGATGATGTTTTCAATGCTTTAAGCTTGGCATCAACCGATGGATTGACATCTGCTGGAATTAGGATACGCATTGGGCTTTCTGGGTCAATACGTTCCCCACGATAGCCTGGATTGAGTGCATATAATTCCGCACGACTTAAACCCGTTAAAGAAGCAATTTGATTTAAATCAACTGGTGCGCTCAAAGTGATTTCACGAAAGTGTGGACGATTCGCGATAGGAGGCAAATTTACATTATAGGCTTTTGGATTTTTAATAATTTGAGCAACTGCCAGAAAACGCGGCACATAGTTCATGGTTTCCTGCGGCAATTTAAGTGACCAATAATCCGTTGGCAAACCCGCAGCCTGATTTCGATTGATCGCCTGCTGAATACGACCAGGGCCAGCATTGTAAGCCGCTAAAGCCAATTCCCACGAGCCAAACTGATTATACAAACTCCCTAAAAACTCATAGGCTGCACGAGTTGATTCCACGACATCGCGGCGTCCATCATACTGGCTGGTTTGTTTTAAACCATAAATACGCCCTGTACTTGGAATAAACTGCCACAATCCTGCTGCTGCTGCACTACTGGTTGCTGCTGGATCGTATGAACTTTCAATCACGGGCAGTAATGCCAGTTCAGTTGGAATACCGCGACGTTCTGCTTCTTTCACGGTGTGATATAAATAACGACTGGCACGTGCACTTAAACGATCCAAATATGGCTGACGTGAAATAAACCAGCTACGCTGTGCCTCAATACGTGGATCCCAGTGATTTAAATCCATTTTAAAACCGACGGTCATGCGCTTCCAGACATCACCGTGTTTTAAAATCAATAAGCGATCCCCTTCAACCGCACGCATATCTGTTGCAGAAAGTAAATCTTCAAGTGAATCCAGACTGCTGGCATCCAAATACCCTGATCCAACCTGTTTTGTCGTATTTGTTTTTGCAGTCTGTGGAGTCGAGGAACAGCCAGTGGTTAGACCCAATGCTGCCAAAGCAGAAGCCAATATCGTAATTTTAAAAAGTGATGCTGCGGGAAATTGCCACACCATATTGGTCGGTTTATACATAAATCCAAACAACTCGCGTAAAGTTTAATTCTTTGATATGCCATTGTAGTGAAGCATGTCGCTTAGACAAGGCAATAATTTAACGTGATTTGCGTGGAAATGTTACAAGAAATTAAAAAAAACAGTCAATCCAAAGTTCGTAAACCATGATTTGCATATACAATACGGGAAGTTAAGTTCATTTTTTTCAATTTTTAGGTTTTATATGATGTCACAAACAATCACACTCTATGTTGATGGTGCCTGTAAAGGTAATCCTGGCCTAGGTGGTTGGGGAGCCTATATTATTACTCAAGAAAGTGAACATAAACTTTATGGTGGTGAAGCTGAAACAACCAACAACCGCATGGAACTGACGGCTGCTATTGAAGGTGTTTCCTTTTGCCCAATTGATGCGAAACTTATCATTTGGACAGATTCAAATTATGTCAAACAAGGCATCACTGAGTGGATTCATGGCTGGAAAAAGAAAAATTGGAAAGATGTAAAAAATCCTGATCTTTGGCAGCGACTCGATAAAGTTTGCACAGAACGTGACATCGAATGGAACTGGATTAAAGGTCATGCAGGTCATGCTGGCAATGAAATGGCCGATCAACTGGCCAATTTAGGAGTGCTGCAACCTGAAAAGCAACATGTTGTTGTTCCTCAATCTGAATGGATTGGACATCAACTTTCGTCGATACAAGCAAAAAAAAAATCTGAAAATGACTGGCTACTCGATGACCCCTTTGGATTAGACATACCCGATGATCAATTTGACAGTGAAAGCCTGCCAGAAGATGAAAATGCCAATGAATTGAACAATATCGTTGAAATTAAAGAAACTATATCGATGAGTGAAACCCAAGAACACGTCAAAAATCATCCGCATATTGTGACTACAGCAGCAACCTTACACATCCAAGGTCCGCGCCAACTTATTCTAGATACCGAAACCACAGGTTTTTATTTTCAGGATGGCGATCGCATTATTGAGGTCGGTGCGATTGAAATGATCAATCGTAAATTAACCGGTAGCTCTATTCATATTTATATTAATCCGGAAAAGCCTGTAGGCGAGTCTGAAAATATTCACGGCATTAGCGATGATTTCCTAAAAGACAAACCAAAATATGCAGAAATTGCTGATGTACTATTTGATTATCTCAAAGGTGCAGAAATTATCGCGCACAATGCAACGTTCGATATGAACTTCCTTGATACCGAGTTTAAGCGTGTTGGTTTGCCTACGCTCTCAGAAGTATGTGACGTCACCGATACCCTCGCTCTTGCCAAAAGTAAGCATCCCGGGCAAAAAAACTCATTAGATGCATTGGTGAGACGTTACGATATTCCTGCACGGGATCGTACCTTCCACGGCGCGTTACTGGATGCTGAAATTCTATCGGATGTTTATCTGGCCATGACGGGTGGACAGGTGTCTTTTGATATGGATGCCCTCTCACAACATGAAAATCATGGACAAAAAAGTGGCAGACAACGTGTTCAAATTGATCTTCCTGTCATTTTACCTGAACCAGAAGAACTGGAACGACATGAGACGTGGGTCAAACAATTTGAAGAAAAACAGGGTAAGGCATGCTTTTTTGCCAAATAAAATTCGCGTAAAGCTTTGCTTTTAGTATTCCAAGCCCTAAAAGTTCAGTTATATTAGTTTATAAATAATGTGCTGATGATCAGAGTCTATTAACCGAATCATCCATAACTTGGAAATAAATAACATACAGCATTATTTGTGGGGATAAATGCGTATGTTTAATGATCAGGGATTCAATTCACTCTATCAGGCAATTTGACACCAATAACATAGGAAAGGTGCAGCTTAAATGTCTTATCAAAGCTCTATTCACTTCGACCCAACTGCATTATTAATAATAAAAAATGAAATTGATAATTCAATAAAACTTGTTGAAAACGCAGTAAGTACATTAGCGGAAGAACAAGCCTTGCCTTTTGGCATAGATGATGCGCTGAATCAATTTGAACAATGTGCCCGTATTTTAGCAATGATTGATATGCCTCGTCTGGCGCAGATCACCGATTATTCAGCATCGTTGATGCGTAAAATTATGTCTGAACCGCAAAATATTCAGACACAAGATGTGGTTGCTTTAAGTGAAGGCACCACCATGTTAAAACGCTACATTGAATTTATTTGCCTGCGTGAAGTAAAGGTTTCACAATTCTTAATTGATACATTGAATCGTCTTGAACTTGCTTTGGGAAAACCACAAACACGCGAAGGCGAACAAATTTTACCTTTATTGGACTGTTTTCAGCCTAACTTCAATTTGTTAGCCACACCAGAATTAGAAAAATCAGCTTATATTCATCAACTTTATAAATTATGTTTGCATAAACTTCTTCAGCATACTGCAAAACCACTGGATTTTCAGGCGATAAAACTGATCGGAGCCTATGTAGCATCACTGGCTCAAAATACGCCTAGTCAACAATATTGGCAGTTAGTCAATATTGCCTTAGGCCATATTGAACACCTGATTTTAAATAATGCACGTTTACGCATATTTATTCAGTTAGAAACCAGCATGGGACAATTTCTGCAACAACCAGAACCCTTTACAGCATCTAGTGCAGATTTGGCAGATATACTCAGCCTTTGTATTAGTCAGGAAGATGAGATTTCTGAACATATTCGCCAACAACTAAATATTGGTGATGAACAACTTTCAGATACTCAACTTGAAGTTCTAAGTCGCCATTTGTATGGCCCTGACTACAATACCATTCATACTGCGAGTGAGCTGATTACGGATGCTATGACACAAATCCGTAACGACATTGAATATAACTATCAAAATATGTCGACAGAAAAAATTCAAGAGTTACAGGCAAGCTTAAAAAATCTGGCCAACGTATTTAAGGTGCTCAATTTAAGCGAAGCGCATCAAGAGCTTTATCATCAAGCAGAAGCACTCAACCAGCCGAGCATTCTCAACGATGAAAATTATGCTCAACAATTGATGAAAAGCATATTGGCAGCGATGAACTCCATTGGAATTCTGGAGCGTAATTATCTTTCCAGTCGTTTGCAACTGCGCGTCAACAATATGAATATTTCTCTGGATCGTTTAGATGAGGCGCACCAAGCTTTACTTGGTGAAAGCAAGTCATTGATTGGGATGGTGATCGAAATGCTTCTGCAATGTGAACAGCAACCTGAAACACAAGCACTTGAAGCACTATCGGTCCACTTAAAAGAACTCTCTGGAGCTGCTTTATTTTTGGGAAGTAAAGAGCAACAACAGGCGTTATTACACACTGCCCAATTTGTACAGACATCTCACCAACAACAACAAGTTCTAAATATTGAACAGATTCGCCAGATTTTAAATGTTTTAGCCAGTCTGGATATGCTCATTGACAATTTAAAAAATAAACAACCTGTTTTACAATCTATGTTTGATGTAGCATTGGAAAATAGTCGGAAATTACAAACAGCGGCGGCCTAATGTCACAACTTTCACTTGCCTATATTTTTCATAATCAACAATTACTTGTCGATGAAAATTACCAACTTCCAAAGGTTGAAACACTTGCAAGTGATTTAAAGTTTAAAGCGGGTGATCATGTCATTGCCCGTGATTTACTGGATGATGAAACTATTCCAGAAAGCTTGCAGCTTGTTCCAATTCGACAGCTCATTACCTTATGGTCTGTCGATGAATTTCAGAAAGCAAGTCGGGCGGTGCAACTTCTAGAGTGGCGACGTAACCATAAATTTTGTAGTCATTGTGGACATGAAACGCATATTCATCCTGTCGAATATGCCATGATATGCCCCGCTTGTCGTTATCACCAATATCCTCGTGTTCAGCCTTGTGTGATTACTATTATTACCAAGGATCAGAATGAAGTTTTACTAGCAAAAAATGCAAATAACAAAAGCAATATATACGGGCTTATTGCTGGCTTTGTCGAAGTTGGGGAAACACTGGAAGAAGCGGTACAACGTGAAACACTTGAAGAAGTGGGTTTAAAACTAAAAAATATTCGCTACATGTCGAGTCAGCCATGGCCTTTTCCAAGCAACTTAATGATCGCATTTCAGGCTGAATATGACTCTGGAGAAATACAACTCCAAGAAGAAGAAATTAGTGATGCGAAATTTTTTAAATTTGATCAACTTCCTGAAATTCCATTTAAAGGAAGTATTGCACATGCTATGATTATGCAGGTTTTGCATACGCATAGTGCTTGATTAAAATCCCAAAAAAAGTGGTGCAAACAAGATAAATCTGGAGCCTGTATCTTTAGGCTTCCAGACTCTCCTTTAAAAAACTCAGAATGGTTCGTTTAGTTTTGAAATAACGACTAAACAAGCTAGATAATGTGCCAATAATTGAGATATGTCCCGTTTTTGGGATAATTGCAATATGGCTATGATTGCCATGCTGCCTCAGGATATGGTCTAAGTCGATACTGTTTTTTGCTTTGACAATTTGATCATTTTCCGCCAACAATAAATAATGCCGAATTGGATTTGAATCAACAAAATAATATGGCATCACCTGCTGATACGGAATCTCCTGATTAAATGCATCCTGCGCAAGAGGATCGCCCTTATAGTCAAAATGATAAGGGCCTGCAATACCAATAATCGCTTTAATACGATCCCGACAATGAACCAAATTGGGATGGGGATGATACACCACTGACATAACATTAAATGCTCCAGCAGAATGCCCCATCAAAATCACATGCTGTGTGGAAATTTTTAATTTAGTTTGGTGTTGGTCCAAAAAATTTAAGGCCAACGCCAAATCATCAATATAACTCGGAAAAATATATTCTGGCGCAAGATGATAATTGATAACCGCGACATCATAGCCTTCACGTGCAAATGTTTCCCCTATAAAGGCATAATCTTTTTTATCACCATGCTGCCATGCGCCACCATGAATAAATACAATCAGGGGCTGGCCTGCCACAGCTTTTTTAGTTCGATAAACATCTAAACGCTGACGTGCTTTTAGTCCATAGGCGATATTTTTCTGAACGCTGTAGCTTGACTTAGGCGTAACAAAATTAAGTGCATAACTGCCCAGATCGTACAAGCGAAACTCATGATACTGATGTTTTATTTGCTCAAAGCGCTGTTGTAACTGTTTGAGTATCTCAGTTGGACTATTGAGCATTAACTGGCTCACCCTGATCAGGGTCAATGGCAACGGGAGTCTGTACGTCAGGTTGTGCTGTTGCATTCCCTACAAGAGGACTAGCTACAATTGAACTGGCGGTCGTCCCTGCACTTGGCTGGTCAATATTATCGATGAGCGTCACGATTTTTGTAACATTGCCGACCTTTTGCAGCACCTCATTCAGATCATTGATTTCTGCAGTATTTAGTCGGCCCATCACATAGAGTACGCCGTCTTCAGTATGAACTAGTACTTTTGTATCAGAAACAACAGGTGCACGTACCAATAATCCACGTGTGTTGGCTGTTACAGCGGAGTCCTGCATAATCGTTGAATAACTGACTTGTGGACCTATAGTGATATAATTATGTACCGTTTTCACATCACTCATCGATTTAACATTATCTTCAGCCAATTGGCGTAGATGCTGATCAGGAACTTGTCCAGTAAGCAAAACATTACTGTGAAAACTTTCAATGTTGACACGAGACTGTTTAAAACGTGGATCAAGTTTGTATAAATTAATACTTGCTGTACGTTTGATAGAAGAATCAATAAATACTTGACCCAGACTACGCGCACCACTTTCTGTTCCTACTGGAGATGAACCAGTTCCTCCAGAAATAAAGCTGGCACACCCAGATAAACTCGCGACACACAACGCCGTTATTGCAATACGTTTAAACACTCAACAAAGCTCCCTGAAAACTCTTTTGAAATCATGTTTGCATCTCCAGCTCAAGAGTAATGAACTCTGGTTACAAAGTAAATGCATTTTCAATCCATTGATGATCATATCGAAGTTTAGAAAAATCCTGCTGTACTGTTTTTGCAATTTTCTGTGGAAAATCAAAACAAATTACATCAAAACGACAATAAAACTGTTCATAGACAGGATTGCATATCAAAAAGTATTCAGCCGTGCGAATAATTTTACGTTGCTGGCTGGGGCGAATCATTTCATTGGCCTGACCATAATATCCTATAGAACGGGCTTAGACTTCAACAAAAATGAGTTCTTGTCCACGCTCAACAATGAGATCTACTTCTCCATAGCGAGAGTGAAAATTTTGCCGTACCAGCCGAAACTCGTGCTGAGATAAAATTTGTAGTGCTTGCTGTTCTGCCCATTGACCCAAGGCATGCTTATTGTTGATTGTCATCATTTCGTGAATAATTAAAGTTGTAAGATGGTGTTTTTCTGTTTTTGATAGCAATGTGGAATTCGTGTCACACGTTGAGAATTGACATCGAGGTCACCCGTACGTCCTTCAAGCGTAAAATTTTGAATTTTTGGCGTTTTTAAATAAAGCTCTGCTAGCATCCATGCATCGGCTCCAAATGCAATAAGACGCTGATAAGGCATACTTACGGGCTGCTGCAAATAAGCATGCGCAACATCATTCCATTTATGTTCATATAAAGCTGGAACATCGCAAAACTTTAAACCTTCTGGAATAGGCTGATTTTCTTCAATCGTGGTCGGTTGAGCATAAACATTATTTTTGGGTAAATTTGATAATTGATTTACCCACGCATCATCACCTAGCAACAACAGTCCTTGCCCTTTTTTCAATTTCTTCGGTACATCATGAACCATTTGAACAGACTCTCCAAGCTGAGTCATAATCGACATCAGGTACAATTCGCTTTCCTGTTCTCTACCCGTTTGGCGCAATACAAAAAGTTGTGAAATTTTGTCTTTGAGCAAAATTTGTTTGAGTGCATATGCATCGTCCTGTTTAGCCAGACTAAACTGAATCACATTGGGTGATTGCATTTCAATTTCATTTAATGCCAATACCCGAACTTTTGGATTCAATGCCACCATTTGTTCGATTTCACTTTTTGACAATGGTCCCACAATCAGTTGTGTCTTTTTATTTACATTTCTCGCCAGAATATTTTTGATGTTCTGTTTGTCAGAGTTAACAAATTTAAGCGGTACTTTGTCCTCAGATAAGGCATAAGCGCTCATAAAACCAGACTTAATGCTACTGGCAGCTCGCGCCATAGGCCCCGATTCGGGTAGAATGACCAACACTTCAGCTTGCGCTTGCGATATAAAAGCTGCAAAACACACCAGCAGCAATCTTTTTTTATTATTCAACATGGAGTAAACCTTATGAGTGCTCAGTTATTTGTAGTAGCAACCCCAATTGGGCACTTGGATGACATGACCTTTAGGGCTATTGAAATTCTTAAATCAGTTTCTATAGTTGCGGCAGAAGATACACGACAATCTGCGCTATTATTTAAGCATTATAATATATCAACGCCGCTGACTGCATGTCATGATCACAATGAAAGTAACAAAATTGAACAACTGGTTGAAATATTAAAATCGGGGAAGAATATTGCGCTAATCAGTGATGCAGGTACACCATTAATTAGTGATCCTGGTTTTAAACTGGTACGTGCAGCGCAGCAACACAATATTCGAGTGACGCCTGTACCAGGTGCATGTGCCGCAATTGCAGCATTAAGTGCAGTCGGGCTTCCAAGTGATCGTTTTAGTTTTGAGGGCTTCTTATCATCAAAGTCTTCTCAGCGTATTAATCAGCTTGAAAAACTCAAGGATGAAACCCAAACCCTGATTTTTTATGAAGCACCGCATCGTATTTTGGATTGTGTCAAAGATATGGCTACGATTTTTGGTGAAGATCGTCCAGTCGGTTTCGCCCGTGAAATTACCAAGACTTTTGAAACCATTAAAAAAATGACCTTAAAAGAGTTAGTGGTATTCATTGAACAGGATCATCATCAGCAAAAAGGTGAAATTGTATTGGTGGTCGGTGGCAATCCCGAAGAGAAAGATCTCGCTCAAGAAAAATTGGATCAGTTACTAAATCGTTTATTACAGGATCTATCAGTCAAAGCTGCTTCTCAACTGGCAGCCGATTTAACAGGAATAAAAAAGAAGATTGCCTATCAACGTGCGCTAGAACTTACCCAGAGCGATGTTTAAAAGAAAAAAAGCATCACCGAGGTGATGCTTTTGATTAATGCCTTGCCTCTTCGTCGGCAGGAACTTCAGTAATTTTTCCACCTTTGGCTAAAAAGGCTGCAATTTCATCTTCAAGTGCCTGACGTTGCTTTTGCTTTGCTGTCACAGTGAGTGTCTCAGCTTCAGCGAGATCGGCGTCACTTAAATTTCCGCTTTCTTCGCTATCACTTGCACCACGTTCAGCAGCTTTTGCTTCATCTTCATCGACAGCTGAATCCTCAGCTTCATCATAATCATTCGTATCTGTCATTTTCTGCTCCCCATCATGATCAGTAAATGTTTTATGAAACTCATCATAAATTACGAAGAAATGTAGCAATCTCTTGAGCATTCGCAAAGAGGCTTTTGCTCCATATTCGTATTTTTTTTAACCATATTGGTAATAATATATAAATGATTGTTTAAAAAATATCTACTCTCTCATTAAATTGCATATCGCGTGTTCTTCAAACCATGTAAACCGCTCGCTTGCTGCATAAAAGCATCTTTAAATAAAGTGGAACGATTGACCTGACGCAAGCCAAAATTTCGTGCAAAAATGAGCGGTGTAATTTCAGTAGTTTCTAGCCAACCTATCGCAGACATACTATGCATCATGGCTGCATTTTGCCCTTTACGTTGATGTTCGTAGCGGCGCAAGGTTTGTTCATGTGCCCATACACCTCGTTGCAAATCATGTAGCAATACATCGCATAGCACGGCTGCATCCAGACAGCCAATGTTCACACCTTGTCCCGCCAAAGGATGAATAACATGTGCTGCATCACCAATCAGGGCCAAACCCGCTTTTACATAATGTTGTGCAGAACGGGCTTTTAATGGAAAGCGCGCGCGAGATCGAACATCTATAACTTCGCCCAACATATGCTGACTTTCACGCGTTAAAAGTTGTATAAATTCAGCATCGGAGAAAGCCGAATATTCTTCTGCATAATCTTCAGGTAAAGTCCAAACAATCGATTGCCAATAGCCATTTTCTTGCTCATCCAAACTAGCCATGGGCAAAAAAGCCAAAGGTCCTGTTGGCAAAAAGATTTGTCGTGCAACATATTGGTGTGGCTGTGTAGTTTTAATGGCACAACTGATTGCTGCTTGATGATAGTCCAATACATCCAAACCAATATAAGCCTGATCACGAACAAACGAATTTGCGCCATCAGCACCAATTAACAATCTGGTTTTTAGAATCTGACCATCTGCAAGTTCAACGCACCAACATTCTACTTGCTGTTCAACACGCACTACTTTTACCTGAGTACGATAGTCTTGAATCTGCTGCAACATTTTCTGTTGAATCACAAGATTGAGCAAACTTGGCTCAACCATTGAACCTAAAGCTTGATCAGCGGTTGGAATAAACTGAGATACTTGACCAAATTCAATCTCACCATAGCCATTTTTATTCCAGACATGCATACCTGTGTAAGGCATTTGTCGTGGTAAATCATTCCACACATTCACTGCTTTTAATAAATGAATGGTTGCCTGACTGAGTGCCAAGACACGAGGGTTCAACATACTTTTAACGTGTTCTGGATCAAGAATGGGAGCAGCATCCAGTACAGTCGCTTGTACGCCACCCTGAGCCAATAATAGAGCAGTCAGACCACCAACCAAACCACCGCCTACGATTACGACATCAAGAACATCACTCATGCTTTTAATCCCATAGCATAATTGGCGACTAAAGGTTTAATTCCCGGAATCACATCAAATGCGACTAGACCTGTATTGCGTAGCAATTTCAAGACAGGATTTTGATTACTAAAACCACGGACTACAGAATCACAGAATTTAATCACCCGCTGTTGGTCTTTTAAACGCGCTTGTTCATAGGCGAGTAAATTTTCTGGATGACCTATATCCTCTGATTGAGTTAAATGCTGAGTAATAAAACGAACTAAAACATCAGCGTCACGCAGGCATAAATTAAACCCTTGTCCTGCAACAGGATGAATCGTATGTGCAGCATTGCCCATTAACACAACACGTCCTACGGCCTGCTTATGTGCCAAAACCTGTGATAATGGATAACTAAATCGTTTACCAGTTTTCTCAAATTTTCCAGCCCGATCGCCATAGGTTTGTTGCAAAGCATCCAGAAAATGTTGATCATTTTCTTCACCCAACCATTCACTTTCAGTGCCTTTTTTAACAGGCCAAACCACAGAACGACGACTCTCTCCTGGCAAAGGCAATAAAGCCAATGGCCCAAGCGCACTAAAGCGCTCGAATCCTACGTGATTATGCGGTTTCGAGGTCTGTACAGCAGTGACAATAGCAACCTGATCATAGTCATGAACATCCACTCCAACACCAATGGCCTGACGACAAAAAGAATCACGACCATCAGCCGCAATCAATAATTTTGAAGTCAAGGTGAGTGTCTCTTGATCGCGTTTAGCATGAATCGTAACTTGCGCTGTATTCTGTTCAAGAGCAATGACTTCTACCCCATCAATCAATTCAATGAGGGGCTGCTGGCGAACTTGTGTCAACAGCACTCGACCGAGCCATGCATTCTCAATCACTTGACCAAAACTTTCGACTTTTTCTTGTTCTGCAATTAAACGCGCCTTACCAAAACTGCCTTGCTCAGTAATATGCACTTGTAAAATTGGAGTAGCATGCTGTTGTAAAGCTTCCCACAGACCAAGTTGTTGATAAATCATCACACTACGGCGCGATAATGCCGTATTTCTGGCATCAAAACTGGAATGATACGGTGCAAGCTGATCATCGTCATAATTTGGATAACGAATGGCTTCAAGCAATTGAACAGCGATATTTTGTTTGGCCAACATCAGCGCTAGACTCAGGCCAACCATTCCCCCACCGACAATAATGACTTTTTGCACGGTCACACTCCTCAAATTTGATTATCGTTATATTTTAGCTTGAGCCATGAGTTGCTCAATATCTTCAATCTCTTTAACTACTGCACCTGTCAAAACCAATGGCCCCTGAGCAGTAGCCACTACATCATCTTCGATGCGGATACCAATACCCCGCCATTTTGCTTCCACAGTTTCATCGTCAGGCGCGATATACAATCCCGGTTCAACTGTCACCACCATACCTTCTTCATATGGTCGCCATTCACCTTCTTTTTTGTAATTGCCAACGTCATGCACATCCATACCTAACCAATGCCCTGTTCCATGCATATAAAATTGGCGGAAAGCTTCGCTTGCAATCAGCTCATCCAATTCTCCGCTCAGCAAACCTAGATCAAGCAAACCCCCAGTGAGAATACGCACTGCTACTTCATGTGGTTCACGGTATGAATTCCCTACACGTACCGCATCTATCGCTGCATATTGCGCCTTGAGCACGATTTCATAAAGTGCTTTTTGTTCAGGGCTAAATTTACCATTAACAGGAAAAGTTCGTGTAATATCAGATGCATAACATTGATATTCACAAGCGGCATCGATAAGTACCAAATCACCATCTTTAAGCGCTTTGTCATTTTCTACATAATGCAATATGCAGCCATTTGCTCCGCCGCCCACAATACTATTGTACGATGGCACACAACCATGCTGACCAAATATATAATTTAATTCAGCTTCTAACGCATATTCCATCATTTCAGGATGAGCTTTTTGCATAGCACGAGTATGGGCAGCAGCACTAATATCCGATGCAATTTGCATAAGTTCAATTTCCTGTTTGGACTTAATCAAACGCATTTCGTCGACAATACGATCCAATTGCAAAATTTGCGATGGCGCTCCATTGCCACGACGCTGCTGAGCATCGGCCTGTTTAATCCATTGACTGACACGCGCATCAAACTCAGCACGATGTCCAATACGATAATAAAGTCGCTCTTTATTTAATAGTTTTTCCGCAATTTCTTCATCTAACAAATCAATAGCATATGCCTCATCAGCATCAAAATCTTCAATCGCGCCATCGATGCCTGCCCGATAACCATTCCATATTTCCATGTCACGGTTACGTTCACGGCAAAACAGACTATAGGTGTAATCATCAACTGTATCAAAGGTTTCAATGACCGCTATCGCTTCAGGTTCAGCAAACCCTGTCAGATAAAAAAAGCTACTATCGGCACGAAATTTATAATCCGCATCTCGGTTACGATAGGCTACAGGACTGGTTTCAATAATGGCAATACTGTTTGGCCCCATATGCACTGCGAGGCGGTCTCGACGAAGTTCAAAATCTGCTTGAGTCAATTTCATGAGGCTATAAATCTTTAATTATCAAGTGGTAAAGTAAAATAAAAACGATAACATCGCCCAATTAGCTTGGACGATGTGGAGTAAACATTTCAACTACGCTTTGGTTATCTTTTCGTGCAGGATCATTTTGACTTTTGGCATGAAAGTTTTTTAACAGCGAACTTTCTTGAACTGGAATTTTTTTACGCCCAATCGAAAGGCTCACAGGAATCAAGCGAACAAATTCGTACAATTCTTCGTAGCTGTTTTCACCTTCTTCATCATCATCTGAATCTTCAAATTCAACAGCTGCCACATCCTGTAAATGTTCAATCAACTCAATTTCATCACTACGAATATGACCTGATGCCAATCCAAAGCCAAGTACCACGCCTGCACTCCAGTCTGCCAATGCTTGAACACGTTCTTGCAAAGAATGTTCATCATCTGGAAGCATAGGTAAATAATCTAGCTCATCTTCCGATAAAGCGTGTGATACATCTTCTGCCTCATCTGCGAGCAGTGCAAGTGCTTCATCACTTAAATGAGGTACATTCAGTGTGGTTAAAATTTGCAACCATTCATCGCGGCTTGGCGCTTCGGTGACACAAACGATGCCCGTAAGTAAACCATGCAGCTCACTTGGGCTTGAAATCTCTTCAATTCCGTTAAAATTTGTGAACCATTCATTCCAACCTGAAATATCGTCTTGCATTCGCTTATCCAATCTCTATACTGCGTATATATTACCTTTGATTGCAATTCTGTGCGACTACGTTATGTTAGAACAATTACAGCGTCTACAGACGCATATGGGCGTTTTAAAAACGCGTTTACATCACCTTGAAAGTGAAAATGAGTCACTGACTCAAAAAAAACAACAGGATGACGAGCAGCATCATGCTCAAATTGTGCAAAAAAATGGGATTATCACCTCCAAACAGGAAGAAGTTGATAATCTGACTGAACAACTTTCGCAACTACAAAATCAATTTCAACAATTGAACACAGATGCAACCGCTCTGGCTGATCGTTATAGCCGTCTGGAAAAAAGTTGTACCGACCTTAAAAATCGTTTTCAGGAAATTTTGGCTGAACGCAATGATTTGCGCGTGACTAAAGAAAAGTTGCAGTTACAGCAACGCCATTCTCAGCAAGAATTACATGACATTCAGCAGGATCGTGATCGCTTACTTCAAAAAAATGAATTGGCTAAATCTAAAGTAGAAGCCATCATTCAACGTTTAGCGATTTTAGGCACAGAGCAGGATCAAAATGCACAGGAAATTCAGCAACTGGCTGATCCCAGTGTAGAAAATCAAGAGGAGATTCAATCATGAGTGAACAAGTAATGGTTGAATTACGATTGATTGAACAAACTTTCCGTTTAGCGACCACTTCTGATAAAAAAGAAGAACTGGAACGCGCAGGCCAAATGCTCAATGATAAATTTAATGAAATGCGCCGTAGTGCGCCACGAGTTGAGCATAATAAACTGGTCATTATGGTGGCCCTGCAACTGATGCAGGATGTACTCAGTATGAACAGATCACTTCAGGAATATGCACATTGTGAGCGTTTACTTGAAACAATCTTAAACGATGTCGAACAAATCGTATAAACAATGCAGTGGTATCGAGTAAAGCTTCACCATTTGAAAACTAAGTTTACATAACGACCGACTCAATGGATTGTCATTGAGCAAAGATCGGTTATACTAAAGCTGTCTCTGGGATGTTCGCCAGCGCGTCTGATTCCCCTGAGCCGATACTATCTTTTTAGGATAGCGCTCTGCGTATTTAGAGCGTATGCCTGCCCTGTGCAGGAAACCCAGCAAGTACGCGTCGCTTCCACCTTGAACTTAAGGGTTCAAGGGTAAAGACATTGCAGCGGCATCTTCGGAGGCATTTTTATTTTTCAATAAAATAGAATAATCGCCCATTATAGTTTTACTTCACATTATTGTTTTTAATTTGACGATTTAAATTCCATTAAATTATCTAAATAGATTGATTCTCAACTACATCCTTAAATGTTTTATATCGTGCGTTATTACGTGCGTTATTACTTGCTTAAAACTTTGATTACAACATCCACTTTATTCAGTTATTAGTTACGTTTTTATCTTTTAGTTTTTAATAAATATAAGTTTTATGAAGCAAAGAAAGCATTCTAAATTAAATTTATAATCATGACTTAAAGAAATAAAACGACTTAGAATATTCAAATAAATTAGGCAATGGTTCTTAATTATAATTAGGTCTCTTGCCTTTCTCCACGCGTCCCTACAAATGAATCAGGCCAGTGATTCACCCACTAGCCTGAACTTTATTTTCGATTTTAAAGCCTGTATTTACACAGCAAGACGCGGGCGGTCTACAACTTGGTTATCTACACCATCGACCAAGCGTGTCAGTTTCAGATCAAACACCATTTCAGCAAATGGCCCTTCTACCGCATTGGCTTTGATCGCCTCTGCATCGGTATGTTCAATCGCTTCAACCACCAGACCTTCACGTGTTGCATATGCAAAGTCGTCATACGTGTACGGATCGCCTGCTACGTTAATTTGCGTGGTCAGTTTGCGATGCCCATCTGCTGAGACAAAGTAGTGAATATGCGCAGGACGGTTGCCATGACGACCCAGTTGATTTAATAACTGTTGCGTTGGGCCTTCTGGTGGGCAGCCATAGCCTGCGGGTAAAATGGTCTGCACACGATACTGACCCTGTTCATCTGTAATAATGCTACGGCGCATATTAAATGGCTGTTGCTCACCCGTTGGATCAAAGTGGGAATAGAAACCTTTGGTATTGGCATGCCAGATTTCTACTTTTGCATTGGGTAACGGTTTACCGTCTGCATCATAAATGGTGCCGTGTAAAATCAGGGTATGGCCATTCGGATCACTGCCATCATCCATACGAGCATAACCCACTGACTCTGGTGCGCCTGCCACATAAAGTGGCCCTTCAATGGTACGAGGAGTGGTATTTTCGATCCCGAGTGCTGCATCTTCAGCATCCATACGCATATCAAGATAATGATCAAAACCCAGACCCGGTGAAAGTAACCCTGCTTCCTGACTGGTTCCCAGTTGATTGAGATAGGCCACGCCTGCCCAATATTCGTCAGAAGTAATATTTAGGTCTTCAATCGCTTTGTATAAATCTGAAAGCACACGATGGATGATTTGCTTCACACGTGGATTGCCGCCTTCTTGTTCCAGTCCGCTAGCGACACGTAAAAAGTCTTGTACATCCTGAGTATTGAATATCTTAACATCCATGGCTTTCTCCTTGAAATTGCCAAAATGAATAAATAGGGTGGCTCACTCTGCTGGCCCTACTTGCAAGCGACTTCAACATTTAGCATGATCATTTCACAATAAACTTAGCGATTAAAATGAGGCTGTTTCACTGTGAAATCATAAATGCGTTATGGATATGCGGCCTGCTTTTATATGTTCCTTAATGCTTAACTCTACCGAAAAGTCATGCGTTATCCAACACCTCTAAAAGTATGTTTTCATGCTTTTTAGGTATGTTAATTTATTTTTGGTTTAGTCCTTTCATATTGCTAGAAAGGCAAGATGATGATGCAACATATTTTTTAAAATCTATTATTATTCATCACATTAAAAACAAAAAACAAAATTACTTGAAATAAGTTTTACAGGAATCAGCGATGATCTTTCATAAAGATAATCTCATACCTTCCTATCATAAAAGGAATATTGTGTTAGACAAAAGAGAACTCTATTGTAAAGCTGAAAATGCAATAGGGGTTTAGTTGAGATAAGAAAAATTTGATTCATATATGACTAGATAATTCATTTATTGAGCATGTTTATTTTTCTACTGCTCTACTCTTTCAGAGTTTATTTTTGGATATTAAAAAGCCCTATCGATTGATAGGGCTTTCATTCATAACAGCGGATAACTGTTTGATGTGTGCAGCTTAAGCAAGCTTACTGTTAAATTGCTTGCCAAGGCATTTGGTACACGGAGGTAAACGATCAGTACCAATTTCTAAGTAAACGCGATGTCCGCATTGAACACAAAAATAGAAGCCTGTTCCAGGTTTTTCGCCAGCAGTTACCATCTTTGTTCTCCATAGATTTTAGAAATGGTATATATACTATATCTTGATAGTGTTAATTAATGATTGTCTTTTCTGACGAATGATGGTGGCGGAAAGGTGAAGATATTTAAATATCTGAATATTAGCCCTGCTAATTATCGTTACTAGCCTTAGCTGGAGTTATAGAATCGACTACTTTTTCTACTTGATTCACAAACTTTTCACCAACTTTATTTAGACCAGTTTTTTCAATTACCTCATGCGTTGGGCTGCCATGATTTACAGAATCTACTAATCTTAATGGTGCTTCTTCTAGTCTTGTTAACGCTACGTTAAACAACCTAGCTTCAAAATCAACATCAATTTTTGCTGCCTCTTTTTTATATCCCTCATATGCTTTTGCTACAGAAGCCTTAAAGTCATAATCTTCAGCAAGTTTAAAGCGTTGGCTAATTTGTTTTGTTGCTAACCAAGCAAACCATAAAGGTGCCAAAACACTTGTGAATGATAGAACAATCTGAATGCTAATAATTCCCCAGCTTATATTTGAATTATTAAGCGCCTGAGTAAGAATCTGTATTCTTTCATGTCCAATAAAAGCACCGATAGCCAAAGCAAATAATAATCCCCCCACCCATAATCTCATTGACCATTTCAAATCAGATGCGCGTTTATCAAAAGCAGCAGCTAAACCTTTTGTTGTCGTAATACGATAAGCTTCTTCACAGTTCTCTATGAGTTGCTTCGCTTGCTCATGCATCTCACTAATTGATTTTAGTTGTGCTTCAGTAGAGCTCTTATGCTCTGATACTTTTTTACGATCAAAAGAACTATCTTTTTCTAATTCAGAAACCTGATTTCTAGCTTCTCTCAAACTCTTTAAGTCTGTTGGCAAATTTTCAGCAGCTTCTGTAGCATCATTAATAAGGCTTATTTGATTGGTTAGATTTTCTTTATTAGGAATAATATTCTCTATTTCAATCTGAATCGCCCTGAGACGACGTGCCATTTGGGTTGGCATGGCTTTATTATCTTGTAAAACCTCCCATCCCATTAAAGGGGCAATGACTTGCCTTACCCATTCTAATGTTGACAGAAAAATAGGAATTGCTTGTGCTCCATTCCCATTAAACATATATGGAATAGTATCCCCATACATTAATCTAATCTTTTCAGGAATTTTCTCAATTAACTCTGCTAAATTATCTTCAAGTTGAGCTATTTCAATTCTTCGTACTTGATTACTAAGCTCTTTAGGGATATTAGCTAAATCCTGTCTTGTTAATGGAGGATGAGTCCAACCATACACATTTCTTAAAATTTGATCATCATTCCATGAATTCAAAACTACTTCAGAAAGCTCATCCAAAACTTCACACAATTGTTCTAAATTTTTATTCATATTCTCCCCACTTAATCGTATAAGTTTTTTACATTTCTCATGATATAAGAGTTTAATCCATTACCACTCTTAGCCAATGTTTTCATTTTTTCGACATGAAGTTGGCCTGCTTTATAATAGCTGTACTGATAAATTTTAAAGGTTTTATCAAACTTTACTCTTATGTATTTCTCACCAATTTCATATGCAAGGATTCCAGAATCACCATCTAAATCTAAATATTTTTCCATTCTTATTCTCAATATAAAAGCCCCACTTTAAAGTAGGGCTTTTATTAAACAGAATCAATTATTTTCAGATCAAAGTATTACGCCACTTGACCTTCTAAAAAGTCTTGTGCAAAACGCTGTAATACCCCACCCGCTTCATAAACAGACACTTCTTCTTCAGTATCTAAGCGGCAAGTCACAGGCACTTCAAGAATCTCTTCTTTACCATCCGCTGTGGCACGTTCAATCACTAAAGTTAAAGTCGAACGCGGTGCAATATTACCAATTACGCTATACAGCTCAGTACCATCCAGCTTTAAAGTCTTACGGTTTACACCCGCTTTAAATTCAAGCGGTAACACACCCATACCCACTAAGTTAGTACGGTGAATACGCTCAAAACCTTCGGCCACAATCGCTTCAACCCCTGCAAGACGCACACCTTTGGCAGCCCAGTCACGGCTTGAACCCTGCCCATAATCCGCACCCGCAACAATGATCAACGGTTGCTTACGGTTCATATAGGTTTCAATCGCTTCCCACATGCGCATCACTTCGCCTTCTGGCTCGACACGTGCTTTTGAACCTTGCTTAATGCTGCCATCTGAACGAACCACCATTTCATTAAACAGTTTCGGATTGGCAAAGGTCGCACGTTGTGTGGTTAAGTGATCACCGCGGTGCGTTGCATAAGAGTTAAAGTCTTCCTCAGGCACACCCATTTTCGCCAAATATTCACCAGAAGCACTGTCTAACACAATCGCATTCGATGGAGACAAGTGATCGGTGGTAATGTTGTCACCCAAGATCGCAAGCGGACGCATATTGGCTAAAGTACGTGGTGCAGCCAACGCCCCTTCCCAATACGGTGGACGGCGAATATAGGTACTCATTGGACGCCAATCATACAATGGGCTTGCCGCTTCTTCATTGACACCCAAATCAAACATCGGAATGTAGATTTTACGGAACTGCTCAGGCTTCACTGCTTCTTTCACAAGCGCATCAATTTCAGCATCCGAAGGCCAGATATCTTTCAGATAAATTGGATTACCGTCTTTGTCATTTCCGAGCGAATCTGTTTCGATATCAAAACGAATGGTTCCTGCAATCGCATACGCCACAACGAGTGGTGGAGATGCCAAAAACGCTTGTTTTGCATATGGATGGATACGACCATCAAAGTTACGGTTACCCGAAAGTACCGCAGTCGCGTATAAGTCACGATCAATGATTTCTTGTTGAATCACTGGGTCAAGCGCGCCTGACATCCCATTACAGGTGGTACATGCATAGGCCACGATACCAAAACCAAGTTTTTCAAGATCACCCAACACGCCTGCTTCTTCTAAATACAGCGCAGCTGCCTTAGAACCCGGTGCAAATGAAGATTTCACCCAAGGTTTACGGACCAAGCCCAGTTCATTGGCTTTATGTGCCAATAGACCTGCGGCAACCGTGTTACGTGGATTAGATGTGTTGGTACATGAGGTGATTGCAGCGATAATCACCGCACCATCAGGAATTAAACCTTCTGCTTCTTGTGCCTTGGCAAGCTCTAAATTCCCTGCAATGCCTTTTGCTTTCAAGTCAGCCGTAGACACACGCGCATGCGGGTTTGATGGGCCTGCAATGTTACGGGTTACTGTTGAAAGGTCAAAACGAAGCACACGTGGATATTCAGCTTTGGTCATATCTGATGCCCAAAGACCAATTTCTTTGGCATACTGCTCAACCAAAGCCACTTGCGTATCTTCACGGCCCGTCAAACGTAAATAATCAATCGTGTTCTGGTCGATGTAAAACATGGCCGCAGTTGCGCCATATTCAGGCGTCATATTCGAGATGGTTGCACGGTCGCCCACAGACATGCTGTCAGCACCTTCACCGAAGAACTCTAAATATGCACCGACGACACGCTCTTTACGTAAGAACTCGGTCAATGCCAATACGATATCCGTTGCCGTAATGCCTGCTTGTCGTTGACCAACAAACTCAACCCCGATAATGTCTGGTAGACGCATCCAAGACGCGCGGCCGAGCATGACGTTCTCAGCTTCCAAACCACCCACACCCACTGAAATGACGCCAAGCGCATCGGTATGTGGCGTATGTGAATCTGTACCGACACAGGTATCAGGGAAAGCTAAACCATCACGGTTTTGAATCACTGGAGACATTTTCTCCAAGTTGATCTGATGCATGATGCCGTTGCCCGCAGGGATCACGTCGACATTTTTAAAGGCTGTTTTAGTCCACTCAATAAAGTGGAAACGGTCTTCGTTACGACGATCTTCGATTGCACGGTTTTTCTCGAACGCGTCTGGGTCAAAGCCACCGAATTCAACTGCCAAAGAGTGATCCACGATCAACTGAGTTGGAACCACGGGATTGACTTTAGATGGATCACCGCCTTTATCGGCAATCGCATCACGCAAACCAGCAAGATCCACCAGTGCGGTTTGACCCAAAATGTCGTGACAGACCACGCGCGCTGGATACCAAGGGAAATCCAAGTCCTGACGGCGCTCAATCAATTGCCTGAGATAATTTGTTAAATGCTCTGGTTCAGCTCGGCGAACCAATTGTTCTGCTAATACTTTAGAGGTATACGGTAAAGTTTCATATGCGCCTGGCTGAATATCCTCAACGGCTTGACGCACGTCATAGTATTCAAGCTGGGTATTTGGCAGTGGTTTACGATATTGAGTATTACTCATATTAGCCACGCTCCGCCAATGGTTTGAACTCTAAGTTTTCAGGACCAGTATAGTTAGCGCTTGGGCGAATAATCTTGCCATCTTGACGTTGTTCAATCACGTGCGCAGACCAACCCGCAGTACGTGCAATCACGAATAATGGGGTGAACATCGCAGTCGGAACACCCATCAAGTGATAGCTCACCGCACTGAACCAGTCGAGATTCGGGAACATGTTTTTCACTTCTTTCATCACGGCTTCCAAACGTTCCGCGATCAAATACATTTTGGTGTTTTCTTGTGCTTCAGCAAGTTCACGTGCCACTTTTTTGATCACTTCGTTACGTGGATCAGAAACGGTATAGACTGGATGACCAAAACCGATCACCACTTCTTTTTTCTCAACACGACTACGGATATCTGCTTCGGCTTCATCTGCATTGTCATAACGTTGTTGAATCACGAACGCAACTTCATTTGCACCCCCGTGTTTAGGGCCACGTAACGCACCGATACCACCTGTGACTGCCGAATACATGTCTGAACCTGTCCCTGCCACCACACGTGAAGTAAAGGTTGATGCATTAAACTCATGTTCTGCATACAGAATCAGAGACGTGTGCATTGCTTGAATCCATTCCTCAGATGGCGCTTCGCCATGCAGTAGATGCAAAAAATGCGCAGCAATGGAATCATCATTGGTTTCAACTTCAATACGACGACCGTTGTTACTGAAGTGATACCAGTACAACAACATTGAGCCTAAGCTTGCCATCAATTTATCAGCAATATCTTTTGCGCCCGCTTCATTGTGATCTTCATGTTCTGGGGTTAAGCAACCAAGGACGGATACACCTGTACGCATCACATCCATTGGGTGCGCAGATGGTGGGAGTTGCTCAAGTGCTGTTTTCAATGCCGCTGGTAAGCCGCGAAGTGCTTTTAATTTTGCTTTATAAGCTTTGAGTTCTGCCTTGTTAGGTAATTTGCCATGAACAAGTAAGTGCGCAACTTCTTCAAATTGGCTGCCGACCGCAAGGTCAAGAATGTCATAACCACGATAATGTAAGTCGTTACCACTGCGTCCTACGGTACATAGTGCGGTGTTGCCTGCGACTTGTCCACTGAGTGCAACTGATTTTTTTGGTTTGAAGCCTGTGGTCGTTTCATTACTGCTCATAAGATTGTCCTTTTCTATCTATTTAACTTTATTTTTGAGCAACTCAACGGAGTCGTGCCGAGTTCCCATCCTGTTTCAGGATAAACCTTCGGTTCACCCTACCTTACAAAACGTTGTTTCTCATTTCGGGAAAAGTAGGCACAACCATTGTTAACTGCATAGCATATTTCAACCTAAATTCTTATGAATTAAGGGATTTTTTATTTTGCTTTTTCAAACGATGCATCAAGATATTGTTCAAATGCATGGTAATTAATGCGTTCATATAATTCTTGGCGGGTTTGCATGGTATCAATCACATTCTTTTGTGTGCCTTCTTTACGCAACGTCTCATAGACATTTTCTGCTGCTTTATTCATGGCACGAAATGCTGAAAGTGGATAGAGCGCAATGCTGACATCGGCAGAAGCCAGTTCTTCTGTGGTAAACAATGGCGTAGAACCAAATTCAGTGATATTGGCTAAAATAGGTACTTTGGTTGCATTTGCAAACTGTTTATACATGGCAAGTTCAGTGATCGCTTCTGGGAACAACATATCTGCACCTGCTTCAATATAGGCACCTGCACGATCAATTGCCGCCTGTAAACCTTCAACGGCCAAAGCATCGGTACGTGCCATGATCACGAAATTTTCGTCAGTACGCGCATCTACTGCTGCCTTAATACGATCGACCATTTCCTGTTGTGTCACAATCGCTTTATTTGGACGGTGACCGCAACGTTTTGCACCCACTTGATCTTCAATATGCATAGCGGCTGCGCCAAACTTAATCATTGACTTCGTCGTGCGCGCGATATTAAAAGCAGAAGCACCAAAACCTGTGTCGACATCGACCAATAATGGTAAATCACAAACATCGGTAATGCGGCGCACATCGGTCAAGACATCATCAAGGTTACTAATCCCCAAATCTGGCAATCCCAAAGAACCTGCAGCAACACCACCACCCGATAAATAAATCGCTTTATAGCCTGCACGTTTTGCCAGTAACGCATGGTTCGCATTAATCGCACCAACCACTTGTAACGGATGCTCAGCGGCAACTGCTTCTCTAAATTTTTGACCTGCGGATGATATTGACATGAATTTTTTGCTCCTTGTCTTTAAAACTGATCTATAAAAAATGGGTTAAATAAGATGTTGCTGAATATTGCGATAAGACGAAGCAATGTGGCGGCGCATAAGAAGCTCGGCCAGCTCTGCATCGCCATCTGCAATAGCATCTAAAATACGAATATGTTCAGAAAGGGCTTTGTGTGGACGATTTGGTGTTTTTGAATATTGCACCCGATACATACGAATCAGATGATATAACTCATCACAAAGCATTTTTTCCAGAGTTTTATTGCCACAATTTTTGATGATGCAATAATGAAAATCATCCTGACCTTCTTGCAGGTAATAGCCCTTGCCTTCCTTAAAATTGGAATCCTGTGCATGTAAATGTAGTACTTCACGTAAATTTAGGATTTGTTGTTTATCGATACTTTGCGCTGCTAAACGACAGGCTAGGCCTTCTAGGCTTTCACGAATTTGATATAACTCAAAAAGTTGTTGGTGTGATAAAGACACCACGCGCGCACCGACATGGGCAGTTCGCTCCACCAGTTTCTGCCCTTCCAGACGATGAATCGCCTCACGTAACGGCCCACGGCTAATGCCATAAACACGAGCCAGTTCAGGTTCAGAAATTTTACTACCTGGAGCAATATCTCCACTGACAATCGCGGTCTGGATTTTCTTAAAAATTTGATCAGTCAGTGTTATCGAATTTAACTCTTTAACGGATTGATTCATTTCATCAGCCACAACATTGTCAACAATTCATATTCAATAACCCAAAAATAAAGGTTTAATTTGTTAAAATCAACAATATTGTCAACAATTATGCTTTCGTATAATAACCATTAAATTTCACCAAAAGCATCTTAAAACAAAAAAAACATTAAATTTCAATATCTTATGCTTTTCAAAGCAATGAGGTTCTGCTACAGCTCTGATGCAAATGATAGAACAATGCGAATCAAAGGTTGTAGATCAATATAAATTCAAGATTAAACGACAAAAAATAAGAAAATCGCCCCTCAAAAGCTGTGAGGAAACCGATATTAAAAATCGATATCAATGACGGTTATACCTTCCGTTACATAAACACCAAGGGGCAACTGTTGAATCATGTTTTTAAATCATTGACCATGTTATTTCATAAATCAGATAAGTGATAAATCGTCATGATAGATGAAGAACAACCGCTGAATTTCGATGATGATAACGAACCTTTAGATTTTGAAGATGAAGAGTTTATCGATGATAAAAAAGAAGATGAGCTTTATAATAGCATCACCAAAGATGGTTCAAGTGTTGATCCAGCCGATGATGGCGAACGTCATATTCGCCCAGAGGATGGAGACCCTATAGAAGTTGAAGAATAAATTCATTCTGTTTGATATAGCTCAACGTAATGTTGGGCTTTATTTTTTTATCTATAAAAATTAAGACAGATTAAGCTAGTCATTACGCTTTAAGACATAGTAAAGCAGACCAAAAATAGTGATAATATAACCCGCTTAAATAACAGCTTTATTTTTTGAGTGAAAATTCAGAACGAGTTACAAACCGAGTAACACTAAAGCCAATCATTTAATATCTAATTAATTCTCAAAAGGTTGCAATAGACATGCTTCTGATGATCGACAATTACGACTCCTTTACGTATAACATCGTCCAATATTTTGGCGAGTTAAACCAAGACGTTAAAGTAGTTCGCAATGACCAAGTCACATTAGAGGACATTGAACGATGGCAACCAAAGTATTTGGTGGTGGGTCCTGGCCCTTGCTCCCCGACTGAAGCAGGTATTTCGATTCCTGCCATTCATCATTTCGCGGGGAAAATTCCATTACTTGGTGTCTGTTTAGGACATCAAGCGATTGGACAGGCCTTTGGTGGCAATATTATTCGTGCCAAAACAGTGATGCATGGTCGTTTATCAGATATGCATCATATTGATAAAGGTATCTTTAGTAATTTGCCATCACCCTTTTCAGCGACACGTTATCACTCTTTAGTGATCGAACAGGAAACCTTACCTGAGTGTCTGGAAGTGACCTGCTGGACCAATCAAGCCGATGGTTCTATGGAAGAAATTATGGGTGTTAAACATAAGACATTACCTATTGAAGGTGTGCAGTTTCATCCTGAATCTATTCTTAGCCAACATGGACACCAAATCTTCAAGAATTTTTTAGAGATTTATGCATAAATGGATATTCAACAAGCTTTAAACCACATCACCAAAAATATTCATCTGACCCAGCCACAAATGGAAGATGTGATGCGTAGCATCATGCAGGGTGAAGCGACTGAAGCGCAAATTGGCGCGCTTATGATGGGGCTTCGGATGAAAGGTGAAAGTATTGATGAAATTACCGCAGCAGCGCGTGTCATGCGCGAGTTTGCGATTAAAATTGATGTGAGCGATATTCACTATTTAGTTGATATCGTTGGTACGGGTGGCGATGGTCAAAACCTGTTTAATGTATCAACTGCATCTAGCTTTGTGATTGCAGCTGCGGGGGCAACCATTGCCAAACACGGCAACCGTGGTGTTTCAAGTAAATCAGGTTCCTCTGACTTGTTAGAGCAAGCAGGCATTAATCTTGATCTGAATATGCAGCAAACCGAACGCTGTATCCGTGAAATGGGAGTCGGTTTCCTCTTTGCACCTAATCATCACAAAGCCATGAAATATGCCGTAGGCCCTCGTCGTGAACTGGGCATTCGCAGTATTTTTAATTTACTCGGCCCGCTTACGAATCCCGCAGGAGTAAAACGTTTTGTGATTGGAGTATTTTCAGATGAATTATGCCGCCCTATTGCCGAAGTAATGAAACAACTTGGCGCAGAGCATGTCATGGTTGTTCATTCCAAAGATGGATTGGATGAAATTAGCCTCGCCTCACAAACCTATATTGCCGAACTTAAAAATGGTGAAATCATTGAGTGGGTCTTAAATCCTGAGGATGTGGATATTCCATCCCAAACTTTAACCGGTTTAATTGTGGAAGATTCTGGTGCCAGCCTCAAATTGATTAAAGATGCTTTAGGTCGTAAGAAATCTGAAATCGGTGAAAAAGCTGCAAATATGATTGCTCTGAATGCTGGTGCAGGTATTTATGTATCTGGGCTCACGACCAGCTATAAGCAAGGCGTAGCTTTGGCTCATGACATTATTTATGGCGGACAGGCACTGGAAAAAATGAGTATCCTGTCCGAATTTACCAAGGCATTAAAACAATACGCAAACCAGTGAGGTTATCCAGATGATTCAGATTCAAAATACCATTTTGGGTAAAATCGTTGATCGTAAACACCAAGAATTGGCAAATCGTTTAAAACAACGCAGCCTCAAAGATGTAGAAGAATGGGCGAAACAAGCAACGCCTGTTCGTGGTTTTGCCCAGTCCTTGCGCAGTAAACAACCAGGGGTAATTGCTGAGATCAAAAAAGCTTCACCCTCTAAAGGCATAATTCGTGCTGACTTTAATCCCGCTGAGATTGCAGCACAATATGAACAGGCAGGTGCTGCATGTTTATCTGTATTAACTGATGTTGATTTTTTTCAGGGCGCCGATGAAAATATTGCAATCGCTCGCCAGCATTGTCTTTTGCCTGCATTGCGTAAAGACTTTTTGGTTGATCCTTACAATGTCATTGAAGCGCGTGCCTTACAGGCGGATTGTATTCTTTTGATTGTGGCTTGTTTATCAGATCAACAGCTCGAAGAAATGTCTAAAACAGCTTTTGATTATCATTTAGATGTCTTGGTTGAAGTTCACGATGAAGAAGAGCTAGAACGTGCACTCAAGCTTTCTGAACAGTGCTTGCTGGGCGTGAACAATCGTAATCTTAAAACATTTGATGTTGATTTAAATACCAGTTTGCGTTTAAAGAAATTGCTCGATCCATCCCGTCTATTGGTTACTGAAAGTGGGATTGCGACACCTGCGGATGTCAATATGATGCAACAACATAATATTCATGCATTTTTGGTGGGTGAAAGTTTTATGAAACAACCACGACCAGATTTGGCATTTACAGAGTTGTTTGGAGTGCCTGAACACGTTTAATCATTTGTAATAAATAGATTCTATAAAACAGTTAAGGATGGTCAATCATCTTTAACTGTTTATCAACAATATAAAATTAAATAAAAGTTGAGATTCGTTTTTGAATAAAATCATCATTCGCTCTGAACAGGCAAAAGATATTGCTGAAATTTCAGAAGTTATTCGATTAGCCTTTTTAAATTCTGAATACTCAAGTCATACAGAACAATTTATTGTCAATTCACTACGTCAGAATGACGTATTAACGCTTTCTCTTGTTGCTGAAATCGATCATATCCTTGTGGGACATATCGCTATTTCGCCTGTACAACTTTCAACGCATGAATTAGGTTGGTATGGATTTGGTCCAGTTTCTATTTTACCCAAAATGCAGAAACAAGGTATTGGTTCACAACTGATACTTTCAGCTTTGGAAATACTTAAAGATCTAAAAGCAAAAGGCTGTGTTTTATTAGGTGATCCAAATTACTATCATCGCTTTGGTTTTAAATCTTATGCTGAACTCATTCTAAAGGATGTACCCGCACAATATTTTCAGGCAATCAGTTTTAATAAAAATATTCCTCAAGCAATCGTGACATATCATTCAGCATTTAATGCAACAGAATAACTTTAATTCGCCGTTTTAAATCATGAACTTGTAATATAACTTGGACTGAATCCAATTTAGTTCAAATTTTTCTATATTTCAGACTATAATCGATAACCAGATATTTATTCTCTTATGCTATTTTTTCGCAATTATGAGCAAACACGATACCTCCCTCTCCAAAGCCCAACAGGATTTGTTAAAGCAGTTTAAAAAACAAATTTCTACGGGTCAGGAAAAGTCTGTCAACAAACAAACTTCAAATAAACAGCCTATTTATAACGGCCCCGAAACAGAGCCAGAAGATGACAGCCAGCTGTTTAACAAAGCCTTGCACGGCGTAAAGCCCATTGATCGTGGCAACATTGCTCATGTTCAACCCAATCGCACTAAAAAAATCGATGCACAAACATTGGCAAAACGTGCAGCGGCAGAAGGTAGTGCTGAAACAGAAAATGCGGAACTTTCTGATACTCAAGCGGTACTCAACCCAGTTGCCAGTCAGGCCAGCCTAAGCTATCGCATTGCCACCTTACAGCACAAAGTCTTTGAAGATTTAAAAGCTGGAAAATTACGCTGGTTTGAAGCTGTCGATTTACATGGTTGTACTGTTGAACAGGCACGTTCGGCGGTTCTACAAATTATTCAGATGGCAAAATCTGAAAATCAAAATGTGATTAAAATTGTGCATGGCAAAGGCCCAGAAGCCATTTTGAAAACCTATGTAAATGGCTGGTTACGTCAGCATCGCGATGTGTTGGCTTTTGTCAGTGCCCCTGAAAATCAAGGTGGAACAGGAGCTGTTCTGGTTTTACTCAAACGATCGGAAAAGAATCCAAAATATGAACAAACGAAATGATTTGGTTAAATCATTTCGTTATATCAAATACTTGCAATAACTCAGCGACTACAGCAATCGCAATCATTGCAGGCTTTTTAGAGGTAATTCCATCAATTCCAATTGGACACACCAATTGTTCAAGCTGCGCTGAACTGTATCCTCTGGCCTGCATCCGCTTTTCAAAAATTGCACGTTTACTTTTTGAACCAATCATTCCCACGTAAGCAAACGATTGCTGAGTGGGTTTCAGAGCTTCAAAACATAATTGCAAATCCAGCTGGTGGTCGTGCGTTAGAATCAGAATTGCACCATCTCGGTCAAAATGAGTAATTTCAAGTGCAGGTAAATCAGTACTTACGCAACGAATCTGATCTTGCAAATCCAGCGGAAAAATATGATCGCGATTATCAACCCAAGTAATCTGTACATCAAGGGGTAATAAACAGCGTACGATCGCCTCTCCCACATGTCCTGCACCCAAAATCATGACTTTCATAGCATAGGGCTGAATAATTTGTCGCCATTGCCAGTGCTCATCATTTCGTTGCCAATCCGCTTGTAATGCCTGCATGGGATGATCAGCACTATACCAAACCGATGCCTGCTGATCCGATACATGTCGAACAATATTTTGTCCATTTTGCCATGCCTTTTGAGAGGCGATGAGATCATGACGATTTAATCTAGCTCCGACTCTTTCAAAAAGTAGCCACATCACGCCACCACAGCATTGTCCCAAACGAGCACTTAAATTAAACCGTTCAGTAAATCGCTGACGGACTTCATGACCCAACAACATATCTTTGGCAATATCAATCGCCTGAAATTCTAGATGCCCACCACCAATAGTATCGGACTGCTGTATTTGTTGCTGCTGATCTAAACCTAACACCATGGTCGCTCCTACTTCACGTGGGGTAGAACCATCAGTACGAACCACTGTAACCAGTACCACAGGACGTCTTTGTTGCTGCCAATCAACAAAATCTCGCCACCATTGTAAATATTGTTGCATAACGCTAAGTCACTATCGCAATTTAGGTTGCGGATGATCGGCTAAGGCACGACCTCGACCTATCGAAATTGCGCGTAAAATTTCTTCTGCTGTAGCAGGTGCATTTAGCTCAAGTATTGCATCGACAGGGATCGCAGCTTGTACAGCTTGTCGAATAGCAGAAAAAACCGAAAGCCCCAACATAAAAGGTGGCTCACCGACAGCTTTAGAGCGATAAATGGTATCTGCTGGATTTTCATTATCAAAAAGTTTGACGTTGAATACATGGGGAATATCAACACTGGTGGGGATTTTATAGGTCGATGGTGCATGAGTAAATAATCGTCCCGCATGTCTGCCTTGTGGTTGCCAATACAATTCTTCGGTGGTCAACCAGCCCATGCCCTGAATAAAGCCGCCTTCAATCTGACCAATATCAATTGCCGGATTAATCGATCGTCCAACATCATGCAAAATATCAGCACGCAATACTTTCATTTCACCCGTCAAGGTATCAATCGCGACCTCACTTACTGCTGCACCATAAGCATAGTAGAAAAATGGACGACCCAAATGATTCACCTGATCATAATGAATTTCTGGTGTTTTATAAAATCCACTGTCCCAAAGCTGAACGCGCGCCATATAAGCACGATTGACTAAATCTGGAAATGTCCATGATTGACCGTTTTCCGTACTCACCCTGTTATTTTCAAAGTGAATGCTTTCGATATCACTTTGACTGATTTCAGCAGCCAATTTGGCTAAACGCTCGCGGATCTTACTACACGCATTTTGTACAGCTTTACCATTTAAATCCGCACCACTTGAAGCCGCAGTTGCAGAAGTATTAGGAACCCGAGAAGTGTCTGTCGCAATCAAACGAACACTTTCAATGCTTAAACCAAGTTCATGTGCGGCAACCTGACGCACTTTGGTATAAAGGCCCTGCCCCATTTCTGTGCCACCATGCGTAATAGCAACGGTCCCATCCATATATACATAGACCAGTGCACCAGCTTGGTTGTAATGCACAGCATTAAAGGAAATTCCAAACATCAAAGGGGTTAAAGCAATGCCCCGCTTAATCGTATCGTGATCTTGATTGAACCGCTCAATCGCTTGCTTACGTTTAAAATACTGGCTGCTTTTTAATAATTCCTCGACAATTTTTGGCGCAACATTGTCCCGAACTTCCGCACCATAATGCATATGATCGCGGCCATTGCCGGGTTTTTCAGCAAAAAAATTACGCTGACGCACTAAAACTGGATCACATTTTAAATAACGGGCAATATCATCGATAATATTTTCAATGACAAACATCCCCTGCGGCCCACCAAAACCTCGATAAGCAGTATTCGATACAGTATTGGTTTTGCAACGTAAATTGCGTAATTGCACAGCATTTAGATAATAGGCATTTCCAATATGACAAATGGCGCGTTCATTCACTGGACCTGACAAATCAGCTGAAAAACCGCAGTTGGAAGCTAGCTGAACTTTTAAGCCTTGTAAAACTCCTTGATCATCAAATGCGACAGACCACTCGTAGGCAAAACCATGTCGTTTTCCCGTCGAGCTCATGTCATCATCACGATCTAAACGTAATTTGCATGGGCGACTCGATTTCTGCGCAGCCAGTGAAGCGATACAAGCCCACTGTGCAGATTGCGACTCCTTACCTCCAAAACCGCCCCCCATACGGCGCGCTTCCACACTCACCTGATGCATGTGAAAGCCCAGAGCATGACAAATCAGCAATTGCATTTCAGTTGGATGTTGAGTCGAACAATAAACTTTTAAAGTCTGATCTTCTTGTGGAACAGCATAAGAAATCTGACCTTCAAGATAAAAATGCTCTTGTCCGCCTAGTTCAATTGAACCCGAAAGTTGATGCACGGCACTTTGAAATGCTTGCTCCACATCTCCATGACTAAACTCTACAGGTGGCAACACCCATGATTGTTGTTCAATCGCGTCTTTAATACTCAAGATAGGCGTTTCTGGTTCATATTCAATTTGGGCTAAACGTACCGCTCGGCGCGCCTGCTGATAACTTGTTGCAGCGACTACAAATAAAGCCTGCCCATAAAACTCAACCTGATCTTTGGCAAAAATCGGATCATCCTTAATAATCGGTCCCCAGTTATTTTCAATCGTGACATCATCGGCGTTATAGACAGCAAATACGCCCTCTGCTCGACGCACAGCCTCCAGATCAAACTTACTGATTTTGCCTTTAGCGCATTGTGAAAACCCCACAGCCAGATGCAATGTATTCTCAAGCTCTGGGAGATCATCGATATAAGTTGCCTGCCCTGTAACATGTAAATGTGCACTTTCATGTGGAATCGATTGGCCGGCTTTGGCGGAGGGTTTTAATCCCTTAAGTTCGATGGACTGATTCATCTTACACCTCCACCATCGCAATTAAATCTTCGACACGGGTGAGTGTCCTTGCCTGAATTTTTTCGATATAAAAGCGCTGTAAACAATTCTGTGCAACGTGTAAACGATAGGCGCTACTGGCGCGACCATCACTCAATGGCTGAAAATCCTGTGTCAATGCAATTTGTGCTTGTTCAATCAACTCAGGCGTAATGATTTGACCCAATAGCACTTTCTCAGTATTCAACGCCCGTTTTGGAATTGCCGCCATCCCACCAAATGCGATCTTGATTGCTTGAACCCTTTTGCTGTCATCTAATTCACAGCTTAAAGCCGCACAAACAGCAGAAATATCCTGCTCAAAACGTTTAGAAATTTTATACGTAGCAAATTTAAAATAAGAACGAGGCATAACAACGGGAATTAAAATTGCTTCGACAAACTCCCCTACTTGCAACGCGGTTTTTTGATAATCCAGATAAAAATCAGATAGGGTTATTTCACGACTTTGTTCACCACAACGCAGACGTAACTTGGTATCCAATGTAATTAATGCAGGCATGGAATCCCCGATTGGCGAACCATTGGCGATATTTCCACCTAAAGTCCCTGCATTTTTGATCGGCATCGAAGCAAAACGACGTTGTAATTCGGCAAAATCGGGATAGAGCCCAGAAATTTTCGAGAATGCATCACTTAAACTGACATTCGCCCCGATTTCTAGCACTTCGTCTTGAACCGTAATATGTTTTAATTCTTTCACTTGGCCAATATATAACATATCCCCCAAGTTCCGGCCAAGCTTGGTAACCCATAACCCAACGTCGGTACTGCCTGCAATAATTCGTGCTTCTGGGTATTGCTGACGCAATTTAGCAAATTCCTGCAAGGTTCTAGGTGCAAAAAATTGTTGTCCATGATCACAAACTTGTAAAGAAGGTAATGCTTGAATTTCGGTCAATACTTCAATTACTTTTTGACGTTCGAGTTCTACACGCGGGTAAACATAAGCCTGTTGTGCTGCCTCTAAAATTGGGCGATAACCAGTGCAACGGCACAAATTCCCAGAAATGTAATCACTAATTATATTTTTATTAGGCGCATTAGTTTCATTTTCATACATGGACCATAACGACATAATAAAGCCTGGTGTGCAAAAGCCGCATTGTGAACCGTGATGATCGACCATAGCTTGTTGCACTGGATGTAGATCTGATTCAGCGTTCAATGTTAGGGCTTTTAAATCTTCGACAGTAAAAAGCGCCTTACCATCCAGCGTGGGTAAAAACTGGATGCAAGCATTAACGCTACGCAGTTGCAATTGGTCATTAACCAACTCTCCAACCACCACAGTACACGCGCCACAATCACCCTCTGCACAGCCTTCTTTGGTTCCAGTTTGACGTGTTTTTTCAGCCGAAATATATTCACGTAAATATTGTAAAACGGTCGTGGTCGGAGCGAGCGTTTCAATGTGCTGGCGTTGTCCTCGAAAATAAAACGTGATGGGACGTGCTGACATTTTCTATCCTTTTTACTGTGGTATCCAGATACTTTTCCATGAGCAATTACAATGCCATTTTGCTTGTGATCAACTGATTTTCACAGGATTTAATATCCTATATAAGATTTTATATATATCTTTCAAATGGATTAAAATCAGAAACTTCACTACTCAGTTTTAACAGACTTTTAAGCAAAAAATGAATAAAAAATTGTATGTGATGAAATATCAACCGCGATCAAACTGAATTTTATTCAGCTTTTATGAATTGACTCTCATTGGAATAAATATCCTGCAAAGTTACATGACCCACTTGTTAGGTTTTCTGATACAATGCCGAGCTTGTTTATTAGAGTAAGCCTATACGTCTTATGTCAATGCAGCAATCCTATGCAAATATTCTGACCGCAGTCGGTGAGGATTTAAATCGTCCTGGGCTTAAAGATACCCCTATTCGAGCTGCCAAGGCATTTTCTTTTTTGACCTCTGGCTATGGCAAAACACTGGAAGAAGTCACTAATAGTGCCGTTTTTCCATCAGACAATCACGAAATGGTTTTGGTTAAAAATATTGAATTTTATTCTCTATGTGAACACCATCTCTTGCCATTTTACGGACGTGTACATATTGCCTATTTACCTGAAGGTAAAGTATTAGGTTTATCAAAGTTTGCCCGCATTACTGAAATGTTTGCACGTCGCTTACAAATTCAGGAAAATTTAACTCAGCAAATTGCAGAAGCGGTACTTGAAGTGACGCAAGCACGTGGTGTTGCTGTTATGATTGATTCAGCTCATATGTGTATGATGATGCGTGGCGTAGGCAAACAAGAATCTACTACACGTACAGTTTCTTTTTTAGGTGATTTTAAAACTGATAAAGACGTTCGTCGTGAGTTTTTAAGTGCAGTACCTGAAAGTTATTAACTTTATGTCGTAATTTGAATCAATCAGCCAGACAATACAATAAAGTCTGGCGATTTTATACATTAACGAAGTGATAATTAAGGTAGATCGTTAGTGGAATTTTTTGATTTTTTACTAAGCTTTGAACATTATCTCCCTGTTTTGATTCAGCAATATGGGCTATGGATTTATGCCATATTGTTTCTGATTATTTTTTGTGAAACTGCTTTTGTTTTCATGTTTTTTCTACCCGGAGATAGTCTGCTTCTTGCAGTTGGTGCACTTTGTGCGACTGTACAGTTGATGAATCTAAGTTTTGTTATTATCTTGCTTTCGATTGCTGCCACACTAGGCTATATGGTGAATTATCATATTGGACGTCGTATGGGAGTTCGTATCTTTGAGATCAAATCACGTTTTATTAAACATGAACATTTACTTAAGACCCATGATTACTTTAAACGGCATGGCGCATTAACAATTTTGGTCGCACGTTTTATTCCTTTTGTACGTTCTTTTGCACCGTTTGCGGCAGGCTCGAGTGCCATGAAATACACTGTTTTTTCCATATATAATGTGATTGGAGCTTTTATCTGGATTGCCTTACTGGTCACAGTAGGTTACTTGTTAGGCCATACCGTTATGTTTATTGGTGATATAGAATAACCCTACTTTATGTTATAAAAAATCAGCTTGATCATCATTACAAAACATGGGATATTCTGCCAAAGCGTTAGCAGTCATTTACAGTGACTGACTAAAATCGTAAGCGTTCACGTTAGCCAACGCATCTATTCCAGTATTTTTTTAATAATGGAGGTGGATGCATGTGTCTATACGGTATCCCCTCCATGGAGTACCAAATGACACAGACTGATCATCCTATTATCTTGACCAAATCTTCTTCTTTAGAAAGTGAAAATAAAACACTCTACCCTCTGGTCATTGCACTTTTCCTTGCTTATCTTACGATATCTGCTCCTCTCGCGGTAATTCCTCTATACGTACATGACAGTTTAAATCTAAACAATTTTTGGGTCGGTATTGCAGTAGGCACTCAGTTTGTAGCGACAGTTTTAACACGCCCCTATGCTGGACGTATTGCCGATCAAATCAGTGCTAAACGTGCAACCTTACAAGGAATGGCGTCTCTACTTATTGCTGGACTGATTTATCTCATTGCTTTTTTTTCACCCGTGACGATCACAATCAAATTTATGATTTTGCTGCTTGGTCGTCTGGTTCATGGTTATGCTGAAAGCTTATTGGTGAGTGGACATCTGACCTGGGGACTCGGCCTAGTGGGACAGCCACGTGCAGGTAAACTTCTTTCATTTACGGGCATGGCGATGTTTGGTGCTTTGGCTGCTGGTGCACCATTGGGGCTCTGGTTATATGACAGCTTTGGATTTTACGCGGTTGCATTGTTGATCATCAGTTTACCTTTAATCTCTTTGTTTATTGATGTATTTATTCGCGCTACTGTTCCACATAGTGGCATTTATCCCCCATTAAAACAGGTCATTCAATACGTTTGGCGTTTTGGTCTGGTACTAGCCTTACAAGGTGTAGGCTTTGCTTGTATTGGAACATTTGTCGCCCTCTATTTCAAACAACAGCAATGGGCGTATGCAGGCTACGCATTGACCTTTTTTGGGCTGGCTTTTGTGGCTGTACGTATTTTTTGTGGACATTTAACCGATAAAGTTTCAGGGTTTAAACTCGTCAAATATTCATTAATTGTTGAAGCCATTGGTCTGTTTTTATTATTTATATCAGCTCGTGTGGAAATTGCATTATTGGGTGCAGTCGTCACGGGCGCTGGATGTTCTTTAATTTACCCAGCACTCGGTGTAGAACTGATTAAAGGCGCGCCAGCTCAAATTCGTGGCACTGCAATGGGGGTATTTTCCGCATGTCAAGATATTGCCTATGCGATTTATGCGCCTATATTTGGTTTAGTTGCACTTTATCTGGGATACCCCTCTGTATTTATTGCGGCTGCGCTTTGCGCGCTGTTAGGGGGTATAGTCAATATTTTTACCCGAAAGTTTGCGCAACAAACACAAATCAAACACTAAACTTTGGGCACTATGTGCCCAATAATTTTAGACGATCATTTGCCTGTTTTATCAAAACTGGTTCAATTTCCAATGACCATTATTATTTCGAGTTCCCAATATTTTGAGTACCAGTACCAAACTCAACAACAATAATAAATACCACGAACCGAGTTTCCCCCAGCCCACCATATGCCAGGCTTTGACCTGACTAGGATACAGCCAGATTCTATAAAAGGTACTGATATTCTCTGCAATCCAGATGATAAACGCCAAAACCAAAAGTACGGGCAACATCGGTAATTGATATATTTTCCCCGATAAATAAAAATTTAATCGAGTTTTCCCAAAAATAATTGCACTCCAGATAAATAACACATAACGCAGATCTGGGATAAAAAATTTGCTCATAAAATTTATGTATGAACACAATGCTAATGCCAGCATATTGCCAAACCGGGGTAAAGCCTCAAATGACATTTGATATAAACGTAACGAACGGGCAAAAAAACTTCCTACCGCCGAATACATAAATCCAGCAAAAAGTGGGACAGTCCAGAGTTTAAAGATTGCAGGTTGTGGATATTGCCAGGATGCAATCGCGGGATGTGTTAAAAAGATTTCCATTATCATGGCCATGATATGAAATAACGCAATGACTTTAGCTTCCGCCCAAGATTCAAGCTTGAGATAAAGCAGACACACCTGAATGATCAAGGCATAAAATAGCAAATAATCATAGCGATAAAACCCATGATACTCATGACCACCCATTGGTGCGGTAAACATAAATGCCAATAGTAAAAGAATACCAAACAAGGCAGCCGAAGCTGCCTTAAAACAAAAATGAAAACTTAAACTCAGGATGTACACAAAAACTTTATCCCAAGTATTTGGCGCTATATTCATGTACGGTATCAACAAAAATTTTCGGTTGAGTTGGATCAACCCATTGAGTAATACCATGCCCTAAATTGGCCACATACCCTGTGGTTTCACCATTAGCATATGCATCGTCCAGCATAGCTTTGACGGACTTTTCAATAGATGATGCAGAACCATACAAAACCGCAGGATCCAGATTACCCTGTACGGCAGCACGACCAGCAATGCTTTGACGCGCCACATTCAACGGAGTTGTCCAGTCCAGTCCAAACGCATCTGCGCCTGTCGCGATCATCGGTTCTAGCCATTGACCACCGCCTTTAGTAAATAAAATCACTGGAATACGGCGACCCTCCTTTTCACGCTGCAAACCAGCCACAATTTTTTGCATATAGTTGAGTGAAAATTCAATATATTCACGATGTGCTAAAGCCCCACCCCAACTGTCAAAAATCTGGATGGCTTGAGCACCTGCATCAATTTGTGCATTCAAATAGTCAATGACCGCCACAGCAAGTCGATCCAGCAAGGCATGCAAAACTTCTGGCTGCGCATAAAGCATGTGTTTGGTATGACGAAAGTCTTTGCTAGAACCACCTTCAATCATATACGTTGCCAATGTCCAAGGACTTCCTGAAAATCCAATCAAGGGAACTTGACCACCCAAAGCCGAACGAATAGTCGAAACAGCATTCATGACATAATCCAGATCAGATTTGGCATTAAAGTTAGGTAAATTTAAAACATCTTGTTCATTGCGAATTGTTTTTTTAAACTTTGGCCCTTCACCTGCTTCAAAATAAAGCCCTAAACCAAGAGCATCTGGCACTGTTAGAATATCTGAAAATAAAATAGCTGCATCTAAGTCATAGCGACGTAAAGGTTGTAAAGTCACTTCACAGGCAAAGTCAGTATTTTTACATAAAGATAAAAAGTCACCTGCTTTGCCGCGCGTTTCACGATATTCTGGTAAATAACGACCTGCTTGTCGCATCATCCATACAGGTGTGGTATCCACAGGTTCACGCAATAAAGCACGTAGAAAACGATCATTTTTTAAGGTCGTCATTTACTTTCTCTATCTCAATTTTTATTGCATGCATCATAACAAAAAGGTTTGCTATTTAATAACTTCTAAGTGGGATAAAATGCAGATCGAGTAAGATAAAAATGGATAACTACACAAAAGAACTACTGCATCACGATGTATTTTCTGTAATACTTGCCAAGTTTTCTGTCCTAACTATATGAATAATTCTTAAGGTTGAATTACATGTTTGTTCGCTCTTTGCTCGCTTTGAGTCTAACCTGTATTATGACTGGCACAGCGTTTGCTGCACCTACGGCCGAGCAACCGTTAAATCCAAAAGTGATTCGCACTCAATCCGTTCAAGATCCGATTGATCCACTTGCCATTGAACATAAGCCTCTTTTACAAAGTTCATCGTCTGCATCTAGTCCTGTATCTACACCGGATGCAAATGTTGCTGCTACATCTAGTCCTGCAAGTTCAGATCAAGCACAAGTCAGCGCTCAGGAAGAACACGACCTGAATCAGGCATCTGCCACATTGCAAAATCTTGAAAGCAGCGAGACTAAAAATGCAGATACAGGTATCGCGCCTACTTCTGCTCAGAAAGCAGCAGCGACTACTACTGCAAGCAAAAATCAGGCTGGTAAAGCATCATGGACACTTGATGGTTTAAATAATGCAGACTGGTATGAAAATATCGGACGTGGTCAGTTCCCTGTGTATGCACGTGCGCAAGTGATGCTTAATAATACTCATGCTTCTCCAGGTGCAATTGATGGCACCAGTGGGATGAATACGCTAAAAGCTCTTTCCTCTTTTCAGCAAATGAATGGTTTGAAACCAACAGGTGAATTGACTAAAGAGACGTGGGATGCCTTAGTCGCAAAGCAGAATAAGCCAGCTTACGTGGAATACACCGTGACCGAAGACGATTTAAAAGGTCCTTACGCCGCATCTATTCCACATGATTATGCCTTACAAGCCAAGATGAAAGGTTTGTACTATGTTCGCGTTACAGAGATGTTGGGTGAAAAATTCCATATGGATGAAGACTTTTTGAAAAAGTTAAATCCTAAAGCAACCTTTAAAAAAGCTGGTGAAAAGATCATTGTTGCCAATGTGCGTAATGACCTACCAGAAGATATTCATTTGATTATTGCCCATAAAGGTGCGCGTCAGTTATATCTATTTAATAGTCGCAACCAAATGATTGCTTCATTCCCTGCAACTATTGGTAGTAGCGATACCCCATCTCCAGCTGGAACTTATAAAGTTGTTGGTGTTGCTCGTAACCCTTGGTATAGCTACTCTCCAAGTAATTTTGTACAAGGCAACAACCTGAAACCACTTTCACTACCACCAGGTCCCAATGCGCCTGTAGGGAATATCTGGATTGGTTTAAGCAAGAAATCATTTGGTATTCACGGTACTCCAAACCCTTCTGCTATTTCTAAAACAGCATCACATGGTTGTATTCGTTTAACTAACTGGGATGCCAATGATTTGGGTAATAAAGTACGCAGTGGCGTAACTGTTAAATTCCTTGAATAAAATCAATTCAATACTTTAAAAGCCTGTAATTATATGCAGGCTTTTTTTATATTTTCTTTTTATAGTTATCAATTATTCTGATGCTTTTTATTGTTCTATTATTTTTAATAATAACAATAAAATATTAAAATCATTTCAAAAATAGAACAATTTGTTCTAATCCTGGTATTTTTACTTTCATACGAGATTGCTACTATGTGTTCATGAAATAAAACACAAGAATTTAGGAGTTGCAGAATGAATGCTTATTTACATCGCAGCGAAAACCGTGGTCATGTGAAAGCAGGCTGGTTAGATACTTATCATAGTTTTTCATTTGGTAGTTGGTATGACCCGAAATACATGGGTTTTGGTCCACTACGTGTGATTAACGATGATACTGTTGCCGCACATAATGGTTTTGGCACGCATCCGCATGACAATATGGAAATCCTGACTTATGTAACCAATGGTCGACTCACTCACCGTGATAGCATGGGTAATGAAAAACATATTAATGCGGGTGAATGGCAGTTAATGAGTGCTGGTACAGGCATTACACATAGTGAAATCAATAATGGGGATGAACCTGTTCATCTATTCCAAATTTGGATTCACCCAAATGTGCGTGATGCTGAACCAACTTATCAACAAATTAACCTTGATCCGCACCAAGCGCCCAATGAATGGCATTTGATTGTTGGACCTAATGATAATGCTCCTATGTTTATTCGCCAAAATGCGGAAGTTAAAGCTGCTGTATTGGAAGCGGGTAAAACACTGGAAATCGAGGCAACCTTGAAACACAATTATGTACATGTGGTGAAAGGTCAAATTATGATTGAAAATCAAATTGTTAAAGCAGGAGATGCTTTATTGTTTGATGAGAAAACAACGATTAATGCCCTTGAAGATAGTGAAATGATCTGGTTTGATTTGCCTGCATAATGTTATTAAAAAACGCATTGTTTCGTCAGAAGCAGTGCGTTTTTTTATTGAATATATAATTTATTTGATCATAAATTATTTTATATTCATTAAATAATTTAATCCTAAAATGGCAACTCTGTACAATCAAAATTTTAAAAATAAATCTCCCGATATATATTCTACCTTGAACTGCCAGAAGCGATTAATGTAACGTTAACAGCATTTCTAAATGACGTATGCCGTCATGAACAAAACCACTGGAGATGGTAAGCCTCTCCAGTTTTTCTAAATGACGTATGCCGTCATGAACACGGAATCGCATAAAGTGCATGTTCCTGAAAATTTCTAAATGACGTATGCCGTCATGAACAACACTTACCCGCATAATATGCAGCATTTGTATTTCTAAATGACGTATGCCGTCATGAACTCGTAGAAGCTCAAATCGTACTAACCGATGATTTTCTAAATGACGTATGCCGTCATGAACCTTTGCAAGATGCATTTTAAAGATCAGAGCACTTTCTAAATGACGTATGCCGTCATGAACTAGGATCAACAATTTCAGGTGTTTCAGTATTATTTCTAAATGACGTATGCCGTCATGAACGATAAAATTTCGCATTTCTATCAAGACAATAATTTCTAAATGACGTATGCCGTCATGAACATTCGACTTCCGCACGTTGCCAATTGTCATCATTTCTAAATGACGTATGCCGTCATGAACATGGTGATGGATCAGGAACAGGTTCAGGAACTTTTCTAAATGACGTATGCCGTCATGAACGTGTTAAAGACTTGGAAGTACATCGACATACATTTCTAAATGACGTATGCCGTCATGAACAACGAATCGCTTTGATACCTTTGGCAGCCAAATTTCTAAATGACGTATGCCGTCATGAACTCTGAACTCGAATTTCACAGTCATATTTGTCATTTCTAAATGACGTATGCCGTCATGAACCTTTCTGTTATGTAGCTTTTGCTTCTATTGATTTTCTAAATGACGTATGCCGTCATGAACTTAGAACCTTATCCCTAAGCAGGCACGACAGATTTCTAAATGACGTATGCCGTCATGAACAAAAAGCCGTTTCAATTACACGTCACCAGTTCTTTCTAAATGACGTATGCCGTCATGAACGTTGAGCCGTTGCCGTGTATTGCGGTTGATTCTTTCTAAATGACGTATGCCGTCATGAACTTTTAGCATCTCCCATGTCAACACCAAGTATCTTTCTAAATGACGTATGCCGTCATGAACGACTATTTAGCACGACAAAACCGAAATAATAATTTCTAAATGACGTATGCCGTCATGAACGGTGATCGATGAATAAAGTAATTAGCTTTTCTTTTCTAAATGACGTATGCCGTCATGAACATATGGATCTATGGTTATTCCTTTATCTCAATTTTCTAAATGACGTATGCCGTCATGAACAAGCTGCATTCTTTAGCTAATAACTCTCCAGTTTTCTAAATGACGTATGCCGTCATGAACAATAAACAACATGAAAACAGGAGCTATCTAATTTTCTAAATGACGTATGCCGTCATGAACTACCAGTGTCGGGGTTAATTAATGATTTATATTTTCTAAATGACGTATGCCGTCATGAACGAAGTGGCGGCACTAGAGTATTTGATCATATTTTTCTAAATGACGTATGCCGTCATGAACCTTGCGAAATACGACTTCATCTTTGCAGATATTTTCTAAATGACGTATGCCGTCATGAACGCTAAAGTTGGTTTAGTTGCACTAATTGATGATTTCTAAATGACGTATGCCGTCATGAACATTTTGTCAAGCTTAATAAATCCGCAATTCGTTTTCTAAATGACGTATGCCGTCATGAACTGTCTGAAACAAGGATAGTCACCTCACTATCTTTTCTAAATGACGTATGCCGTCATGAACACGCAAACGGCCCCAGCCTGCCAAATCTAGACTTTCTAAATGACGTATGCCGTCATGAACAGTCATGGGTGGCATTTATGGCAAATACCATCTTTCTAAATGACGTATGCCGTCATGAACAAATTCATGCAGATGGCCATAAGCCCTATCTATTTCTAAATGACGTATGCCGTCATGAACGGGAAGCCTGCTGAAATTTTTTCAATTGCATAATTTCTAAATGACGTATGCCGTCATGAACTGATTACACTGAGAAATGGACAACATGCCAATTTTCTAAATGACGTATGCCGTCATGAACCTCAAAAAAGATTAAAAAATGTGCTGCGGTGCTTTCTAAATGACGTATGCCGTCATGAACATTAAAAAATGTGCTGCGGTGCGGTGCAGTACTTTCTAAATGACGTATGCCGTCATGAACATAACAGGCGATTGGGTTTTGTTGGTGAATAGTTTCTAAATGACGTATGCCGTCATGAACTTTTAATCTCCTGCATAACTTTGTCATGCAACTTTCTAAATGACGTATGCCGTCATGAACCAAGACCAAACATCCCAAGAAGTCCTAACATATTTCTAAATGACGTATGCCGTCATGAACCCAACAAGGAACAAAAATTGACGGAATTGATATTTCTAAATGACGTATGCCGTCATGAACAAATTTGATCATAATGGTAATTTTACAATGTTTTTCTAAATGACGTATGCCGTCATGAACTATTCCAATGCTTTACGATATCTTTGATAAATTTTTCTAAATGACGTATGCCGTCATGAACTATGGTATTATTTTTGATTTTGATTAAATTATTTTCTAAATGACGTATGCCGTCATGAACACGGAGGTGACGACGGTGACGGTTCTGGAACTTTTCTAAATGACGTATGCCGTCATGAACTACAACATCTAAAAAGATTAAGCATAGCGTTATTTCTAAATGACGTATGCCGTCATGAACCATCAATTCCAAGATCAACAGCAGCAAATGCATTTCTAAATGACGTATGCCGTCATGAACCTGAAGCATGTGCTGCTTATCCCTCGTTATCTTTTCTAAATGACGTATGCCGTCATGAACAGATATTTGTAGTACTGCTCTGGAGTCATTTTTTTCTAAATGACGTATGCCGTCATGAACGTGCATGTAATGAACCTAGAGCGACAACGATTTTTCTAAATGACGTATGCCGTCATGAACAAGGGCATTGGCGGTGTAGCTTTATCTGTAGCTTTCTAAATGACGTATGCCGTCATGAACGCAGCAATAACGTGCATACCACGCACCCAGTCTTTCTAAATGACGTATGCCGTCATGAACTTTACTCCCAGATATCAATGGTGCGCTGATTTTTTTCTAAATGACGTATGCCGTCATGAACTGTGCTGTACCAAGCTTTTCAGCACCAATATTTTTCTAAATGACGTATGCCGTCATGAACAAAGACCTAGAGGCAGACACCGAGGCTTATGATTTCTAAATGACGTATGCCGTCATGAACCAGAAGATGCTACTGATGCGTTTGATATGCAGTTTCTAAATGACGTATGCCGTCATGAACAAAAATGCGGGCGCAATCATGTCTGATGACATTTTCTAAATGACGTATGCCGTCATGAACAGTAATAATAAAGCAAAAAAACAAGTTACAACAGGCGTTTATCTTAGATTCAGGCAATTTACCCAATCAAAAAACGACCTACTGTAACTTATTGATTTTATTAAACTGTTAAAGAGTAGAAAAAATATTGGGTTAAAACTCTGGAACTGCTGCCATTCGGCTTAATCCATATGTTCCAAATTTTCCAGCTTTTGCTTCATCAGCAAAAGATTTACCAATGTATAACCTATAAAATCGATCTATATTTTCCTCTCGTTTAGCACTGAGACTTTTTAAACTCACATAAGGCTCAGTCACAGGCTGATCAACATATTCCTTAAAATGTTGTTTTGCTTCACTTAAAGAAATATTACGGCGTCGTGCTTGATGAGCAATTCGTGTATCTAAATCCATTTTCGGATTCACACGGTAATAATATGCATAACTTTTAATATCTTTTGGAACTTCACTTAGTCTTTTAATATGCACATAATCAACCAATCGTTCTAGCCAGCTCTCTAGATTCAATTGCTGTAACTCGTTTTCTGTATTGGCAAAAATACGGATTTTATTACCCAAAAAACCTGTTTGTTTTTGCTGATTAATACGATACTGTGGAAAAGATACACCAAAAGGTATCTTTTCCTGAGCGTCAATATGTTCAACAAAAGCAATATGTAATTGGGTATAAACTTTTGACCAAAGAAAATACGCAGAAGTATCTTCATCAGGTAAAAGTGTAAGCTCAATATAATATTGCATTATTTATCACTCTCACCAAAGACACCGCCACGTACTAATACAGACATTACATAATGCTGCTGCTCAATTTCAGGCACTTTACCTGCATTCACCCAGCCATCAAACAAGCTATAGAAATCTTTCCCTTCTTTTGGCTGACGATACGCTTTCCCTTCCGAAGTCACTGAACCATAGGGTTCAACCGCAATCGGCTTGGTTGCATCTGGATACCATGTATCGATAGTGCGTAGTGCATTACCAATTTTTTGTGAGTGGATTCCTGCATCTTTATCTTTAATTTTGTAAAGCGTTTTACTTTTTTTGCCTTTGGTATTCCCTGTATCCAAAATTAACTCTTGAGAGGGATACACCTCTTGTCCCTCTCCTAAACGGGCAAAACCTGTAACATGCAATAATACATGCTCATCACCAGTTAAGCCTGACTGAATCCAGCTAGAAAGTTGCGCTAACGATTGTTCTTGTTCTGAATGGACTTTAGCCTCATTTAAACGATTAGCCAGAGCATCAAAATTTAATTTTGTACTTGGCTTGCCATCAACAATACGTTCAACGGTCACAGTAACATTTTCTGCACCGATACGGTTTCGCCATAAGAAACGTCCATTTGCCAGATTTACAGCATAACGCCCAGCAAGCTCCTTAAACTGTGATTCAGTTTTATACCCTGAAGTTACTGCTTCAAGGCGCTCTGCAAAGCTTTCATCATTACAGGCAGAGGGTTGTCCCACATTCGGTAAAACACGTAAGGTAAATGTAACAGCAACGGTATCTTTACCTTGTGGTAATGCTGCAATATCAACTGTTTGTAAGTTTGCTTTTTCGACTGCTGCATTAATATAGGCAGGATCAATTTCTTTGGCATTTTTAGGGCGATTTGAAATTGTGCCTCGTACTGATTTCTCCTGAATTTGAATTGTCGCTGTACCTGCACCTTGTTGAATATCATTCCAATTCACTGCGGTCATACGTCCATCCGATGGGTCTAAATGACGGTTAAATGATAATATTGATGCAGTTTTAATTTTTGCTGCTGGAGCTTTAGCCATGATTAATCTTCCTGTTCTTCTAAGTCGGGTTCATCAAACTCAAATGATTGTTCTTCTAATTCATTTGACAATAATTGGATGTTTAATTTTGGTGAAAATGGTTGAATTAGCTCGTATACACCCACTTTAGGCTCAGGGTTATACGTCCATAAAATTTCGGTTAAGTCATTAATTCGATGAGGACTTTGCCATTCCCCCAAACTCAATAAAGTTTCAACAAAAGTTGCAGGATATTTGTGATCTCGTAAGCCGGAAATGACACCTTTTTCTTGCAAGTCTGTTAAAGCCGCATAACCGATTGGAATCGGCACTAACCATCCTTTTAAATGCTCAGGACGAGGACGTACCTGCCAAACTCCTTTAGGCTCTTCTTCAGAACCTGATTGCGCTTGTTCTGTACTCGCAAGATTCAGGCGACTAATATCCAGTAAAGTATCTAAGACATTAGGTTCATGTCCTTGAGTATCAAAATAAGTTTCTTGTTGGCCTAACCATTTTTGATGGGTAAGCAATACTTCATGTCGGTGCAATAATGCAAAACTTGGCAATAACCAATGACGCAACTTTTTAGTTTTAGCTACAGCATCAGACAGTGACCAATTCATCAATTTAGGTTTTACTCGTCGATGAGGAAAAACTGCTCCACCAGCCAAACGCATACCATAAATGAATTGATTGATCTGCTTTATCAGGTTTTGGGTTAACAGATTTAACTCATTATCATTGGCAGATAAATGTTGCTCTACATCCTCACCACTTAAACCAATGACTAATGTCACCTCAAAATGCCCTTTTCCCTCTTCTACCATCGCAGGTGTTGAACCATCTGACTCTAATGGATGTCGAGCAAGATTAAGTTGATAGGGCGAATATCGATAATCACTGCTTTTTGTGACTTGGGGTGTAAATTGATGACACAGAATCCCAACACCACAACACTCAATATCCCGATATTGTTCAATCGTATTTAGTTTACGTTGTAGTGCATGGGCAAACCCTGTAAATGCACTGGGTGCAGGAAAACCCCACGTCAAATGGCTACTAATAATCGAGGCATTTTCAACTTGTAAACGTACCAGATATAATGCTTTCGGATAGGAGTAACTCATTTAGGCAAACTCCTCTTTCATCAGTCGCAACTTATCCCGTAATGCAATTGACCATACTCGAGCTTCATGATCATCTAGATCTGCTAACTTACCTTTAGTGGTTAAAATTTTATTTAGCCACCCTCCAAAGTTAGAACCAACCTCGGTATGCCAATCTCGATCACGATAAGCCTCTAACCACTCTTTTTCTTCATCTGTCAACGTGTCCAAATCTTCTTTATCAAAAAGTTCCTCTCGATAACCACGATCTAACCAAAAACTTTCTGCTTGACTAAATTGACGACTTGGTTGAAGTGTCCAACCTGAATTTGCACTTTGTTGCAGCTCAAAGCTCATATCAATGACACAATCCACAAGCTGATCGACTAATTCATCTCGCCTATGGCGAAACTCGACATTATTTTGACCATATTCATATCGATACATATGAATGATAGACTTTAAAATCGGTTTTACATCTTTACGATTGCTTAAATAGCCTGTAAATACCGAACCAGATTTTGGTAACTCCACTATCAGCCCTTGCCAAACAGGTGGTAATGATGGCAATAACCACATTGAACCACGCCGATCGCTATTCAGTTGTGAAATATTCTGGGGCTTACTCCCTCCGTAATTTTGAACCAATAAGTTTGGATATTCTCGACTTTCCTGTGTCTGATGCAAACCCTTAAAGCGAGCTTCACGTAAAACCTTATTTTGCTCTCCAAAACGATCATGTGAAATTTGCTGATAAACGCGATGTACCAACGCACTTGGATATAAAATTACCAAGATATGATAGTTATCCTGATTCACAGGAAAATAAACCTGTTTGGAAAGTCGACCTGCATTTAATTCCGATGGAATTCTACTAAATGCCAAAAATCGTTGATAACGAATTTCTGCCTGTTCAACATTATTTGAAAGTGCAGCAATAAAGTCTTGATCCGCTTTTAATAAACGTTCAAGCAATGAAATTCCGTTAAACTTTTGACGTAATAGCTTAAATACATCCAGAACAGCAGCATTCCCAATCACATCAGCTTCAAGTTGAAGTCCTTGCGAACCAACGAAATCATGGGTTTTGTTCTGTCCTGCATAAAACATTGCCGACGCTTTCGAACTTGGGTGATGCTGTTTAGGAGTATGTGTTGCAAGTCGAATTTGACTCACCCGTAAACTGGCATCGTCTAACCACGTTTCAGATTGATATTTTTCAAATAGCTTTTCACGTTCAGTAAAGTCATCTTGTTTTAGCTTCTCCAACTTTTCATTTAAACGGCTTTGAATGTATTGCTCAATCACGGCTCGAATGGTTGGTGGTGAAGAATTTTCACTCGCGTCTATTTCGGGTATCATTTGTACTCTCATTATAATTTTAAACCTATTTAATTGTAAATCTAATTTAAATTTTATATTCTTCAATTTAACAGCTTTATTTTGCTTCAACAAGCAAAATTGATTAAAGTTCATAAGCTATTGCATCAATAGTTTAGAAATATTTAAATGTTAATCACTTTTATTTACCGCACAGGTAACTTAGAGTTAAAGGATTTATAAGGTTTACTCCCTTATAAATCCTAACCAATCGTGATAAAGCCATTTCTTTTGGTCTGCCAATTTGGGTAAGTTTAGACTTAAATAGCGAGAACAATTTTCAGACCAACCTCGCTCTACCGATGCCATATCTAAATATTTTTGAAGCGCCATTTCAGTCTTCTGATTCGGCCAACAATGAATTTGAGGATTATTGACTAATTCAATTCGTCTAACCAAACTTTCAACCAACAACCAATTTCCTGTTTTTTCATTATATTGATACAGCTTTAAAGCTTGTTCTTCATTCTCTGCTCTTAAAGCAGTAAAAAATTCAGCCTGTGACTGCCTAAAACGGCTTAAAGTTTGCAAAATTCCTGTGTAGTGAATCGATGTATTCCAAAAACTATAGGCAGGAAACTTGATTGGGGACACATCAGTAGAACGCATGTCAGGACAAATACCATGCCCCAACAAAATATGATGCATACGATCATGTTCTAAATCGGCTAAACGTGGATAGCCCGATTTTTCATAAAACTGTTTAAGATAATTTGCAGGTGATTGAGTCAGACGAGCGATTGAATCTAGTTGTTTAAAATGTTTAATATCCATTAAACCTGCATTTTTTGTATCATCATTTCCTCTCAAAAAATGCCGAGCTGGATGAAACTTAAATCCCTCTGCTTCAAAACCAGGACGTGAGAAACAGGTTTGTTGAGGATGTCTAAAATGACGGATATTGGTTTCCATAATAAAGACATTTGGCTGTGTATAGGGTTCTATTCGATGCCGTCTTGCTCGACCAGAAGCTTGAATAATCGAACGCATTGAAGAAGGTTCAATGATCATCCAGTCATAATCATGGTCTCTCCCTACTTCACAGACAGGTGAAGCTAATACCAAAATAATCTGTTTTTGTTCAGGATATTTCTGCAACCAGCCTTGAACTAGATGGTGATCATGCGGTTGCTTACCATTATTGCGATCTAAAATTTCATCCAGATATTTTTCAATATTGGCTCGAATCAACAATGGAAAACGGGAATGATATACACATAAATGGATACGAGTGTCGACATCAATTTTTTGTTTTAATAACTGTTGAGCAACAGTTGCCAATGGATCGATATTGGCAAAACGCACTAAGCCCACACTATATTGTTTATGTGTTTGTGGATCAGTAATCGCATTTGACTGATGGACTTTCAGACTTGTATCTAAAATATGCTGAGTAAAAATCTCGTGCCACTTTTCAGTCGTAGGGATTTGTCTAGGCAACCCCACCCATTCTAAACTACGTCTTTGTGTGACTTTTGCAAGTTCATTTAAATAAGCCACTCGTTTTTTTGTAAATTGCCGATGCGCTTTTTCAAATACAGGATTAGCCTCCGAGTTTGTGACTGTGCCATCACATGGAATGACTTGGTGACAAATACTTTTCTCATTTTCATCAAACCATGCTGCAATAATCGGCTGGTTGGCTTGGGTACGATGCAAATTATAGAATTTTCGACCAGAACTATAGGCCAGATATAAACCATTAATTTCAGCAGGAGTTAAGGTCGCGGAGGATAATAACACCCGACTCCCTAATAGGCCTGACCAATACACTAATCGAGTAAGCGCATAATAATCATCTGGTGAAAAATCATCTGGCTCATCCAAGATTAAATCAGAAGACATCAGCCGCAGCATTGGGGCAATTTGTCGGCCGCCTCGTGTACTTTCAGTGGCAGGAATTAAATGATCGATAGTACAACACAAGATTGGACTCATCAGCATTTTCTTAACCTGATGATTGCCTTTAAGCCATTTGGTAAACAAATGATCGTGACTTAAAACTCCCTCAAAATCCAGTTCGGAATCTTCAAAATCAACGTTTAAATCAGGCTCAAATAATCCACTTAAAGATTCTGATCCCATCATTTTGGCTAATTTGGGGTTTTCTCTGGGATCAAGGTTTTCTGTATCCTGAAGTAATTGCTCCGAACCTGCATGGCTATATTGTTCAAATATTTCTTTAACCGCGCCGCCTCCCACCATAATGGCTAAATCAGTATCATCCAGATTTAATTTTTGTCGTAATGCCTTGCCTGTTTGTAAGGTTAAAGTTCTTAAACCTAACGCAATATTAAAACGAGCACCTTTTTCAGGATCAGCCAAACCATACATAATTCGAGTATTCGCCAAGGTTTTACCTCGGCCAGTGGAAGCTAAATTAACACCGAAAAATCCATGATTTGGATAGTTTTTCTGAATGCTACACGCCTCCTGATAAGATTTGTCCTGCCATTTATAATAAGAATTACTGGTTTTTCTTTCTAAAACTTTTTGTTTTGGCAAACGATTAAATAATTCATTTAAACGAGTTAAAGCACCCATGAGTTGTCTGGCGGATTGACTTACACCAATCAAATGATCATCTAAGGGCTGTTTTAAATCACCCAATCGATCTGTATTGGCATAACATGGATATTTCGGATCATGCCATTTGGCAGTTGGTTCACAACTCGAATAATAATGGTCAGATAACATTAAGACCAAACGGGAAACATGACTTAGGTAAGGATCAGACAAATTAGTCACTGGATATGCTTTATGCAGTTGTAGAAGCTTTATTGCACAGCTATTGATTTCTTTACACCATGTATGGCTGTTAAAAGGAATGTGTTCTGCTTTTATTTTCCAGCATTGCTGAATCTCTTTTTTTTGATTTTGATCATCAGCATCGTATTTTTTGGGATAACACCATTTAAAATTCAAGTCATCCAATACTGTTCTAAACTTGGAAACTGCATAATTTTTATCGCTATTTTTATCTTTACTTAATATATCATTAGGAATTGGTAAGCGATGATGTGAAACAATCAACCATGCAATCAGTTTGGCAAGTTCTGGTAACCCCTGAAATAGTGATCCATGCTGTGGTTGATCAGGAGAATCCTGAATCATCTTTTCCAACCACATATAATCATCATTTTCAGGTGAAATTTTAATTAATTTTTCAATCCATAATTCATCATTATGATCACATGATTTTACAAACGCTTCAAATAATCTTAAAGAAATCCATTCATGCCTAAATGGATCAGCAATCGGCTTTTTATTATATTTTGCATTGGCAATTTTCTTGGCAAAAAATGGATTGATCTTGCCAAAATCATGAAACATTGCAGCTATCCGACTTAATACAGCAATCAGTGGAGCTGTGTGCCAATTGGTATCATTATAGTCCAATTTAATTGGCCTAGCTGTCCGATTGACAGGCACAATCCCCTGCTCATTAAACTTATTACGATTTCCCACGATCCACATAAGTTCACTTCTACGACGGCCACGTATCCAATGACAACTAACCGCAGTATTTTTAGTGACTGTTTTTCTAAGTAGCTTTTTAACCGCCAACAAACCGTCTTCAGTTATGATGGTTTGCCACGTGTTATCACCTATACGCTCTGCAAATGCATCCAACACACGGCGAGTTCGAGGAATGGCTTTCTTTTCACATTGAGAAATAAAGGTGACAATCATTATTCACTCTCCGAACTTGGAAAGCTTTTAGATGCCTGTAATTTCACTTGTTCAAACATCCAATCCAAACAACGATAATCCGTGAACTTTTGTAGGAGTTGTTGGCGGAACTCCTGCTCGGTTGCCCCCTCTTTGGCACAAATAAATGCCCAAGGTAGAACCACAGCATCTTTAATCAAATCCGCCACATCAAAGACCAATGCACCACGTCGGGTTTTTCCATGCATCACTGCAAAACTGTGTGAAATACCTAATACCCAAAGCGTGGTTGCACTTAAACCATATGCGAGATAATTCCCATGATTCAGAAAATCATTGGCTAAATCTCCCTGTTCAGGATTTCGCTCAAAACTGAGTTTGCAACGAGTGGCAGCAATTTTATAAAGCTGTTTGGTGGTCATTGCCTCAGCAAGTAGTAAATCGCCAACTTTGGTTTGATGTGGAATTTTCTTTTCAAAACCATTTAAAGCTTGACTAATATCTGCATCATCCAGATAAAAACCTTCATCTTTTATATCCTTATCTTTAGCCCAAATTCTACGTATATATTCAATGCGAGCATGTTGAAAAGCTTTAGCAACTTGCAAACGTTTGGCTTCATCAAACCAGAAACTCATCCAGCCTTGCATGTACTCGGTTGGGCGATATTCACTTTGTGGTGTGAGCCATTCCACTTCACTACCTGCAAATAATGGTGTTCCCCCGCCACCACAAAAACCAACCAAAACCCCGGCGTTACACAACATTCGCATCGCTGCCTGTGTGATGGATGTTCCTGTGCCCAATAAAATTACGGTGGTATTGGCAATGGGGATATTCCAATATTGATTTTCATTTTTAGCCTCAGCCAGATAAAGAACTCGACCATCTTTTTGCATGACTCTGCAATGCTCAAGGTAATATAAATTCGCACGTTTAGAATGAAGAATTGCTTTTAAATCAGAAGGATTAAGTTGTTCCATTTTTATCAAATCATTTTTTTAATGATTTCGAATTTATCATAAGTATTTAGGTGTTTTTATAAATTAAATGCTTTTTAGCGACGTATATTGTCGCTAAAGATTCAGTTTAATCATGGAGTTATTTAAAATGTCTATGAACTTATAAAAATTAAATAACAGTGTATAAAATCAGAGTGCCCCCCCACTTAGATGGATAAATATCTAAACAACTTGTTATGATTTACGTCATATTATTCAACAATAATGATTCCTACTTTGGAACAATACATTTTTTGAGCATAGTTTATGGCAGCAGAAGCGCACTCTCTTGGACTGCTGAGTCCCGTTATTTTACTCGCCGCGGCCGTGATCGCCGTTCCGCTTTTTAAAAAACTCGGACTAGGTTCAATACTTGGCTATCTGATTGCGGGTTTAATAATTGGGCCGTTTGGATTCGCATTTATTCATGACCCCGCCTCTATTTTACATATCGCTGAACTTGGTATTGTGATGTATCTCTTTATTATTGGCATGGAGATGCAGCCCTCACATTTATGGAATATGCGACGTGATATTTTTGGTTTAGGAACCTTGCAAATCACTTTTTGTATTATCGGTCTAACTGGTATAGGTCTGCTCTACGGTTTTCCATGGCAGATTGCTTTTATTAGTGCAGCTGGATTTGTACTTACTTCCACTGCAATCGTTATGCAAGTGCTGGGAGACCGTGGTGATTTAAGCCAACCCAATGGTAAAAAGATCGTTGCTATTTTATTGTTTGAAGATTTACTGATTGTTCCATTGCTCGCTATCGTGGCATTTATGTCACCGAATCAAGTAGTAGAAAGCACGCCAGATCGTCTTAAAGATATTGGTATTGGACTTGCCGCAATCGCAGGATTAGTTGCAGCTGGGTGCTGGTTACTTAATCCGCTTTTTAAAATACTGGCTGCAGCCAAAGCACGGGAGGTCATGACCGCTGCCGCATTACTCATTGTATTAGGTGCAGCATTACTAATGCAAACCACGGGTTTATCTATGGCCATGGGTGCATTTCTTGCGGGTGTTTTACTTTCTCAGTCAACCTTTCGTCATCAGATTGAAGCTGATATCGAACCCTTTCGCGGCATTTTATTAGGGTTATTTTTTCTTAGCGTGGGTATGTCGCTGAATTTATCAGTTGTACAAAACAATTGGCTTCTCATTTTAAGCAGCGTTATTGCGTTAATGTTAACTAAAGCAATTCTAATATACGTGGTAGCACGCTTAACTAAAAGCTCACATGCTACGGCTTTAGATCGTGCTGTGATCATGGCACAGGGGGGTGAATTTGCATTTGTGCTTTTTACAGCAGCGGCAAGTGCACAAGTTATTGATGAAACCATTAAATCTAATCTGACAGCAATTGTAGTGTTATCCATGATTTTCACCCCATTACTGGGTATTGTGATGAATCGTTTAATTCGACCAAATAAAATGACCTCACTTGATAATGTGGAACTCGCCAATGATTTGCATGGAAATGTATTACTTATTGGTTTTGGCCGCTTTGGACAAGTTGCCAGTCAGCTTTTACTGGCACGTGGAGTCGATGTCACTCTGATTGATACTGATATCAACATGATTCAAAATGCCACCAAATTTGGTTTTAAAATTTATTATGGTGATGGTACACGTCTGGACATTTTACGCGCCTCTGGGGCTGCTAACGCTCAAGCGATAATGGTTTGCGTTGATAATAAAGATATTACAAATAAAATTGTGGAATTGGTAAAACATGAGTTTCCTTTGGCAAAACTTTTAGTACGTTCTTATGACCGTGAACATTCATTGTCTTTGGTAAAACAGGATGTAGATTATCAAATTCGTGAAACCTTCGAGTCCGCTCTTTTATTTGGCGGTGCAACACTGGATGCTTTAGGCGTTGATAGTGACGAAATTCGGACCATCACCAAAGAAATACGTGAACTGGATAAAGAGCGCTTTGAAACTGAAATTGCAGCGGATGATGTAGAAGCAGGTATAGGTTTCCAATTTTCAAATACTGAACGTCATCCTCGTCCAACTTCACCTTTAGTCAAACCAAAAACTCATAGCCAACTTTTAAATGAGTCAGAAACTTCTGAAACAAAATAGCAAAAAACTATTTAAAATTATGAGCACGTTGAAGCTCATATTTCTGATCAATTACTTAAGCTGAAGACATTCGGCTTTATTTTTTGCTACTTAAAAGGCCATCTGCTGCTGTGACTACAGCTTTCTTCTGTTGACGTTGATATAGACAAAGTTCTCGTCCTTTTCTATTTTTCATATGAGTTTGAGGGTAATTTCCTTCCAGCACTAAAGCCGAATAACCCACACGGTCATCAAATAACATAATATCGCTAACCGCTTTGGCATTCTTCAAACCACTGGCTTTGACACAGGCAGTTTTAACCGCTTGATCATGTTGTTTCCATGCCTGCTCTGAACTGGCATGGGTCATTCCAGCAATCATGCTAAATATAATCAATAGCACTTTTAAAAGAAGTGAAGTCTGATCTGTTTGCTGTTTCATAAACACCTCAACTTGTTTTGTCAAACTATCATGAAATGGAACTGGGTAAAGAGATAGCAATACACACAAGATTTAACAGCATTGATAGTAAAATGTTATACAGCTTATTACCGATAAATAATACCGTACCAATGAATGGAAATAGATACGTCTTAATAATAAACACTCTGGATATATATTCTTCAGAATAAATTTAGCAATATTCCATTAAATGTTAAAAATAATAATATTTCTCTAGCTTCATGCTGATTAATTTAAAATATAAACAGATGTGGTTTCATTTTAATTTATAGAGGGTAAAGCTTCAGGATATTGCGGAGCCTGATCACCAATCACATGCCAAAAAGCTTTGGAATTAACATACGCATGGGAAACAACATTCACATCCACGGATTCATTAATAAGTCCTGCCCGTAAACGCACCACATCTGGTTTATCCAGACGTGCACTATAAACTGGTGAACCACATTGTTTACAGAATACGCGTTTTTTATTTGGCGTTGCAAAATAAGACTGTAAAAGATTTTCTCCTTTTACGACTTGCATATCCTTGATTTCAACCTGAGTAATCGCAGCAAATGCAGCGCCTTGTGCCTTTTGACACTGTTTACAATGACATATATAAATCGGATTTAAAGGAGCCAATAGTCTTAATTGAATACCCTCACATAAACAAGATGCTGTAAACATTTTTTCGCCTTTTGATGACCAATAATTTAATAAAGATATTGCATAAATCCAAAAGCTCAACCAACATAAAATTTAATTTTTAAAGTCAGGTATACTTTAAACTGTTTAAATTATAAAGATGCATATACCTGACAGATTTTAATTTCTTTAATTAAAATAACCTTAGACAAATTATTTTCATATTAAATTACAGATTTATTCTATCATTATCTTTCCTGAAGAACGTACCATTTCAGTTCCATAAAACTTATAAATCCAATACTAACTTCTTGCCTTTAGCACGTGACACACAGATCATCATCGATTGCTGTGATGCCTTTTCATCATCGCTTAGATATTGATCAAAATGTTCTGCTTCACCTTCCAGAATCATAGTTTCACAAGTGCCACAGACTCCTTCACGACATAAACATTCAACATCAATATTGAGAGCTTCAATTGCTTGTAAAATGGTTTGATTGCCCTGAACTTCAACTTCCTGATTGGATTTTGCCAACACCACGGTAAATGCTTCACCATCTTCAGGCATAGCTGAGGCAAACTGTTCCCAGTGAATATATTCATCACGATAACGATAAAAATTACAGCGCTCAATCACAGCATCAATCATTGGTTTTGGTCCACACACATACACATGTGTTCCTTTCGGTTGAGCGCCAATCAATTGATCCAGATCAAGGTATTTTCCATCTGAATCGACATAACTAAAAATGTGTTCCGCGTGTTTGTGTTCTAATTCTTGCAAGAGGGCTGCATGTTCGGGAGAACGATAAGCATAGTGCAATTCAAATTCTGCACCACGTGCAGCCAGTTCCCCCATTTGCGGTACAAACGGAGTAATACCAATTCCTCCTGCAATTAGAATATGTTTCTCTCCATCTTCCGCCAACGGGAATAGATTTTTGGGTTCAGAAATCAGAATCTCACAACCTTCGCTACATTGATCATGCATAAAGACAGACCCGCCTTTGCCATCAATATCTTTACGAACACAGACCTGATACGTTGTAAGATCTTGAGCACAGCTCATCAGTGAATAAGCATTGGACAGTTGATCATTCATTTTCACAATAATATGACTGCCACCATTGAATTGAGGGAAATTTTGTCCGTCCTGACGTTTAAATGTAAAGCGTTTGATCAGGGGCGTAAGTTGCTCTACACGTGTGACCACTGATGGAAACATTTCATAATGACTAGCCATGTCTAAATCCTCTTTACCGCATTCTGCTCATCTAAGCATGTTCTATTTTTAAACTCGCATGTGAGGCTGTCACCGCTGACAGCCCCATAAGCATTATTGCTATAATCCTAAACACATGTATTTAATGGTCATGAATTCTTCTAAACCATATTTAGATCCTTCACGACCAACACCCGACTGCTTAACGCCACCAAAGGGCACCACCTCATTAGAAATCGCAGTTGAATTCATCCCGACCATGCCATATTCAAGCTGCTCAGCGACGCGCCAAATTCGTGAAATGTTTTCGCTATAGACATATGCCGCTAAACCGAAGATGGTGTCATTGGCTTGTGTCACAACATCCGTTTCATCTGTAAAACGAATCAAGGGTGCCACTGGCCCAAAAATTTCTTCTTGAACAATTTCCATATTTCGATTCACCTCAGTTAAAACTGTAGGTTCAAAAAAAGTCTGGCCAAGTGGATGCTGTTTACCTCCACATGCTATTTGGGCGCCTTTGCTACAGGCATCGTCAATTAACTGTTGCGCTTTTAATACGGCTTTTTCATTGATTAATGGCCCAATTTGTACATTAGCCTCAAGCCCATTCCCGATTTTAAATTTCTGTACTTCTTGAACAAATTTCTCAGTAAACGCTTGATAAATTTTGTCATGTACGTAAATTCGATTGGCACAGACACAAGTTTGCCCAGCATTACGGAACTTGGCAAAGATCGCGCCCTGTACTGCTTTATCCAAATCCGCATCATCAAATATAATCAACGGCGCGTTACCACCCAGTTCCAGAGCTAACTTTTTAATGGTGTCTGAACATTGCTGCATCAATAAACGACCGACTGGTGTAGAACCTGTAAAAGTCAGTTTTTTTACTTTTTCATGACTGGTAAATATTGCACCAATCTCTTGCGATTTACCTGTAACTACATTAATGACACCTGCTGGAATACCTGCCATTTCAGCCAATTTAGCAATCGCAAGCGCACAATACGGTGTTTCATTGGCAGGTTTGATTACAATGGTACAGCCAGCAGCCAAAGCAGGCGCAGCTTTACGTGTAATCATGGCAATCGGAAAGTTCCACGGCGTAATTGCCGCTACAACCCCCACCGGTTCTTTAGTGACAATAAAACGTTGTTGGCTATTTGTGGTTGGAATCACATCGCCATACATGCGTTTGCCTTCTTCGGCAAACCATTGAATAAACGAAGCCGCATATTTCACTTCGCCCAGTGCTTCCGTTAAAGGCTTACCCTGTTCAATGGTCATAATACGCGCCAATTCATCGGCGTGCGCTAGAACTAACTGGTACCAAGCCAGTAAAAGGTCTGCACGTTTTTGTGCAGTCAATCCTTTCCATGTGGCTAACGCCTGATACGCCACCTCAACCGCTTCGGTTGCTTCTGCTGCACCCATATTTGGAATTAAACCAATTTCTTCGCCAGTTGCAGGGTTGGTCACAGGAATAGTGGCATTGGAGTGGGCATTGATCCATTGACCATTGACCCATCCTTGTTGTTGAAATAACGGACTTGCTTGCAAACTTGACATGTCATGTTCCTATCGATTGAAAGCAAGGTATGACGCTACTCGTCATACCTTTAAATTGACTGATATCTGGTACAAAATTATTTGTGATGTTGCGCCACAAGATTCTGGAAATAGGCAATACCATGTTCACTAATTCCTGAACGTTGCTTATCAGTCATGATCCGGCCTTGGCCACGATAACCACGTGATTTCAAGCCACGTTGTACACTTTCAACCAGTTCAAGGTCTTCAGGACGAAATACATTGCGATACCATTCAATCAAATCTTTCTGGTCTTGGGTCAATTCTTCATTGGTAAAGAAAATATCGTAATGTTGCAAAGTCGTTTCCGCATCCATCGGGAACTCATAAATTACAGTCATAAAATTTGCACCCGGCGGTACGTTAAACATGGTACAAGGCCACGTCCAAAAACCACTAAAGGTTGGATCTTTAACAGAGGGATCAAGCTTAAATGATTTCTCTGAAGAACGTGCATAACCATATTGCAAGGTCCAGTTCTGATGAGTGGTGTGCCAGTATTTATCCACTTGTACAGAGTCTGCGAAACCAGGATGTGCTGGGCCACAGTGATAACATTCTAAATAGTTATCTACAATCACTTTCCAATTGGCAGGAGTTTCAGTGACAAAACGTGCCGCCAATTTCAAGTCTTTGATTACCGCACAAGCTTCATTGAGTTTTTGTGCAAATTCAGGCAATTGATCTTCAACGCAAGTGGCATTTTCGTCCATATTGATAAAGACGAAACCACCATATTCTTCAACTTTTAATGGCACCATACTTGAGTTTTGCTTGTCAAAAGACTCCACATGATCACAGTTACGTGCTAATGCCAAACTACCATCCAGCTTAAACGTCCATGCATGATACGGACAGGTAATCACATTCTTCGCTTTGCCGCTGCCACTTAACAACTCATGACCTCGATGTGGGCAGACATTGTAAAACGCACGTAAAACGCTATCTTTACCGCGAATCACAATAATGTTTTCACCAATCACTTTACGGGTAATATAGTCATTGGCTTGAGCAACTTCACTGCCATGTGCCACGCAAATCCAGCTTTTTGCAAAAATTTCTTCTTTTTCAATCTCATAAACTTGAGAAGACGTATAAAATACTTTTGGAAATGTCCAGGCTACATCTGGATTTGAACAGAAATCTTCGGGTAATTTTTCAACTGCATTCATGGTTTTACTCCATTAAACTCTTTTGTCCTGAGACTGTTTTATCAAAATTGGCGGATGTTCAAATCACGTGAACATTTGCTTTATCGAACTCAGCATATGCTGATATAAATCTTGCACTACAGGACAATCACGTACTAAACGTAAACTGCCATGTAGTAATCCTTTACCGAGATAAAACTCAGCTACAATATTGGCTTGCTTTAATTTATCTACAAAAATACGCCCGTCATCACACAATGGATCGTATTCAGCGACCGCAACAAAACTACTTGGCATATCAGAAAAATCCTGCGCCATGAGTGGTGATAACCGTAAATCCTGCCAGTCACTTTTATTCGGTGCATATTCTTTTAGGTAATACTGCATATCATTGAGCGTTAGCAACGGTGCTTCCGCATGTTGTTGACACGCTGCCGTATCAAAACTGCTGCTCAAACACGGATAAATTAAGGCCAGACCACATGCCTGAGCGCCTGTATGTTGGAGTTGAACAGCCAGTGCAGCGGCTAAATTACCGCCTGCGCTATCACCCGCTAAAACAATTTGTGCCGGATTAATATTCCAGTCGATTCCAAACTGTTGTAACCATTGGTACACCGTTTCACAATCTTCATAAGCAGCTGGAAAATGATGTTCTGGCACTAAGCGATAATCCACACTCAACACTGCAACATTGAGATCACGGCATAAATAACGGGTAATAAACTCATGAGAATCTAAATTGCCCACCATCCATCCGCCACCATGTATATACAACACACATGGCCAACCTGTTGCTGGGGCACTACCTAATGGCGTATACAACCGAACATTGACGGGATGAGCAACATTTGCAATCGTTTTATCTTCAATCTTGACCGTACCATCGCGTGGTAAAGTGTAGTGCAAGCACATTGCATCGTAAGCTGCACGAATTGAATCAATATCACTATCTGCTGGCGAATAAATACTGCTCCAGTACACCAGACTTTGCATTTCTTCACTTAGCTCATCGTATATGTTCGGTTGTAGAGTCATGACAATTCCTTTTGGCTGACTTTATTCGCAATTTGAGTTGCAGCAATATCAATATGCATCTGCTGATGTGAGTCAGTATGATCAAGTGCTTCCAATTCGCTAAAGCTTTTTTGCTCAATCAAATGCGATGGAATCTTGGAATAGTCTTCAATGAGCCATTTCACTAAACCATAGGTCTGCACCAGAATGATCAAAATAAAAGGTAAGGCGGTCACGATTGTTGCGGTTTTCATGGTATCTAAAGGCGCTTTAGAGAAAATCATCGCAATCGGGATCAGCGTTAACATTACACACCAAAATAAACGTGCATTTGGAGACGGATCCTGCCCTTCTCGTAAACCCCGGGTACACGTTGCAGATACCGCATAACCCACTGCGTCCATATGTGCTGCAAGGAAAATCACCATAATGCCAAGAAATAGCCACATCATTAGTTTACCTGCGGGCAATAAACCAAGCAGTTGACCAATCGCCACTTCACCACCTTGCTGAGTTAAGACTTGTGGGACATTAACCATACCGTGAATAAAACTATAAACACTGTAATTTTCAAATATTCCAAAAATGACCCATAAACCAACGCTACCACCAATAACCATGGCAAGAATCACTTCTTTAATGGTTCGCCCTTTAGACACACGCGTTACGAATAAAGCCACCCCAGGTGCATAAGAAATCCACCATAACCAATAGAACACGGTCCATTCACGTGTGAATTTTCCGTCACCCATTGGGTCTGTAAATAAGCTCATATCCACAAAATTAGTCGCCATCAAACCGAAACTCATCAATGAGTTATTCATAATGAATTGGGTTGGCCCAAAACACAGCACATAGATTGCAAACAACACTACGCCCAAGCACACCATATGGCTTAAACGCTGCATCCCTTTGTCCATACCCACATAAGAGCTGAGCGCGAATAAGATTGACACAGCTAAAATGACAATCACTTTGGTCATAAAAGTATTTGGAATACCAGTCAACTGCGACAAAATATTGGTAAATGTCACAGCAGTTAAAACCAGTGAAATAGTGAGAGCACCAAACATACACAGCAAGAACATCAGATCAACCAAGCGTCCGACTGGGCCAGTTGCTTTAAAGCCAGTCACTGCTTCAATCATCGAAGCCAGACTTAAGCCTTTGTTCTTTCTGACATGATAGCTATAGCATAGTGAAATCGATGCCAAGGCATAGATTGACCATGCACTTAAGCCAGAGTGGAAGAATGAATAAGCCACACTGTATTTCAGTGCCTCTGCCGATTCTGGTGCTAAATTTAAACCTGGGGTTTGGTAATAATAAGCCCAGTCTAAAAAGCCCCAGTACAAGGTCGAAGAACCAATTCCCGATAAAATGAACATAAAAATCCATGACATGGTACTGTATTCGGGTTTACCTTCACCGAGCTTGATTTTGCCGTATTTACTAAATGCCAAAGCAAAAGTAAAAATAATTGATAAAAAAGTAAATAAAAGTACAGGTGTAGTAAATACAGAGGTTGTCCACTGCATCCACTTTGCTGCCAACTGTATTGATTCAGATGAGTAAATTGCCAGACCAGCCACCGAGATAAATACAACGGCTAAACTGGTGATCGCAAGCGTCTTATCTGTATAAGGTTTTGTAATTTGATTATCCATATCTATTCAATCCATCTCGGATAGTAGTGGAAGTCTCTAAAACATGCCTATCACTGTCAGTATGTGGAAAAGAATGAACAAAAATCGCAGTTTACATAAGGTAAATAAGCATTTTCAGGACATTTTTAAACCATACCAACCTGCTTAAGTAGCTTTAGAGATTCCCTTATTATTGGCTAAGGACGCCTACTCCATCGCGAATAAATCCATTTTCTGATGCGTAACAAATGATGCAATCGCATCTCCCACTTCATAGGTTTTTGCCGTTCCACCGACATCAGGTGTTTTAGGACCATGGACTAACACATGCTCAATTGCCTGCATAATCTCTTGACCTGCTTCAATGACTTTCTCATCACCCTCTGCCAGAAAATCCAGCATCATGGCACCTGACCAAATCGCAGCAATTGGATTGGCAATTTGTTGTCCAAAAATATCAGGTGCAGAACCATGTACAGGTTCAAAAAGTGACGGGAATTTGCGTTCTGGGTTTAAGTTTGCCGAAGCTGCTAAACCAATCGTACCGGTACATGCCGGGCCTAGATCCGACAAAATGTCACCAAATAAATTTGATGCCACCACTACATCAAATCGCTCAGGCTGTAGTACAAAACGTGCCGCTAAAATATCAACATGCTGTTTATCTGCTTTGATCTGCGGATATTGTTTTGCCATTTCGTCAACGCGCTCATCCCAGTATGGCATACTCACTGCAATACCATTGGACTTGGTTGCTGCCGTAATCTTTTTAGCATCACGTTGATCGGCAAATTCAAAAGCATATTTTAAAATGCGGTCAACACCATGACGGGTAAACACAGCTTCTTGCAATACAAATTCACGATCCGTACCTTCAAAAGCTTTGCCACCAATGGCAGAGTACTCTCCTTCACTGTTTTCACGCACCACATAAAAATCGATATCGCCTGGCTGTTTACCTGCAAGTGGACATTTCACTCCCGGCATTAACCGAACGGGGCGTAAATTTACATATTGGTCAAAACGACGACGAAACTGTAGTAATGAACCCCACAATGAAATGTGATCTGGGACTTTTTCAGGCCAACCCACAGCACCAAAGAAGATTGCATCGTATTCCTGTAAGACTTCAAACCAGTTATCTGGCATCATTTTGCCATGTTCAAGATAGTAATCGCAGCTTGCCCAATCAAATGCATCAAACTGAATCGCAAGGTCATATTTATCTGCTACAGCCTTTACAACTTTAATCCCTTCTGGTAGAACTTCTAAACCAATCCCATCACCCGCAATCGTGGCAACTTTATACTTTTTTGCCATAACGCTCCCTTACACCTTTGGTTAATATCCTTAGATGTAAACATGCTATTTTCAACAGCAATGATCAATAAGAAAACTATCATCCCAATGGACACGGATCGTGAATAATCTACCTAACCTATCGGATTTAAAGGTTTTTTGCACAGTCGCCAAACGCAAGAGTTTTGTCGATTCTGCAGAAGAGCTGGGTGTTTCACCTGCTTTTATCAGTAAACGTATCAATATTTTAGAAACAAATTTAAACTGCAAACTCTTTCATCGTAGTACCCGCCATGTAAGTTTGACTGAAGATGGAAAACTAATTTTAGATCGCGTATCAAATATTCTGGATGAATTTGATGAAATCAGCGAGCTAGTGAATAATCCGCTCAGCACGCCAACGGGTCGTCTGGATATTGTGAGTAGTTTTGGTTTTGGTCGTAAACATATTGCGCCTATCCTATCGAAACTCATGACTATGTACCCCAAACTGGAAATTCAATTTGATACGATTGATAACACCAAAGATCTGATTCAACATAGCATTGATCTGGATATTCGGATTGGTAATGAAATTGCGCCCAATATGATTGCTAAAAAATTAGCATCCAATTTTCGGATTTTTTGTGCAGCCCCGAGCTATCTACTGAAAAACGGAATGCCTGAAAGTCTTGAAGATTTGCGGACACATGATTGTTTAACCATTAGTGAACGTGACCAATCCTCAGTGCTGTGGAAACTTCGTCATGCTTTAGAAGATCGATCTGTGCATGTTACCCCGCGCTTTGTTTCCAATAACGGCGAAATTATTCATCAGCTCGCAACTGAAGGGCACGGTATTATTTTACGTTCAATCTGGGACGTGGCAGATGAGTTGATTAATGGACAATTACAACATATTTTACCAGAATACTGGCAAGATGCTGATATTTGGGCTGTTTATCCATCCCGTTTAAAAAGTTCTTCTAAATTACAAACCTGTATTTTATTTATCCAGAATGAACTACTTAATCGTTTACAGCATGTTCAAAATATCTCTCGTGGTCAGTTGATTCAACCGATTGAACCCATGGCACCACCAACAGAAAAGGTATTTTTATAGTCAAAAAAGCCAGCTTTTTTTATTACAAGCTGGCTTTTTAAATAAATACAAGCAAGTTAGAAATAATATCCAATGGACAAATAAAATAATTTATTCCACTGATTGGTATCGCCTTGAGCGAGTCCATTGGCTCCGCTGCCAGTCATTGGATCATTACGACTCCAGATATATTCCCCCTGTATGCCAACTGCTTTATAGTTAAAATATATGCCCGCAATTAAACGGTCTGAATCCTGATAGTCCGATTCCTCTTTATAGAAACGACTATATGAAACATAAGGCTTGATATTTTCTAACTGGTGAAAAGGCTTGGCAAAGGTGTAATTAATCTCATTGGCCATATATTTGCCTTTATTAGCGACTTGATAAGGATAATCAAATGCCCCGATTGTCGAACTGTTTGGCAGCAAATCATCACCATTCTTAATATTTTGCTCTCCAAATAAAAATAACCATTGCCATGCCTGATAATTGGTGGTGCTAAAAATGCTCCATGTACGGCGATGTCCATCTTGATCTGTGCGATGATTTTTCAGTTCTGAATACCAGTAAGACCCTCCAATTTCAGTCGAAAAGTTTTCTGTAGCGTTCAATTCAAATTTCCGTGAAAGACGTGTCACCCACATATTTTTTTCATCAATATCAGTGCCTTGGGTCAAATTGTCAGCTTCAACGAAGTTACCACTATAACGACTGGAATCTTTAGAAATGCCTTTATAATTTCCCCCATCGGTGGGATAAAAACCTAAAATAAAGTTGTATTGATCATCCTTAAACTGATACTTCACGCCTAAATTTTGGATATCCTCCAGTCCGACTGTATTGAGTAAAGTTTCATAATAACTATTGCCCCAAAGCCGTCCAAACCCAAAATCGACTGATTGCAATCCCATTGAAACACGTTGCTGATTTGAAATTTTATATCCAACCCATGCATCTTTTAAAAATAACGCATCACATAAGCGGCTGTATTGATAACAACGAACATCCATCGATGCAATCCAGTCAGGATTTTCATATGTTAAAACTGTTTTGATATCTGCAAGTTGCCAATCATCATTTTTTGAGCCTTCATTTGCCTCAACCACATAATCTTTATGGATATAGCGGGTACGAATCGCCCCTGAAAGTTTAAGTTGACCCGTTTCAGCAGTGGGATCACCGATACTTAAATCTGCCGCTAATACAGGCATATTTGCCAAAATGCTCATTGAACCTAAAAATAAAAGCGCCTTCTTCATTGTTTTACATCCTTGTTTTAACTTATGTAAAAATGAAGAAATTTAATCCAATGAACAACGGCTAAACTATGAAGTTGGCTTTTCCGAAGTGTGTTTAATCCTTACAGCGCATAAGCAAAATCAAAACATCGATTACACAGCAATCTCAAAATGAGGGTGGAATTACCCAAATTTTATTAAGACAACCGATTTCTAAATAGCCATGCAGCCAAAGGTAATGTAATAACCGCCAGAACAAACATGGGAATAAAATCACCTTTTACCTGACTAAAAGTTGCCCCTTCCAGATAAATTCTTTGTACTAAATCGATTCCAAAACGTAAAGGATTGGCATAAGTCGCAATTTGTAGAATATGTGGCATGTTTTGTACGGGTGTAAGTAATCCTGATAACAACATTAAGGGCATAATTAAAAAGAACGTAAATAACATGGCCTGTTGCATATTTAAAGAGATCGCTGAAATAGACAAGCCCACACCGACCACAGCAATGTTAAAAAATAACAACCCAAAATATAACAAGCTTAAAGAGCCATTCATGGGAATGCCAAACCAGAACATAATGATCAATAAAATAATGGTGGATTGCATCAAACCAATAAAAATTGGCGGTAATGCTTTACCAATCATGATATGAAGCGGGGTATAAGGAGTCACAAGTAATTGATCAAACGTGCCTTGTTCTCGTTCTCTTGCAACCGAAAGCGAAGATAACAATAAAGTTTGCATCATACTTAAAGCAGCAATTAACGAAGGCATAATCCCCCATCTGGATTCCTGATTGGGGTTATACCACGTACGTATTTCAAGTTGAAAAGGGGCAATATTTCCTAAGCGTTCCTGATTAAGTGAATTCACTACATTATTGATATAAGCGCCAGCCATTCCTGCAGTAGATGAATTACGACCATCTAAAATAACTTGTATAGGCGAAGTTTGAGCGTTATTTAGTTTGTCTTCAAAATCTGGCGGAATACTTATCACAGCTAACGCTGTGCGCTGATCAATCACGTCTTTAATCTGTGAATTATTATTGAGAGTAGCGGTTCGATGAAAAATACCAGAACCATCCAAATGCGATAATAATTGCTGAGATGCCAGACTTTTACTCTGATCTAAAATTGCATAATCCACTCGATTTACATCATAGTTCGCAGCATAGCCAAATAATAAAGCCTGAATTAAAGCAGGTGCAAATAAAATAACCCGATTGGCTGGATCACTTAAAATCGTGAGAAATTCTTTTTTGACCAATACCATCAAGTAATTTAACCAAGTAACAAAACTATGAAACATGCTGTTACCCCAGACGTTTTCTTAGTGATCGACACGATGCAGTCATTAAAATCACAACATACACCATTAAAATGCCACACTCTTTTAGCCAAAGCCCCCAGTCATCTCCCCCTAAAAACAGAGTTTTAATGAGGGACATAAAATGAGTTGCAGGCAAAATTTGGCTAATTATCTGTATTAACCACGGTAAATTACGAGTGTCAAAAACAAACCCAGATAGCATCATTGCTGGCATAAAGCTGACCAGTAAAGCCATTTGACTGGCTTGGAACTGGCTTTTGGAGAATCCCGAAATCGTCAATCCTAATAACAATGAAACCAATAAATATAAAAATGATGCACTAATAATAGAAAGTAATGAACCACGGATTGGAACATCAAAGATCAAACTTGCTGCTAATAAGCACATCACAATATCGATCATGCCAATCACAATATATGGAATGAGTTTTGAAAGAACAATTTCCAATGGACGAACTGGAGTCACAAATAAAGCTTCGAGCGTTCCTCTTTCTCTCTCCCTAGCGATTAATAAACCCGTGAGAAATGCACCAATCAAGGTCAATACCAATACGATCAGCCCAGGAACTAAAAACCAAGTACTATTTGCCGATTCATTAAACCACATACGTTGTTCAACACTGATTAATCCCGCTGATGTGCCGATATGATTTCGATCTGCTTGAATCGTTTGTGCTGTTAGTAATGCACCTGAAATATATCCCTGTAAAGCAGAAGCAATCGTGGTCGATCGGCCATTTGTAATGACTTGTATGGTTGCGGTATTTTGTGCGCTTTGCTGTGCAAAATCTGTAGGCAGATTGACAATAGCATCTATTTCAGCGCGTCCCATTGCCTGTTCAGCCTGATAAAAACTGGTATAAGGCAAAGCCGTAATATATTTCGTCCCATTTAGCCCAGCAATCAACTGCTGACTTTGAGGCGTCATATTTTGTGCGACCACGCCTACCCGGCCATTATTTAAATCGAAAGATAACCCGTAACCAAAGAGTAAAATCAGGATAAGGGGTAAGATCAGGCCGATTGCCAGACTACTTTTATCCCGGAGTAATTGATGAATTTCTTTACGGATCAAAGCAGCCAAACGTAAAACAGAAGCCGATCCTTTCATGCGACATGCTCCTGTTGATGTGTACGGGCTTGTTCTACAATCGCAATAAATGCGCGATTCATATCACTACTACTGCCTGTACCCGCCAGCTGACGCACTTGTTTAGGAGAACCTAAAGCCAGCATCTTACCGGCATCCTGTATCGCAATACGGTCACAGTACTCAGCTTCTTCCATAAAGTGTGTCGTAATAATAATGGTCATGCCCTGATCGGCTAATTTTCCGATGGTGTACCAAAAAGCTCGCCTCGCTAAAGGATCAATTCCACTGGTCGGTTCATCCAGAAAGACAATTTCGGGTTGATGTAATAAAGCCGCTGCCATCGACAAACGTTGTTTAAATCCATTGGGTAAATCGCCACTTTTTGCATGGGGCTGGAGTTCAAATTGATGTAACGCTTTTTCAATTTGTTGCTTGAGTTTATTTCCAGATAAACCATACGCCCCGCCAAAAAATTTTAAATTTTCCAGAACTGCTAAATTTCCATACAGCGCAAATTTCTGTGAAACATAGCCAATACGCGCTCGTGCCTGTGCCCGTGCATGACGCAAATTCAGTCCAGCAACTTCAAGAGTTCCACTGGTTGCAGGCAATAGGCCGCATAACATTCTAAATGTAGTGGTTTTACCCGCGCCATTGGGTCCGAGTAAACCAAAAATTTCTCCTCGGTTTACATCGAAAGAAGTACTGGCGACCGCTGTAAAATCACCAAACTTGCGCACAAGATCTTTCACTACAATCACGGGTTCAACTTGATCATTCGCAATTTGCGTAGAAGAAACTAAATCATTTGCAGACTGATGCTGCGTACGATCATCATGCTGTTGAGCCTGATGTAACAACCACATGAACGCATCTTCAAGTTCAGGTTCCCTAGCTGAAACTACAACGCCTTGTGGTAACTGCTCATCGGGTAATTTCGGACAATCCGGTTGTGTAATAAATCGAACTTCATCCCCTTTAGGTACCGCATCTGTAATAAATTGATGATTATCTAATAAATGTGCTTGTAATGCCCGTGCCTTCATAGATTCAGGTGGCTTGACTTGCCAAGTCAACCCTCTGACCTGTTCGCTTAAATGTTGCGGTGTGCCTTGTTGCAGTATTTTTCCCTCATACATGACATATACCTCAGCACATCGTTCGGCTTCATCCATATATGCGGTACTCATAATTACGCTTAACTTTTCTTCTTTCACCAATTGTTCAATGATTAACCACAAATCTCGTCTGGATAAAGGGTCCACTCCGACACTGGGTTCATCTAAAAGTAATAACTCGGGTGAACGAACCAAAGTACAAGCCAAACCCAGTTTTTGTTTCATTCCCCCAGAAAGCTTTCCTGCTGGTCTTTGGGTAAATTTACTGAGATCGGTAATCTCTAATAAACGGGCAAATTGTTGTCTGCGTATTTCTTGAGGAACGCCGTGCAAATCGGCATAGAGATCAAGATTTTCCTGAATACTCAGATCTTCATATAATCCAAACCGTTGTGGCATATAGCTAATACGGTCTTGCACAGCTTGCGGATTTTTTGAAACGTCAGTTCCTAATACCTGTAATGAACCCGAAGTGGGTTGATATAATCCTGCGATTAAGCGTAAAAAAGTTGTTTTACCCGCTCCATCTGGCCCGACCAATGCCGTTACTTGCCCTGATCGTATGTGCATGTTTAAATCCTGAATTGCACAGATATCAGGCATTTTCTTATTTTCTGAGCGAAAGACCTGTCGCAAATTTTGCGCAATAACCACATCAGAAGCATTGTTTGGCAAGTCATTCATAAGCAGTTACTCAATCAGCTTTGGCGATTTTGACTGTCACAGGTTGACCCATTTTTAATTGATCATCTGGATCATTTACATAAACTCTAACCTCATAAACCAAAGTGGTTCGGATATCTTCGGTCTGTACCGTTTTTGGGGTAAATTCTGCTACAGAAGAAATATAACCAATTTTGCCTGAAATGGGCTGATTCGGCTGGGAATCACGAATAACTTGAGCCTGATTGCCCATTTTGATCAAACCCAACTGCTGTTCATTGGCATAGACACGCACCCATTTTGGATCTGTGAGAGCCAACGTATAAACTGTTTTTTGAGCAGTAGTCATATCACCCACTTCCTGAAGTCTGGCACGAACGACTGCATTGACTGGGGCACGTAATATACTTTGAGTAATTTGATATTCAATTAAATTTAGGTTGGCTTGGCTGGCTTCGTACTGCGCTTTGGTAGCGGCGCGATCTTCTGCTCTTGCACCTTTTTCCAATAACACAAGATTAGCCTGCTGTTCTTTAACTGTAGCAGCAGCAGTCGCTTGACTGGTCCGAGCAAGATCAAGTTCCTGTTTACTGATAGCTTGGCCTGCGGTGCTATTATTCAAAAGTTGTAATCGCTGAAAATCCTTACTGGCTTTTTCAAGCTGTGCCTGTGCAGAAGTTAATTGAGCTTTGGCTTGAGTAATCTGTTCTGGGCGGGTACCCACATCCTGTGCAATGACAGCCTGTTTTTGTACATTTAATTGAGCTTTGGCTTGTTGTGCCTGTATTTTTAAGGCATCGGTATTTAGTTCTGCAAGTACTTGTCCCTGTTGTACTTTATCTCCCTCCTGAACATTTAAACGCTGAATCCGTCCTGCCTGTTCAAACGCCAGTGAAACCTGACGAATATCAACATTTCCATACAGCGTCAATTCGTGTTCCGAAGGTTTATCTTTATTCCAATACCAGTATGCAGCAAACGCTAGCGCAAGGATAAGAACGACCAGCAAAGTCGCAACAACACCTTTTTTCATGTTAGTCGCCTTGAATGAAATTATTATAGTTTAAATTCAATTTAAATTTAAATTACATCAACTGGGCAAAAAAATATATACTTAAAAAGCAAAATTTGATTCAGGTTACACAATGTCCAGATCACGTCGCCGTGATGGTGATTTAACGAAAGCCAAAATTATTGAAGCAGCAGGTCAATTAATTGCTCAAGAGGGTTTTGCGCAAACAACCAATAAAGCGATTGCCCAGTTAGCTCAAGTGGATCTAGCAGCAATTAATTATCATTTTGAAGGTCGTGAAGGTTTATACAAAGCGGTTTTGGCTGAAGCCCATGCCCATTATATTGATGAGCAACAATTATCTGAGCTAGTGAAAAGTCCATTCTCTCCTACCAGAAAACTTGAAATTTTCTTTGAGACACTGATTAGTAAACTGGTTGAAAAAGATGCCTGGCATAGTCAGGTTTTTATTCGTGAACTATTTTCTCCTACCCCTTATCTAGAACAGTTCATGGCTCACGATGGAACCAGAAAATTTCAATATATTCGTCAAATTATAAGTCAGGTTTCAGGTCTAGACGAAAATCATCCAGCACTTTTGCCTTGTGTACTGAGTGTTGTTGCGCCCTGTATGATGCTGATTATTGCCAGTACTAATGTTCCGACTCCCATACAGAGCATTTCAAGTATGGATTCACAACGTCTGCTTCAGCATCTTATGACCTTTTCTTTAGCTGGTTTGGAGGCAATTAAGCAAAGTCATCAGATAACTATAACTTAATATTTTTTATTTCGATCCATCTCAATCCTTTTACATAGATTATGGTTTGAATATTTCAAATGTTCTTACAGGCTACTTTTGTCGCTAGGGTAAATTTTTAATTCTTCCATATTTCTGCTTAATTGTTGTATCAAGATTTGAGAGATTCTGGATAACTGACGGCGCTGTCCTGCGCAAAGTGCTAGGGTTAACGGCTGAATAGCGCGCTCTTGAAGAGGAATAAAAATTAGCTCTTTATTTTCAACGGCTGTATAAACATCCAGGTAGCTAAGAATTGCGATTCCCATATTTCTTTTTAACATTGAAATCATAAGTCGAATATCATTCGTCAGTGTTTGATGTACAGGAACAATGTGCTGTTTTTTATACATCGCCATGACTCTTTCATGGATCATTAAAGGCGCATCTGCAATGATATGTCGGCTTTCATAGGTATCTGCAAGCGTAAGTTTAGGTTGAGTCGCAAGAATATGTTGCGGACTCATAATAAAGCCGATTGGGATTTCGATAAACGATAAAACTTCAAGTTGAGCATGTACCAAAGGGTCGAGAATCAGACCAAAATCGATTTCTGTATTGATCAGTTTTTGGATAATTGCCTTACTTTCGTGCGTATGAATATTGAATGTAATCCATGGATATTGTTGTTGTAATTCAGCCAAAGTTTCAATCACAAAACCTTCACTTAATGCTGAAATTAGCCCCATTTCAATGGATCCACGTTTTAAGCCTTGTATCTCATCAAAACGTATACGTGTTTGTATAAACTCTTTTTTCCAGCGTAAAAGATCTGAATAAAGTAATTCACCAGCGAGCGTCAGTTTAAGTCCATTGGGTAAACGCTCGAAAAGTGCTATACCAAGTTGTTCCTCAGCAAGCGTGATTTGTCGATGTACTGCGGAAACAGAAATAAACAGTTGTTCCGCCGCTTTATGCAAATTTTCAGTTTCAGCAACCACTAGAAAATATTCAGCAAATCGAGAAAAAGGAACATTCATCACCGCCATTACCTATATAGAAAATACAAAAAATTAGAAGCATTCTGTTTTTTAGAACATATTATACAAATCATTCTAATAGACAATATACACCATACATTCAATACTGCATTTAATTCGATCATTCCCAAAATAAAGTACGAGGCGCAGCCATGAATGCAATCCCAGTCATCAATCTGATCAACAAACCTTGTTATAGCCAATTTGAAGATCAGGATTGGGAGATCCTTTCCCAACATTGGTATCCTGTTGCTCGAATTGAAGATGTCGCTATTCAACCACAGCAAGTCACTTTGCTGGACGTTAAAATGGCTCTCTATAAAACCGAGTCAGGTGAGATTCATCTGGTGCGAGATATTTGTCCACATCGTGGTGTACCATTGACGAAAGGCTGGGTTGAAGGTGAAGAAATTGTTTGTCCTTATCATGGCCTGCGTTATAACGCGGAAGGGAAATGTACAAAAATTCCTGCACAACCAGAACTTACTAAAATTTCAGATCGTTTCCGACTGACCAAATTTCCCGTGGTACAAAAATATGGTTTGATCTGGACCAGTATTCAAAATCGTAATGTCGAATCGGCTAATTTTCCGCATCTCGATACATGGGAAGATGAAACACATCAAGCCATTTTACCGCCATTTGTGGATATCGCAGGTTCAAGTGGACGCCAACTTGAAGGATTTATTGATGTTGCACATTTTGCATGGGTGCATAATGAAGCCTTCGCCAGTCGTGAAAATCCTGTCGTTCCAAAATATTCAACCCTAAAAACAGAGTATGGTTTACATACTGAATATGTCAGTGATGTAAGTAATTATCCTCATGGATTGCAACATTTAGCACCACAAGATTTCTTATGGAAACGTGTGTTTGATGTATATCCACCATTTTCTGCAATATTAACTGTGCATTTTCCTCATGACGGAATTCTAAAAATTTTAAACGCATGCTGCCCAGTTTCACATAATAAAACCCGCTTGTTTGTTCCTCTGACTCGTAATTTTGATACGACTGGAGATTTACAGGCTGTGTATGACTTTAATGCACAAATTTTTGCAGAGGATCAAGAAATGGTTGAAACGCAAAAACCTGAAGAGTTACCACTTGATTTAACCATGGAAGCACATTTTGAGGCAGATCGTTCTTCTACAACTTATCGTCGCATTTTGGCTGATTGGGGATTAAGCAAACGCTATACAGTTTAAAATTTAATGACTAAGCACCTTTTTTCTTTTCATCTCTAACTGTTTTATACATTGCATTTGTAATGACATTATTTTACTGACTTTTTTGAATGCACATTTTGGTTTCATACGCAGTAAAACAAGAAGTTAAAATAAGCCCTTATTAGTCATATAAAGGCTTATTTTAACTTAATTTTTTATTAAAAATAGAAGTCCCACTTATAATTAATTGTATAGCTCAATGCAAATATTCTCCCTTGTGCAGGAATAGCCAATAATGGATTCGCATTTGTTACAGCCAACTGTTGGCAGCATCTTTATATTGACCTCCAGTATAGGCAAGTGTTCCACCCACTTTATACTGTTTCATAAATGTATAACTTGCTCACGCATCTATTACAAATGAGTTAAATGTAATTCATTCAATACAATAGTCGACAATAATTAATCTTATTAAATGCCCATAAATAACTATAACATTTTGCAGAACATCTAGAATTTTTCAAAATTTTGAACACAATATTTAAATAATGAACGTTTTGTATTATGATTGCACCGATATTTATAGAAAGTTCTCCTCATAGTACAAAGTAGATTATGTTCTGCATTGACACCATGATATTCAAACTTTATCTAACGTCTCCTTACTTTTTCTTTCGCTTTGAGCCAATCTAAATGAGTAATTTACTAACAAAACGTTTTTCACTCGATTACTCATTAGGTCTACTTGCGGTATTACTTGCTGCTTTTTTTTGGGGCACTGCAGGCGCGGCGGCCTCATTTTCAAAAGGCTTACAACCGATTGCCATTGCAACTATTTCAGTCGGGGTCGGTGGCCTGATTCATACCGTCTTGAGTTTGAAAGCAATCCGCCGTAACTATAAAAAAATCTTGCCTTTTAAAACCAAAATTGGTCTCGCTATTATCGTTTCTATTTTATGTCCTTTCGCATTTTATTCTTCTGTTTCTTTGGCAGGTGTTTCAATTGGAACTGTCGTTTCAATTGGATGCGCACCGCTATTTTCGGTTTTATTGGAATGGATATTTGATCACCGTAAACTTTCTCTAAAATGGTTAATTAGTTTTGTTTTTGGCTTGAGCGGTATTATTTTATTGTCGCATATTGGCACATCGGTTCATGAGGATACTGTCGTTCAATCAAATCGTCTGCTGGGTATTCTTTTTGGGCTTTTATCTAGTTTCAGCTATGCATCTTATTCATGGATTATGAAAAACCTTATCAGCCATGGCGTTGACTCTCGAGCAGCAATGGGACTGATTTTTGGTATTTGTGCGGTTCTGGTATTACCTACGCTTTTCATTACTGGCACAAACTTATTTACTTATCCAGAAAATTTAATAGTGGCTCTTTACATCCCGCTAGTGCCGATGTTCTTGGGCTATTTATTTTTTAGTTTTGGATTGAAACATATTCCTGCTAGTCAAGCCATGACCCTCGCATTAGTTGAAATCCCTGTGGCAACCATTCTTGCAGTTTTTTTAGTAGGAGAAAGCTTGACCTCTCAGAGCTATCTCGGTTTATTCTTAATTTTCCTCTGTGTGTTTGTACTCAGTCGAAAATAATTTTTGGCTATCAAAATACTTTTTAATTTCTAAAATTATGCTTTGATCTCAATCTATGTAGCCCATTAAATTAAAGAATCGAAGATCAAGAGTAAGTAATGCCAGAAATTTTCCACTATTGCTGATATTTCAGACTAAATCGTTCATAGACAAGGGCAAATGAAAAGTCAAATTCATAAGCAAGAAATAAAATAACAGAAACTATTAAATACGTTCAGAAATACGATTCAAATCAGAGAATCTAAAGATGAGTGAAATAAAATAGCATTTAATCCAATCCTAATGGCGAAGTTGCTTTTCAAACAACAATCCCTATGCAACCGCTCAAATTAAATAATCCATTTCTGGCGACCCAAAAATGGATTATCGATTATCATGAAAATGAAAACTTAAATGAATTAACGACCATTCCGATATTCAAAAGAGACTTCGCCCCAACCTGTAAAGCGGCCAGTAATGGAAGTTTCTGGTGTCATTTCAACCGCGGCAAGGCAACTGCCTGCAAGAATAATGTCACCTTTTTTAAAGCTAATCCCAAACTCTGACACACGGCGACATACCCATGCGATTGCAGACACTGGATTACCATAAATATCGCCTGTATTACCTTGGGCAACCACCTTACCATTCACTAAAATATCACCTGCAGTATTGGTTAAATCCAGTTCACTAATCTGGCGGGGTTGAGCACCTAAAATGACGCCTCCAACCGATCCACAATCCGCTAAGGTGTCATAAATACCAATTTTCCAGTCTTTGACACGTGAATCGATAATTTCAAGAGCAGGTAAAACATAATCCGTTGCCGAAATTACATCCGCCACTGTGACTTGTGAACCACCTAAATCATGCTTTAAAACAAATGCAGGCTCTAATTCAACATAAGGCGAAATAAAGTGATCTGGCGATACAGGTACTCGTTCAAAGTGGAACAGTCTTTCCATCAAGTAACCAAAGTCAGGTTGATCGACACCAAATTTATTTTGCATAGCAGCTGCAATATTACCCAGTTTAAATCCAGCAATACGCCCGCCTTCTTCCACTTCCTTACGGATAATTTCTTGTTGTACCTGAATAGCAAGCGCGACACTTAAGCCCTCTTCACTGGAAAATACTTGATCCACAGGTGTACAGTTTTTACGCGCTGCAATTAATCGATCCGCAACTGCTTCAATATCTAATGACATATTTATTTCCTTTAAAATCTCAACGGATAAATCCTTGTATTGAGGAGGTTTTTGATCGCCCCTCATGTTTGGTTCAAACGGCTTTATTACCCAAGTGCCAAATATCAATCGAAGCCAATAGCTCCCTTGGATCCCAGACCACCCACTCTTGGGTAATCAAACCATTTTTATGCTTCATGAATGAAGAACCAAAAACTGTGACACTACGATGTGTAGCTGGAACTCCCATAAATGCACCGGTGTGTTTAGCGACTGTTCTCCAATGCAAGGCAATCATGCCTTCTTGCTCCACGGTATGCAGGATTTCCACTTGAAAATTAGTAAATGCTGCATGTGAGTCCTGAATCTGTTGCTGAATATCTGCTAGACTGAACTTTTCTGTATCTTTGGCATAACGTACATAATCTGGACTTACGATACTGGCAAAGGCCTTAATATCTCCTTCTCCCCATGCTTTCGTCCACGCATTTGAAATACGTGCAGCTAAATTGGCTGGAGTATTTTCTGCATTTGATTCAGCATTGGGCATGGGTAATGGCTGACATTCAGCCAACTTGCCCCCACTAAAAACTAAAGGTGCTTGATTACCAAACTGAAAGGCTTTAATTGCCCCAACAATCATAAAATGGTCGCCGGCAATTACTTCAGACAAGACCGTACAATCAATCCATGCCACTGATTGTGCTAAACGAGGTGTACCAAGTGGGCCATTTTCATAATTTAAACCTTTAAATTTATCTTCACCTTTTCGACCTAAAGCTTTACATACATCAAGTTGTGAAGTGGATAAAATATTGGCTGTAAATTTACCCTTGTTACGAAGTACAGGCCAGGTACTCGAAGACTTATCTACACAGAAAGTAACTAAAGCGGGCTCAAGCGATAACGATTGGAATGTTCCAACTACAAGTCCAGTGGGCTTGTCTTCTTCTGTGGTACCAGTAATGGCCACGACGCCTGTTGGCAACAAACTAAATAATTTGCGTTGATCTGCTGATGCAATCACTTGGCTATTGGCAGTCATGTTTTTCTCCTTAAAATTTATCTAACGGTCTTTCCTTAGACCGATGCGTTACGACGATATTTCATCCCTGGATGATCTTCGGCCAAACGTGTTTTTCCTTTGCCAAACAGATTTTCACGTAAAGTAGGCCCATCATATTCGGTACGCATCGCACCACGTTTCTGTAATTCAGGTACTGCAAAATCAATAAAGTTTTTAATATCTTGATACTTGATGCCATAGGTAATGTTAAAACCACTTACCCCAGTTTCTTCCACCCATGCCTGTAATTCATCGGCAACTTTTTTAGGGCCACCCACAATCACAGGTGAGGTTCCACCGATCCCGTTATATTCAGCAATATCACGCGGTGTCCATTCCTTACTTGGATCCATTTTCAGAAAGAAATTCAACATGGTTTGGCTGGCATTAGTTTTGACATCTTTTAATGGTACATCAGGGTCATACTCTGACATATCTAGATTCAGCCAACCGCTATAACGGGCCATAGCACCTTCATAGCTCACTAGTTTTTTATAATCATCATAACGTTGTTGTGCTTCTTCATCTGTACGCCCAGCAATTACCGTAATCATTTGCACAGTTGCAATATGATCCGGATTACGCCCTGCTGCAGTGGCTTGTTCACGTAAATTATCGACCTGTTTTTTCAATGCTTCTTTTGTAGAGGCATTTAAAAACACCGCTTCAGCAGTCGCAGCAGCAAACGCGACCCCACGTGGCGAACCGCCTGCCTGAAAAATCACAGGAGTACGTTGTGCAGATGGTTCACAGACAAAAATTCCTGGAACCTTAAAATGTTCACCCTCATGTTGAATTTCATGAACACGGCTAGGTTCGACATACGTGCATTTTTCACGATCCATGACCACAGCATTTTCTTCCCAGGACCCTTCCCAAAGTTTGAGTGCCACATCAATAAACTCCTCAGCATGTCCATAACGATCATCATGTTCACGTTGTGTACCATTGCCAAGGTTACGTGCAGCACTATCTGAATAAGACGTCACCAAATTCCAAGCCACGCGACCATCCGTTAAATGATCCAAAGTCGTAAATTTACGCGCCAGATTGTAAGGCTGATCGTAAGCTGTCGAAGACGTCACACCAAAACCAAGATATCGAGTGGCAGCAGCCATTGCAGAAATAATATAAGCTGGCTCATCAGCAGGAATCTGGGCAACATCCCTTAAAGCAGCATCAACACTACCCTTATATTTATCGTGATAGCCATCATTATTGGCAAAAAAAATGCCATCGAAACAAGCACTTTCTAATAATTTTGCATATTCCACCCAATATTTTACTGACTTGTATTCATTGCCACGATCTTCGGGATGACGCCATAAACCTGACGATAAATGGGCGGGTGCAGCAAAATCAAATGCAAAAAATCGAATTTGTTTAGACATCGAGGTCTCCTTTCCTATCTTTTTAACCTAAACAGAGGTCTCTACGCTTAGATAAAATCTCAACGTTCACATTGTGAACTACTTGTTTAACTAATGAACACAATGTATGATATCCAAAATATCCTGTCAATAGGGAAAAATAGAAATCTAGATGTTCAAAAACATGTGATTGATTTTTCTCAGATAGATATGTCAAACATGATTCAGAAAAGGTTAAAAGGACACAACATGACTCTCATCACTACTCCTGAACAGTTCAAGGATCAGGTTACTGCGGCACAATCGGCCTATGAAACAAGTCGTCAAATTTCTCCCCAACAACGTGCTGAATGGTTGAATGCCATTGCCAAAGCATTGGGGCATCATGCAGATGAACTGATCGAATTAGCGAGAAAAGAAACGCATTTGGATATCGCCCGTTTACAAGGTGAAATGAAAAGAACAATTTTCCAGCTTCAGTTATTTGCCAAAGAAATCCAATACGGTCTACATTTTGAAGCAACCATTGACCATACCGATGCAAACTGGGGCATGGGTGCCCGACCAGATATCCGTCGTATGAATGTCGCTTTAGGCGTAGTTGGAGTATTTGGTGCGTCCAATTTTCCCTTTGCTTTTAGTGTAATGGGGGGAGATAGTGTCTCTGCATTAGCTGCTGGTTGTGCTGTAATTCACAAAGTGCATGACGCACATTTAACGCTTGGTCTGCGTACAGGCGAAGTAGTAGTTGAAGCCTTAAAAAAAGTGGGGGCACCAGACGGGTTATTTTCAGTAATTCATGGTCGTGAAGCGGCTGAAGCCTTAGTCGATCATCCATTAATACAAGCAATTGGCTTTACTGGTTCCCTTGCTGGAGGGCGTGCTTTATATGATCGCGCTTCGCGCCGAACAAACCCAATTCCATTTTTTGGTGAGTTAGGCAGCATTAATCCAGTATTTGTGACTGAAAAAGCGTGGAAAATTCGTCAAAATGATATTCTCACAGGTTATGCAAATGCGGCGACCATGGGAATGGGCCAATTCTGTACTAAGCCGGGTTTGCTATTTGTTCCTCGTTTTGAAAAAGATGCTGTTCTCCCTCTGTTACAACAAGAATTTTCAACTAAAAAATTTGCGCCACTTTTATCACCAAATCTTAGAAAAGGTTTTGAAGCTGCACTTTCCAAAGTATCTGCAATCGCAAATGTTGATGTTTTAATTGAAGGAAATGGCGCAGAAGCACCATCCCCAACTATTCTGTGTACCACAGTTAGCGCAATCAAAGCTAAACCTGAAATTTTAGAACTAGAAATGTTTGGTCCCGCATCTGTGATGGTTCAATACGATGATGAAAGTGAATTGGCAGAAATCGTAGCATTACTTGAGGGCCAATTGACCTGTACATTACAGGCTGAAGCAGATGAAAACTTAAGCTCTTTCGTTGACGCGGTCCATGAAAAATGTGGCCGAATTTTATGGAATGGCTGGCCGACTGGCGTTACGGTTTCCTATGCTCAACACCATGGTGGCCCATACCCATCTACCACTTCATCTGCACGAACTTCCGTAGGTACAGGTGCAATTGGACGCTTTATGCGGGCAGTTGCCTATCAGACTTTCCCAGATGTAATGCTGCCACCAGCTTTGCAAGAAAATAATCCATGGAAAATTATTCGTCGCATAGATGGTCTTTTAGCTCATTCTTAATAATTTTTGGTTATTTATTTGAGCAACTTTTAAATTAATCATTGATAACTCCTAACATATTTTTAGGAGTTATTATATTTTTTATTTCATCATCGTTATTATATTTAATACTGGAACATCACGTATGCCAATTTATAAAAATGAAAAAAATAAATCGTGGATTCCTGTTATTACTTTAGCTATTGCAGCATTTATTTTTAATACCACTGAGTTTTTACCCGTAGGATTATTAACAGATATTGCAACCAGTTTTAATATAGAGGTTGCTTACACAGGCCAGATCCTGACGGTATATGCTTGGGCAGTTACTTTATTCGCTCTGCCTTTTGCGATGTTATTCTCTCGTTTTGAGCGCCGTAATTTATTAATTTATGTATTCTTAATCTTTATTATTAGCCATGTTTTTACAGCTTTTTCATGGAGTTTTAACTCTTTATTATTTTCCCGTTTAGGTGTGGCTGCCTCTCATGCTGTATTCTGGGCAATTACCATTCCTATTGCTGTTCGATTAGCACCGGCCGGTCAATCAGCAAAAGCATTAAGTTTAGTGGTAACAGGCTCTTCATTGGCTATGGTTTTGGGGGTTCCGATCGGAACTATCATTGGTCAGCACTTCGGTTGGCGTTTTTCTTTTGGACTGATTGCACTTTTAGCCACACTGACATTACTACTTCTTGTCTCTATCTTGCCCCGATTGCCGAGTTATCTTTCAGGAAGTTTAAGTACATTACCAAGCTTATTAATGCGCCCAACACTTATATATGTATATATTACTCTGGCTTTAGTGATAAGCGCCTATTTTACCACCTATACTTTTATTAGTCCTTTTTTACAGCAGGTTGGAAAAATTAGTTCATTCTGGATTGTAATTAATTTATTTATTATTGGGATTTCTGGAATTGTAGGAGGAGTTTTATTTGCCAAGAAATCTAAAAACCATCCTATAGCATTATTTATTTTACCCATGCTGATGCTTTTATTATGTGCATTAGCCCTACATCTGGCAAGCTTCTATATTTTTAGCACTTTAGTCATTTCATTATTGTGGGGAATTTCCATAACCCTATTGGGGATGATCTTACAAAATAAAGTTCTAGAAATAGCATCTGATGCACCCGATATCGCCATGGCCATGTTTTCTGCTGTTTACAATATTGGAATAGGGAGTGGTGCATTATTAGGGGGACAGATTATTTTAAACTTTGGTCTTCTTTACCTAGGCTATCTCAGTTCGATATTTATTCTTTTCGCCCTTTTTTTGTATTTTTTTATAGGGAGAAAGTTATGGAATACCCCCCTCTATTAGGATGATCCAATTTAAGTTTTTTGAAATTTTCATGGAATTGATGGAAGAATAAAATATGGATATTCAATTTTGTAACCACTGTGGACAACTAACCACAGCACGTATTCCACTGGGAGATCACCAGATCCGACAGGTTTGTGAAGGATGCAATCAAGTTCACTATGTAAACCCTAAAGTGGTTTGTGGCGCTCTCGTCACTTGGGAAAACAAAGTTCTACTGTGCCGACGAGCAATTGAACCTCGCTATGGATATTGGACTTTGCCAGCAGGTTATATGGAACTGTTTGAAACCATGGAGCAAGGCGCTATAAGAGAAACATGGGAAGAGGCTGAAGCCAGCATCGATATTGAACAGCTTTTATGTATTTACGATTTTCCTGAAATTGGACACATTTATATGTTATTCAAAGCACAGTTAATAGAGGGGAAATTTGGTGTCGGTCCAGAAACATTAGAAACACGTCTTTTTTCCGAAGAAGAAATTCCGTGGTCGGAATTAGCATTTTCAAGTATTAGCCGAACACTCAAACATTACTTTGCTGATTGTAGAAAGGGCAAACTGGAGATCCTCATTGAAACTTTATCTTTGGATAAACCGATGATCCAGACCCAAAATGACAAAGTGACTCCTGCTTAACCCCATGCATTTGAACTTGTTTTCTTTTTAATTAAGCTTGTTCAATTTTTTCTACAATTTCTTTTGCAAGATTTTGAAGCTGGCTTACAATATGAACAATCGATTGTGACAAAATCCTTTGTTTTGGACCTGCTGCTGCTAAGACTCCAATCAACTTACCCGTATGATCACGTACAGCAATACCAACACCAAATAGACCATCTTCCAACTCGTCATCAATGATGGCAAACTCTTGAACTCGAACTTGTTGTAAATGACGAATAAACTCGCCACGATCCTTAATCGTTCGACTTGCTAAAGCAGGTAATTTTTCAGGCAATAAAGATTCAACTTTATCATCACTCAGTTCAGCCAAAATGACTTTTCCAGTTACACTGGCATGTAAAGGCAGATCTTGCTTAATTCCACTTTGTAAGGCATACCAACGAGACCCTGAAACTTCAAGAATAAGGTCAAAATCCCCTTCACCATTCACTACCGCATAACTGATTAACTCATTAAGATGATTAGCAAATTCCTGCACCATCGGCTGAATGAGATTGACAATTCCACTATGAGGATCAGCTAAACGTCCTAAACGAGCGATTTTCCAGCCGAGCATATATTTATTATCGTATCTTTCGACAAAGCCAGTCTGTTCGAGACTATAAAGTAAACGAAAAGTAGTGGGTCGAGACATATGCACGTCATGCGCTAGTTCGGTAACTGTAATGCCTTGAGGATATTGACCTAATTTGTTTAATATGACTGTTGCCTTAATCACTGATTTATTAATGAGTTCAGGAGTGCCCATTTCCTTATCATTGGAGTCTTCATTTAATTCAGTTTCTTCAGACATGGAACCTCACCATTTTCCTCAATATTATTTAAATACTAATGAAATTATAAATGGGCGTAATATAGCATAGAACCTTCATAATAGATGCACCCAACGCCCTTTGAACAGACTTATTGATCTAACTTATTAATTTTATATTTATTTTCTTACCTTATAGGAAATTTATAAAATACAAAAGCTGTCCTGTATGCAACAAGACAGCTTAAGGAGATGAATAAAATTTAGTGGAAAATTTCGCTGAGTTTTTTACCTTTAGTTTCAGGACAGAACAGATAAGCAATAACTGTTGCAAATAATGAAATCACAATCGTGGCCCAAATCACAACCTGCACGCCATAACCTGCAATAATACTTGGCACAAGGAAGGTTCCAATACAAGCAGTTACACGTGACATTGAGGTGCCAAAACCTGTACCGAGACTACTTACATCTTGTGTGAATACTTCGCCAGGATAAACAGCCAGAATGGTTCCAGTAATGGCATTTACAAATGAGAAAACCAGAAAACTAATCATGATAATGGTTGAACTACTGACAAAAGCAATCACCACTAAAGCCAATGTAGTCATCAGAAACGGGATAATCGACATTTTACGACGACCCACTTTTTCAATTAAGAATGCACAGGCAATCGTACCTGCAACCGCCAACATATTTAGAAATAAACCGCCCGCAAAGCCATCTTTAATTCCTAATTTTTCTAGCACAGTTGGAACGAAGAAACCAATTGCAAAATATGGAGTTGCTGAACCTACAAACATGGTCGTGAAAAAAAGTGTCCCTTTAATATTGCGGGATTTAAATAAATCCAGAAAACCCGCGTTGGCTTTACCTAAATCATGCTTTTGGTTTAAAACATCCTGCTGTTCTTCCTCACCCATATATTTAATGGCAATTGCATTGGCCTCATCCACACGCCCTTTGCTCATCAGCCAACGTGGTGATTCTGGTGTTCCCAAACGCATAATGAACACGATTAATGTCGGAATCGTACTTAGACCAAGAATAATGTTCCAGTGGGTATCCCAAAGTATAGTAAGGAAATAACCCATTGAATACGAAACTAAATATCCGACATACCATGCAATTTCAGTGATACATAAGAGCTTGCCACGGATACGTGCTGGAGCAAATTCTGCAAGTAAAGGCCAGCCAACAGCATATTCAATTCCAATCGCAGCACCCATCAAGAACCGTATCGCAAATAAAGTATAGGGATCTGAAACAAAAAATTGGGCAACCGAACATATTAGAAATAAAAACAAATCAAAAGTAAACATAGACTTACGGCCTATACGGTCAGAAAACCAACCTCCAATAGGGGCCCCAAAAAGTGTACCTAAAAGTGAGGCAGCACCAATAAGACCTTGCCAGCTAAGGGACAAACCTAAATCCTGAGTAATGGCAGGCATTACCATGCCGATATACCCAAGTACAAAACCATCAACAAACATACCACCAGCCATCAACCAAGTCAGTCTGGTGATAAAGCTTCCCTTTTTTGTTGACGTGCCCAAAACTCCTGTAGGGCGTATCGCTTTTTCCACGCGCATCTCCTTTGTAATTTCGGTTAACTCTTAAATCCATTTAACCGTTATTTTGACTCAGCTTAATATAAAACGTTCATATAGTGAATACAGTGTTCATAAATATTATTTGGTTTTATCAATAGAAATATTCGAAAGCTATATTTTTACCGATCAAATAAAATAATATTTTTTAAAAATAAAAGTTATATGAAATCGTTTTCATCACCACAGTATTTAAAAATGAATATATCCAGACTCATTTATTGAACCTTACGTTCAGTAAATAATGATTCACTAGATTCAGTGTTGACCTACTTTTTTAAGCAAGTAGAGGCCGATTGTGCTGTTTTAAACTTCCCTAATAACTGCTTCATAGAATCCATGAGTAAGCAGGTATCTACACCAATTCCAATAAACTCCACATCCAAGGCAATATATTTTTGGATAAGAGCTTCATCTGCCGTAAAAATACCTGCCGCTTTGTTTGCTTTATGAATCTTCTCGATCATCTCAACAATAATTTTTTGGATATTTTCATGTTCAGGCTGACCACGATATCCCAATTCTGCGGATAAATCGGCCGGCCCTATAAATATTCCGTCTACGCCATCGACTTTTAAAATTTCATCTAAATTCTCAAGCCCTTTTTTTGATTCGATCTGGAGCAAAATACAGATTTCTTGATCCGCAACATGAATATAATTAGGAATATTTGCCCAACGCGAGGCACGGGCTAACACCGCTCCTACCCCACGAATACCTTCTGGTGGATAGCGGGTTGCTTTAACCATTAATTCAGCTTGCTCAGCTGTTTCGATCATGGGAATCAATAAAGTCTGTGCCCCAATATCAAGAAGTTGTTTGATCAAAGCGACATCACCCGTTACTGGTCGAACAATCGGTTGACTTGGGTAAGCTGCAATACTTTGTAACTGAGTCAGAATCGTACGAATATTATTTGGTGCATGTTCGCCATCCACCAACAACCAGTCATAACCGGCATTCGCTGCAATCTCGGCACAATAGCCCTCTGCATCAGCTAGACCGATCCAGAGTCCCAATTGCTGCTGAGTCTTTAATCTTTTCTTAAAATAATTCGTTGTATCAACCATGATGACGTTCTCCTGATGAGTTGAATAAGTCATTATTCACAACCTATCAATGTTCAAAATTTAAATACAACGTTCATTTTTTTCAAGTGTTATTTTTAACCAATCCACAAAATAAAAAAAATTTATTAAATAACATATAGATATAAATTTAAAAAAAATAATAAAAAATGATAAATGCTATGGAGAAATTACAAATTAGATTATTTTTTATGATTTATTCAAAATATATATTCAAAAAATGAACATAATGATCTATATTTAAACACATTGCTTAATTGATATTTTTTAACTGATCTACAAATTTTTTGATATCTAAAGGAACAGCTGTTTGACTCATAGAAACATCTAATTTTTCATACTTAGATAGATAGTGAGAATAAAATTTATCCCACCCAGAAATAGGAAGTAATTTCTAAAAATATTCATCTCAACAAGGACATGTCATGAATAAATTTAAATCTCAAGCAGGAATCAGTTTATTTGCTTTTGGTGTAACGCTACCTGTATATGCCGCAATTACTTTTGGTGATCCTCAAATAGAGACTGGAGCGTTAACAGTGTCTGGAACTTTACGGGCAAATTATCAAGACAAAGATTATGGCGAATCTGCAACCGACCAGAAAATAAAGTTTGATGCCGCAATCCTTAGACTTGCTTATGAGTCTCCAGACTGGTTTGGCAAAGTTGAATACCGTTGTTATCAATACGATAAATTATGTGATTTTTCTACTCTAGTTTATGGGTACATAGGTTATCACTTCAATTCTACAAATAATCTTACTTTAGGATTACAAGCGATTCCTTTTGGACCAAGTCGTTTCTGGGACAGCAGTTTCTACGCAGGTATTAACAATACTATGGGCTTACAAGACGCTTTAAATTTAGGCGTGAATTATCATTTTGAATTACCTTCTGCCACCAAACTTGATTTAGCTTATTTCGTTACTGATGGCGGTAATTATCACGGTCAAACTGTAGATTCTGCACGTTACACAGCCAATGTTGTTCGATCATCCGATCCTCTCAAAACAGATTTACAAGAAAAAAATATGTGGATGATGAGAGTCGATCAGGATCTTCAATTTTTAAGTCGCGATGATTTAAACGTATCAGTCGGTGCAAGTTACTGGTATTCCGATATTGAAAATAAAAAAAATTCTAGTGACGGAAATAGGAACACATGGGCGCTATTTAATCGAATAAATTATAAAAATTTAAATGTGGTTATGACTGGAGGTAAACAAAAAATTAAGAATGGGGATGTAATTCGTCCTAATTCATCCACTTTAGGCTCATTTGATAGTGAATATGATATTGCCAATGAGGGGTATTTCTACACGGTCGATACAAGCTATGTATTTAAGAATGTGAGGAATTCGCTCAACATCACGCCATATCTGGTATTTAGTGGATTCAACAAAAAAGAAAAAGGTTTTAAAGATTCGCAACGCAACATCTTGGGAGTGGCATGGGACTATAAAAATATCTCTTTATATACCGAATACTTAATAAGTAAAAATGATCCTTTTGTAGGTGGTACGGCTAGCTCTCTGGCTGTAGGCGATGATGGAAAATGGAACAAACTTTTAAATTTGATGATGGTTTATAACTTTTAAAGGATTTTGAAATGACTCGTTTTGAAGGCAAAGTGGCTCTTGTAACAGGTGGGAGTACAGGTATTGGCAAGTCCATTTCCAAACGTTTAAGTGATGAAGGAGCGACTGTATTTACTGTACAGCGCAAAGAAGATCGCTCTTTTAATAATATCGTTGCGGATTTATCTAATCCCGTTATACCCGCCAAGGTGATTCGTGAAGTCATTCACCGTGCTGGTCGAATAGATCTGTTGATTAATAATGCAGGAGTAATGAAAGAGTTTTCAGTTGAAAATATGCCGCTACATGTCTGGCAGCATCATCTTAATTTAAATCTGACTGCCCCTTTCTTATTAATTCAAGAAGCCCTTCCATATTTAAGAAGTTCTCAGGGAAACATTATCAATATAGGCTCAATTGAGGGATTGGCAGCTAATCCATTACATACGGCGTATTGTTCAAGTAAAGCGGGACTTGCAGGTTTAACACGTGCCGTTGCGGTTGATCACGGACATGAAAATATTCGCTGTAATTTAATCGCACCAGGCTGGATTGATACTGAATTAAATACTGATTTTATCAATAATCAGCCAGATCCAGAAAATTTTCGGGATAAAGTTGGGAAAATTCATCCACTGGCTCGTACCGGTAGACCTGATGAAATTGCAAGTCTGGTTGCCTTTCTGGCTTCAGATGATGCTTCATTTATTACGGGTCAGACTTATGTGGTAGATGGAGGACGTATGGCTAAATTATCACTTCCTTAGCTCCAATAAACTTGGCCTTCTAAATTAGATCTTTTAATAAATTAAGGAAAATTCATGGAAAGTATGAATTATGCAAATGCTAAAGCCCAGCTATCACGACTAATGGATCAAGCTTTGAATGGTCTTCCTGTCGAAATTACCCGTAAAGACCGAGAACCTGTTATTTTAATTAGTAAAGCAGCATATGAAGCTTATAAAAAAGCTGATTTTGATAATAAGTTAATGATTGCCATGCAAGTTTACTAACCTATCTATACTTTTTTATTTTCTAGTTATTAAACTAATGAAAGAAGACTATGCAGAGTAAGAGAAACTTCTTTCTATTTATTGTATTTGCGAAGAGTGGGCCCCCACTCTTTTAGCTCAATATCATCCATTATTGTACTGACATATACCTAATATTCTTTAGATTGCAATCCTTCCTACTCACAGCCCTATCATTTAAGCTAAAAAACAACACGTATTCAATTTTCTAAAATAGTCTGAAGTTGTATAGCTTAATTCAAATTTTGATGAGGGTAAGTTGAGGGGTAAAAACACAGATAAAAAATAAGCCCTTGCAAAAACAAGGGCTTATTTAGATATTTGGCGGAAGCGGTGAGATTCGAACTCTCTAAATAACTTTTTAATAGATTCTATCTAGGTTTAATTCATTATTTATCAAACAATTAAAATCTAATAGAATCTTATAGATTTTATAATTTGTGCCAAATTTTGTGACAACGCCTTTTTTAAGTAATGATTTTTATAACAAGAATTTGGTGGAGATGGCGTCAGTTGAATCAAATAAATAACCATTTGTTTTGTTTAAACTTTATTTTCATACACTTCAAATTTACCCAATTTTGACCCTTTTCGAATATGTTGCATGTGAGTTAAATCAGATGCTTGTTGATGCGACTTTGGTTTTGATTCATCTATTTAAAACCCTTCAACAGTATCTAACTCTTTCTCAACTCCTATTCCAAAATTGGCATAACTATAGCTCTGTCGTGTTACATGATCTAAAGCCCACTGATAGAGTTGTATTGCGTTATTCTGCTCATCAATTTACTTGGTTGAGCTAATCGCCTCCTGCAAATTGATACTTTCTCATAAGGTTAATTCTACATAATAGATTGGAATGCAATAACTCTTCTAATGGACTACTTACAATCTTCTGAAATATTTGAGAAATAAAATATAAACACAACTTAAAATGCAATACTATAACATTACATTAAGTATTCGTTTATTTACTATGTTTTCCAAATTTTATCTAATATCTTCATGTTCATTACTGTCAAACTTTGTTTGGGCACAAACATCTGATTCGACGACGTCCCTTCCAACAATCGTCATACAAGCACAAAAAACAGATCAAGATGTCTTAACAACATCTGCATCAACTAAATTTACGCATGATGTACTTGATACCACTTCCAATCGTAGCTTTTTTCTCAGGAAGTTTTAAAACAGCAGGATGTACAACGTATAATTTAGGCAATCATTCTTAAAGCCTGTTGCAGTCCACGTTGCTTCATCATTGCACCTGCACCGAACTATGCCTAATCAAGTCTGTGGTCAATACTCATGGCACGAGGTTCGTGATCAATAAATTCAGTAATACTGCAAAGCAGACCATAAGCCGTGTCTTTCGCTAAACTTAACTTTGTTCAACATATTTTTAATGCATTTAAGATGCTAAAAATAATTAAAATTTGCTATCACATATTTCTCCAAACCTTTTCAAAATAGTTCTAGCTCTACTGGTAAAAGTTATATTCTTAAGTAAAGATAAAACATCTTTCCCTTCTTTCTGGATGACCTCTTTATATTCATTAATATAGAAATTCATCTCTACTTCAGAAAATTCAGGATGAAACTGTACACCCCATGTTCTATCTCCAATCCTGAAGGCATGATGTTTATCTAATTGCGAGGAAGCTAATAAAATTGCATTTAGCGGCAACTTTGAAACGGATTGCCAATGCACTGTATGAGCTGGGAAAGCAATAGGCAAGTGCTTAAACAATGGATCATTTTTAGAAACTAAACCTTGAGTAATAAGTACTGTACCGATTTCTACTCCATCTTGTCTGCTTTCCACTTTCCCTTCAAATGTATCTGCAAGTAATTGATGACCATAGCAAATACCTAAGATAGGCTTTTTTTGATTCATGGATTTAATTAACCAAGGTTTTAGACGTTCACTCCATTCTTCTTTATCTGTCACCATTGCACTAGATCCAGTTAAAATGATTCCTATAAATGAGGATGGTTCAGGAAGTATTGGTAATACTCTTAGCATCTATAACCTTGGTAGAATAATTTTTATTATCTATACCGTCCTGTATCCAGTCTTCGAAATCTCCTAGCTTTTTGCTCAATTCTGGAAAAGTAGAACCCAACTTCACAATTAAAATCTGCTTCGAATTTGATACCATATTCATTTCCTGAGCCCTATTCAGCTTTTACTAATAAAAAGATACATATGAAGATTAAAGTGAGCCCTAAATAGCCCATCAAAGATAGATGTTCTCCCACCACAAATATTGCCAATAATGTGGCAACAAATGGCTCAAATAGACTTAAAGTAATTGCTTTACTTGTTGCAATTTTCTTTAGTCCTACACTAAACAAAAAATATCCTAAAAACATGGGTATAACAGCTAGATAAACAGCTACTCCCCAATTAATCGAATAATTTAAAAGATTGCTACCTGTAAAAAATAAAGTAGGCAATAAAATGAGTGCACTTATTCCAAAAACAATTCCCATGGTTGCTCGAGCATCAATTCCATGACCTATCAGCTTCTTTGCAATCCAAGAGTATATTGCATATGTGATACCTGCGATTACACCCAAAAATATCCCAACAATTTGGTTGAACTGATCAGTTATTTGTTTATGCCCTCCATCTCCCAAAGTCAAAAATATTATCCCTATAATTCCTAAAATAAAGCTAATGAGCCATTTAACAGATAATTTTTTCTGATCACAGAAGTACTCTAACAAAGCAGCAAATAATGGAGCGCTTCCAATAGATATAACCGTTCCAATTGCAATTCCTGCTAAAGATAAAGAAGAATAAAAAGCCAAGGGATATGTTGTGGTCGCTATTACACCAATAAACAATATTTTTTTATGCTGCTTTAAAAGATGATTATTCTTTTTAATTAAAGAAATAGATATAAATGCGTGGATTAAGCCCCCAAATCCTAATGAAATTGTTCCAATGGCGATAGGACTTAAACCTTTTGAAAAAGATGCAACTGTTCCTGAAGTTCCCCATAAAAATGCGGCTAAAAGTATCGATAAAAAACTAATGCCATATGACCAGTCATAGTTTTTATTCATATTTGGCATTGTTAATCCTCCCCCAAAGTTGAAGAGAGATTTTTATAATTTAAAATCTCTCTTCTTTGGCAGATATAAGAGTTTTTAAAAGTTATAAACCAGCATCACATTTAAGAGTTTGTTCCACTTTCCATCATCACCTGCTGCAAGTGAGCTACCCGTTCCACCCACAAATGGGTCATTTTTACTCATTAAATATTCGGTATATAAAGAAACATTTTTGTAGTCCCATGCCACACCCACAATGTTGCGCTGTGAGTCATCAAAGCCTTGTTCTTTCTTGTTGAAACCACTAAACACTACATAGGGTGTGACGTTGAGTGAATCTTTTACATTCTTAAAGGTGTAGCTCGTGTCTACGGTGTAGAAATAACCCTTGTTGGCAATGTCGTATTCACTATCAAACGAACCAAAAGTAGAGCTTGTAGGGCTTACAGTATCTTTGTTACTCATCGACTGTCTTCCGCCTGTAAGCACCACATTCAGGTTTTTATAGTTGATACGATTAAACACAGCCCATGTGTTTCGATTGCCATCAGCAGATGTCTTTTTATTTTCAATATCTGAATACCAATAGCTTCCCCCAACCGATACTTTTAAATCATCTGTACTTAAAAACTTGAGGTCCTGATCAACACGAGCCATCCACATGTTTTTTTCATTGAGGTTGGTTTTAAGTGGATCAGATGAAGTGACTACATTAGCGGTATATCGTGCAGAGTCTTTACTTGTTCCGTGGTAGTTACCACCGTCAGTTGCAAAATAGGCTAAATCCACTTTGGTCGCAGTCGGCATTTCAAAGTGATAGTTCACACCCAAGTCCAGTGCGTCTTGCAGGCTCATGGTATTGTTAATACCCGCATAGAAGCTGCTATCCCAATAGCGACCCGGACCAAAAGGAATTGGTTGTAAACCGACCGTAATATTATCGGTCGCATTTAAACGGTAACCTGCATAGGCCTGTACAAGAGTCGAGAAATCACAAAATTTATCGTATTGATAACAACGATATTGGATCTTACCAAACCAGTCTGGTGACTCATAAGCTACATTTAAAATCGCTGCATCGAACTTAATTTTCTGGTCAGAAGCAGTCTCACCATAATCTTTATCTTGATAGTTGGCTCGTAAAGTTCCCGAAACTGTGACTGCCCCTAGTTCATTCTCTGGGTCACCGACAGTTACACCAGCAAAAACTGGAACTGAAAGACCCAAAGTAAAAAGACTAATACCTATATTTACATATACTTTTTTCATTGTTTCATCCATGTTAAGAACTAAATTTTTCCTTCATTCAGTGATTTATTTCCCATAAATCTGAATGTGTTTTTTAACCATAGCCCCCTTGGGGACTATGGTTACCTAAAAAATTAAAATGAAGAGTTGAGATAGCTCTACATATTTGGGTAGTTAGGACCACCACCACCTTCTGGCGCTACCCATGTGATGTTCTGAGACGGGTCTTTAATGTCACAAGTCTTACAGTGAACACAGTTCGCTGCGTTAATCTGAAAGCATTTAGAACCATCATCATTTTCCATAATCTCGTAAACACCAGCTGGGCAATAGCGCTGTGCAGGCTCGCCCCATTTAGGCAAATTGACATTAATAGGAATAGAATTGTTGATAAGCTTTAAATGAGCTGGCTGATTTTCTTCATGAACAGTGTTTGAGATAAACACAGAAGATAAACGGTCAAATGTAAGCTTGCCATCCGGTTTTGGATAGTTTGGTTTGAAGCTGGTTGCATCAACAGTTTTCAATGCAGCGAAGTCTTGCTTCAAGTCATGTAAAGTGAATGGCACTTTAAAGACGTTTTGGTCGATAAAGTTAAATGCTCCCCCCATCCATTGACCAAATTTATGCATTGCTGGACCAAAGTTACGAGAGCTGTAAAGCTCTTCTTTTAACCAGCTGTTGTTGAATTTGTCAGTATATGAAGTTAATTCTTTAGTGAATAAATCTTCGCTTTCAGTAACACGTGCAATGGCAAGGTCACCGCCTTTTTCTACGCCAGCAGCAATGGCTTCAAATACAGCTTCACCACATAACATGCCTGATTTCATGGCAGTGTGTGAGCCTTTGATTTTTGCAAAGTTTAAGAAACCTGCATCATCACCAATCAAGCAGCCGCCTGGGAAAGTCAATTTAGGCAATGAGTTGAAACCGCCTTTCACTACAGCACGTGCGCCATAAGAAATACGCTTACCACCTTCTAAAAACTGTTTAATCAGTGGGTGAGTTTTCCAGCGCTGCATTTCCATAAATGGATACATGTGTGGGTTTTCGTACGACAAGTCCACGATCATACCCAACGTGACTTGGTTGTTTTCAGCGTGGTATAACCACCAGCCACCAGATGAAGCTGTTTCAGCCAATGGCCAGCCAGCGCCGTGCATGACTAAGCCCGGCTTATGTTTTGCAGGGTCAATTTCCCAAAGCTCTTTAATCCCGATACCGTAGTGCTGTGGATCAACATTTTTATCGAGGTTGTATTTCGCAATGAGGCGTTTGCCTAAATGACCACGGCAACCTTCAGCAAAGAGGGTGTATTTAGCGTGAAGTTCATAGCCTGGAGTAAAGTTATGCGTTGGTTCGCCATCTTTACCAATACCCATGTCACCGGTTTGAATACCTTTTACAGTACCGTCTTCATGGTAAAGCATTTCAGATGCAGCAAAACCAGGGAAGATAGAAACTTCTAGTTCTTCAGCTTTTTGGCCTAACCAGCGAACCACGTTACCTAACGAAATAACGTAGTTACCATCATTGTGCATGGTTTTAGGAACCATCCAGTGAGGTACTTCTTTAGAAGTCGTGTCTGAAAGCAAGAAGAATGTTTTGTCTTCAGTTACAGGGATATCAAGAGGCGCGCCTTCCTCTTTCCACTTCGGGAAAAGTTCATTGATGGCACGTGGCTCAAGCACAGCACCAGACAAGATATGTGCACCTACTTCAGAGCCTTTTTCAACTACACACACAGAAAGATCGGGTAAGTTATTTTCAATCGCTAATTGACGGATCTTAATCGCAGCAGACAGACCAGCAGGTCCTGCACCTACGATGACAACGTCAAACTCCATCGATTCACGTTCGATGTGTTCCATATAATCTCCGATCAATCGGTTTGAATAGAACATTCCTTTTCACAGTCAAACCAATGATATTTAATAAAATTCATCTAGTTCTGCACTAAATTCAAGGTGCAAAAAACCTTTGGCCTTGATAAAAGCCAACATTTAACTAGATAAAAATTAAGTCACTAAAAAACGTTGAATATATTTCAACTCAATTCGAATACCCCTATTAGAAATCTAATAGTTTTCCAGGGTTCATAATCAAGTTGGGATCAAACACTTTTTTAAGTGCTTTCATATATTCAATTTCTTGCTCACTTCGACTAAATTCAAGATAAGGTTTCTTTGTCATACCGACCCCATGTTCAGCAGATATAGAACCATCGAATTTATTTACCACCTCAAAAACATATGAGTTAACGATTTCGCATTTTGCAAAGAAGTCTTCATTACTTAAATTTGCAGGCTTTAAGATATTTAAATGAAGATTTCCATCACCAATATGGCCAAACCAGCATGTTTCAAAATCTGGATAATTGTTTGCGACGATAGAATCAATTTCAGCAATAAAATCGGGTACATGGGTAATTAAAACGGAAATATCATTTTTATAAGGTGTAAATGCTGAGATAGATTCAGAAATATCTTCTCTTAAACGCCATAGATTTTGAGCTTGTTCTAGAGATTGGCTCATAACGCCATCCAAAACCCATCCCTGTTCCATACAATGCTCAAAAATTTGCATCGCTTTATCAATGACAGGCTCATAAGGCGCCTCAAATTCTAGTAATACATAGAAAGGACAAGACGTTTCAAATGGACGCTGTACTAGCCCATGATCTAGTACTTTCTGCACCGCCAAATCATTAAAAAATTCAAAGGCAGTTAAATCTATTTCCTTCCTAAAGGCATGCATAATTGGCATGACTGATTCAAAATCAGGCACTCCAAGTACCAATACTTGTAAATCTTGCGGTTGGCGATCAAGACGAATTTCAGCTTCCGTTACAATGCCCAGCGTCCCTTCACCACCAATAAATAAATGATGTAAAGCATAGCCTGTAGCATTCTTGATCATGCCTTTATTTAACCGAAGAATATCACCTTTTCCAGTAACAACTGTAAGACCTAATATCCAATTACGCGTCATACCATATTTAATAACTTTGATTCCACCAGCATTGGTTGCAATATTTCCACCCAGTTGGCTTGAACCTGCTGAAGCAAAATCTACTGGGTAATACATACCCTGCTCTTCTGCATAATCTTGCAATTGTTCTGTCACTACACCAGCTTGAATGCGGACCATTCTATCAGCTGGGAAAAACTCCAAAATCTGGTTCATTTTGTCCAGACTTATTACTATCTCCCCATTATGAGCAACCGCACCTGCCGATAACCCGGTCCGACCACCAGACGGGGTTATCGCAATTCCATGATGGTTAGCAAGCTTAACAATTGCCTGTACCTGTTCTGTTGATGAAGGAAATACAATCGCCGAGGCATGTGGAGCAAAATATTTCGTATGATCTTTACCCCAATTTTCTAGGCTATCCGCATCAGTTTTTACGCGGTTTTCACCAACAATATTTTTTAATGCATCAAGTACATCTGGAGATAATAAAAAGCTATTCATCCTAAATCGCCTCTGAGATAGTCATGGTATTCATTCGAGTCCAACGCTAAGCTGAAACACTTAGTTTTGGTGACTTCTTATTCAGAGCTCAAAGGAGTTGAATAAGAAGTTTCGTTCACTGCTCTATGCAAGTTGATATGTTGTTTTAACTTTGGTGAAAAACTGTCTTGCATAAGTACCTTGTTCACGAGGACCTAGACTTGAGCCTTTATTTCCACCAAAAGCGACATGGTAATCAACGCCTGCTGTGGCCAAGTTAACCATCACCATACCTGCGGATGAACGGCGTTTAAAATCTTCAGCATATTTCAATGAAGTTGTGACGATACCCGCCGACAAACCAAATGGTGTATCTTCTGCTGCGGCAAAAGCTGCTTCATAATTCTCAACTTTCAACACACACAATACTGGACCGAAAATTTCTTCACGATAAATTCGCATTTCCGGTGTCACATCGGTAAATATTGCCGGGGTAAAATAAAAGCCACCTTCTTCACTTTGAAGATGTTCACCACCACAAAGTAACGTTGCACCTTCATCCAAACCTGCTTGTACATAAGTGAGATTTTGTTTGAGCTGTTTAGAATCAACAACTGGACCAATATCAGTTTCTGCTTTTGCAGCATTGCCAATCTTTAATGAACGAGTCTTTTCTTCTAAACGTTTAATGAATGACTCATAGATTCTGGCAGTAACTATTACACGTGAACTTGCTGTACAACGTTGACCGGTTGAGAAAAATGAACCTTGTAATGCGACATCTACTGCTGTGTCTAAATCTGCATCATCTAGTACAACTAAAGGATTTTTTCCACCCATTTCAAGTTGAACACGGACCAAACGCGAAGCTGCAATTTCAGCGACTTGTCGTCCTGTACCTTCAGAACCCGTAAAAGTAATCGCATTTACATCTGGCGAACGAATAATGGTATCGCCAACTTTACGACCTGGTCCAATTAGCATGTTAAATACACCAGCAGGTAAACCAGAACGAGAAATAATTTCTGCTAAAGCCCAGGCAGATGAGGGTACAAGCTCTGCAGGCTTAAACACGACTGTATTTCCAAAACATAATGCAGGAGCTATTTTCCATGCAGGAATCGCAATTGGGAAATTCCACGGACTAATAATTCCCACCACTCCAACCGCTTGGGTATAAACATCAATACCCACCTGATCACGTACTGAGTTATATTTTTCACCCACCGCACGTAATGCTTCTTGTGCGTAGAACTTAAAAGAACGCCCTGCTCGATCAACTTCACCTAATGCTTCTTTAAAGATTTTTCCTTCTTCTAAAGACAGCAATTTAGCGAGTTCTTCTCGGCGTTCTAAAATTTCAGTACCAATACGATCAAGTACATCTGCACGTAATTGAGGATTGCTATTGGCCCATTCTTTACCGGCTGCTTTTGCCGCAGCAATTGCCTGCTGAGTTAAAGCTTCATCTGCACGGGCAAAACGATCAACAATTTCACTCGGATTAGATGGATTAATATTTTCCAGAATATCTTCTGTACCTTGGTAAACAACGAATTCGCCATTTACATAACTGGTCTTCATTACGCTTGACATAATTCTTCCTTTTTCACGACAGAAGCAGGTGTTTTTCCTTGAGCAAAATCAATAATATTTTGCACGGTACGATTAATGAGTGTCTGCATGGCATCTTCACTGCTCCATGCAACATGCGGATTTAAAATAAAATTTGGATAATCGATAATCTGGAATAACGGATCATGAGGCTGAATCGGCTCTTCTACTGAACCATCTAGTGCAGCGCCACCAATACGGTTATTTTGAATCGCTTCAATCAATGCGGGTTCATTGACAATGCCACCACGAGCCGCATTAATCAGGATTGCATCCGATTTCATCAGGGCAATTTCAGCCGCCCCAATTAAGTCTTTGGTTTCTTTGGTCAGTGGACAACATAAAGACACCACATCACTCTCAGATAAAATCTCTTCAAAACTAAAGAATTCATTTCCTTGGTATTTGCCATTTCGGTCAAAGAAACGCACTTTCATTCCAACGGCGGTGGCTAACTCAGCAAGGCGTTTAGCGATGGTGCCATGCCCAATAATGCCTAGAACCTGACCACGAACATCCCGAATTCGATAATCAAAATAAATGTTACGTGGCTCTGTCTCACCTTTTGACACTTTACTCAACAACTGGTGATAACTTGATGTTTGGCGATTGAGTGAAAAAATCATCGCTATAATATGTTCAGCAACTGTATTTTGGGCATAGCCAGGCACATTGGTGACCATAATGCCGTGCTCATGACAATAATCCAGATCGACTCCATCTGTGCCTGTCAGAGCAATCGAAATCATTTTTAACTTTGGTAATTGTGCTAAATGTTCTTTACGTAATGGCACACTACATGTCATCACAATCGTTGCATCTTTTAAGCGTTCAACCACTTGTTCAGGTTGCGTATAAGGGTAACTTGCCCAAGTATGTGGAAATGGAAACTCTGGTAATTTTACCGTTGGCCCAATGCCTTCATTATCTAAAAAAACAATATGATGCTTCATCTTTCTCATCCATTCCTGATGTATTTATAAGTTACCGATGCTTACTTTTTCTTAGGTGCATAACCTGCTGGTGCCAAACTCACTAAAAAGTTAGTGATGGGGCCAGCATCCCGATCCTGATCTTCCAGTGATTCTTTTCTGACTAAGGCATCACGAACCCAATGTGCGCCGATATAACAGAATGGCTCAGGTGGTAATAACTTCATTTTTTGCTCCACCAGCCCGCAATTTGCCCATTCATCATTGGCATCTTCCACCAAGGATTTAATAATGCGGCTGGCAAATACTGTTGTACCCACGCCATTTCCTGAGAAACCAATACCAAAAATAATATTTTTATGCCCACCTAAATGACCAAAGTTAGGCAAGCCTTTCATTGCTCTATCCAGCGGGCCAGTCCAGCTACTGATAACAGGTACATCTTCTAATTCTGGATAAAAAGAACGCATTTCAGCTTCTACACCTGCCGCAGCTGGTGACGGTTTTTCATACAGATCACCAATTTTTCCGCCAAAAGCAAATTCACCTAATGGCTTGCCAAAAATGATGCGGCCTTGTGGGGTATTGCGCCAATAGTTCAAAATGGTGCGCGAGTCCATGACACATTCTCCACCACTAAAACCAAGTTGATCCAGACGCTGTTTGGCGGGTGCAGTCGCGACCATATCACTCGACATCACCATGATCATGCGACGCAGTTCAGGAAATTGAGCGCCCCATGCATTCATTGCAATCACAACTTTTTTTGCCTGCACTTGCCCTTTTTCAGTGTGAACAACTGGAGCTTCACTACGTTCTAGACGTGTCATTGGTGTTTTTTCGTAGATAATGACACCGAGCTCGATTGCGACACGACGCAAACCACGTGCCAAAAATGCGGGTTGGATTGTGGCTGCATTGGAGTCAAACACTCCTCCTAACATGCGCTTAGAACCTGAACGGCGCTGGGCTTCCTCTTTAGAGACCACTTTAAAGGGATTTACATTATATTTTTCAAGTTCACGGGTTAAACCGAGCCATGAATCCATTTGTCGTTTGTTACTGGCAGTCCATAGCAAACCATCTTTACGAAACTGTGCATCAATCTGATGTTCACGGCAAAACTCACCCATTTCATCAATTGCAGAATCTGCCGCCTCACAAATACGACGCGCTTCTTTTTCACCGCAAATTTCAACTAAAGATAAATATTTAGGCCACCAGTTATTTACGAAACCACCATTACGACCACTTGCGCCAGAGCCACAGCGGTCTTGTTCAACGATGACAATTTTCATGGCTGGGTTGGCTTTTTTGAGTCGAATTGCCGACCATAGTCCTAAATAACCGCCACCAATAATACAAACATCGGCTTTAACAGTTCCTTGTAAGGCCGGAGAAAGTGCACTTTCACGATCTAACGCCTCTGCATACCAAAATCCACGGTACATAATTTGCCTCTTTGAAATTCGTTTTCCTGTATAAGATTCTGGACATGAACTGCATTCAGCGATATGAAGAAAATGACAATAATTAGAACGTTGTGGCAGACTTATTTTTTTTATTTTTGTTGGAATACTTATAAAAACATCATATAGATGAAACAATTATATCAATTGAATATTTATAAGTTGATTTATTTGATGAATTTTATTTTTCATCATTCATAAAAAGATTTTAAATGATTACAGACTAAAGAATCAGCATAATGTCCTAAATCTTCTAGTAAAAGACCGAATACCACTATTCCTTAAAACCAGCAAAAGCATATCTTATGAAGAGTAATGGAGTTATGACTTTCAGAGCTTGTGAAAAATAGATGCATGTTCATTCAACACATCTCGAATAAATTCAAAGGAAGACGAAAATGGCATTTAAAAGAACGTTTCACGCGGTAGATACCCATGCTGGCGAGCCAATGCGGGTGGTCACAGGCGGTGTTCCCCATATTCCAGGCAATACAGTTTACGAAAAGATGTGTTGGTTACGTGATAACGATGACCAGTTCCGCAAATTGATGCTACGTGAACCACGTGGTTACCCTCCTCTCTGCTGTAATGTTATCGTCCCGCCGTGTCATCCCGATGCCGATGCTGGCTATATCATTATGGAACAAGTGGAATATCCGGTAATGTCTGGTGGAAATACCATTTCAGTCGCCACAGTATTACTTGAAATGGGGATGTTACCCATGAAAGAACCTGTAACCGAATTAATTCTTGAAGCACCTGCCGGTCTTATCAAGATCACTGCTGAATGTAGAGATGGCAAAGTCAAGAATGTCACGTTCAAAAATGTTCCTGCTTTCGCAGCTTATCTGGATGCAGAAATTGATGTACCGCATTTAGGTAAAGTGACTGTAGATGTTGGCTGGGGTGGCATGTTTTATGTGATTGCCGATGTTAGACAGTTCCCGCATATTCAGCTAAAACCTGAACATGGCGCTGAAATTGCCCGTATTTCTGCGATGATTCGTCAGGCGGCTATTGAACAGTTGCCTGTCGCCCATCCAGATTACCCAGGGGTCGGAATTACCATTTCACAACTTTCAGGCCCAACAGATAGCCCCGATGCAGACTGGAAAAATGCAGTAACTGTGGCTTCTGGTGATTTAAGTTGGGACGATCCGCAAACTTGGACAGGCGCTATCGATCGTTGTCCATGTGGTACAGGTACTTGTGCAAAAATGGCAATTTTACATGCAAAAGGCCAATTAAAACTCAATGAGGATTTCCGTCATCAAGGTATTCTTGGCAATGTATTTACAGGCCGATTAGTTGAAGAAACCATGATTGGCGATAAAAAAGCAGTTGTTCCAACAATTACAGGCACCAGTTGGATTTATGGATTAAATACTTATGTATTAGATCCTGATGATCCATTTACAGAAGGTTTTACTGTAGGTGACATCTGGGCCGAATAAGACCTGATTCTGACTTAGAAATGCTTTAACTAGAGATTAAGAAATCACGCTTAATCTCTAGTTTTATTTATAAAAAACAATATATTATGTGTTTATTTTAAAATAATTTTACTTCGTTTTTATAAAAAAGAAATATATAATAAAACGGACAGTCTCTAACTGTTAAACACTGCTCTTATGGAACTTGACGGTGACAATATGAAAAATGCAACTGCCCATGCCTATGAAGAAATTATCGATCCTGAAGAAAGCTTAACCCCAATTAGTCCAGATATGCGGGTTGCTTTTATTCTGATGAATAAATTTACGCTAGCGCCAGTTACAGGTCTGGTTGAATCATTAAGATTTGCGGCGGATAAATCCTTCCGTAGTTTGCAAATTTATTGTAAATGGGATTGGATGACTTACAATAATATTTCTGTGAGCGCCAGTTGTGGGTTAACTATTCAGCCGACGACAGACTTCAATTTAGAAAACCTGAAAAAGAATTATGACTACGTTGTGCTTGCGGGTGGTTTATTGAGTGAAACACGAGAGCCGCAGCAAGGTTTACTGGATGCTCTTAAAGAAATCCATGAGCAAAAAATTCCAATTATTGCGCTCTGCTCTGCATGTTTTGTATTAGGAAAAGCAGGTATTCTCAATCATCATAAGTGTGCAGTACACTTCACGATTCGGGATGAATTTGTTCAGCGTTTTCCTGATGCGATTGCATTGGTAGACAAAACCTATGTTGAAGATCGGGGGATTTTTACCTGTCCAGGTGGTACTGCGATTGATTTGGCGGCCAATCTTATTCGTCAACACTGTGGCGATGTTCGGGCACAAAAAGGACTAGAATATCTGTTGATTAATGGAGAAAAACCACCAAAAACCAAAGTAGTTCCTGAAATTGAAAAACCAGATACCTATGAGAATATTACGGTCTCTCGAGCCATTGCTTTTATGAGTGAAAACCTGAGTGCACATGTAACGCTAAAAGAAGTTGCTGATCACGCCAAAACCAATCCACGTCAATTGCATCGGGTTTTTATTGCCAACACCAATGAACCTCCAGCTAACTATTGGCGTCGACTGCGTTTAGAACATGCACGAAAACTCTTGGCAAATACCAGTGCTTATGTCACCACTATTGCCTTAGAGTGTGGTTTTTCAGATGCTTCACATTTTATCTTATGGTTTAAAAAGCAGTATGGAGAAACACCTTTTGCATATAGAAAAAGAAGACATGTGGTTGAAAAAATAAATTAACGAGTGGGAACAGCTCGAATGTTCCCTACCGTTTTTTTAAATACTTGTTTCATTAGGCTTTCGATAAACTTTTTGAGTATCTTCTTTAAAATGAGAAAGTTCTGCCAGACGGCGTTGTTCTGACCAACCCAGCGCTTTTGCAGCAATCATGGATAATGCTTCGGCACGAGCAAATCCTAGATCTGGATCGAGACCGTCAGAAAGTCGTCTACGAACTAGATCGGAGAGACGCACAACATGCTCCTCCATAATCATTTGTGTAATATCTTGGTCATTCTTGGGATTATGAGATTTGAATATCATCCCCTTTGCAGGTGCATTTCGTTTGCCAAGATATTTTTCTACAGATTGTGCAGCCAAACGTCCAGCATGACGATGCATCATAATGTATGAGCCTGTCATCGTGACCAAGCCAGCCAGAGCTAGATCCTGAATCGCACGTACAGGTAAGCTCACTGTCTGACCATCTAATGTCGACATCGGTCGCACACCGCACCAGCAATGCTTTACATCTTTGCGTGTCAAATTCAGATCGGGAAACAAGAAATTAGCTTCAGCTAAAATATAGTCAATTTCAGCATCTAACACCTGAATATTATCTGGGTCATCTGTCACAAGCGATTCAGTTGGGCCAATAAAATGATATTCACGCCATGGAAATACATAGAATGTTTCACCTTTGCTGGAAAAAGCTTCTAAGCCTTGCCCACGCCATTGATCTGGCAAGCGTACCATCACATTGACGCCCTTACGTCCCAGCACTCGATTTATATCTTTTTTACCACCACCGATAATCCGGTCCACCCATGGCCCAGCCGCATTAACAATCGCTTTTGTTGTTATCTTGACTTGTCCATCCATTTCAGGCGCTTGTTCATTTAGGGTCACTTCCCATATTTCATTACATTTTTCAATTTGAGTAACTTTGGTATAAGTGCGGATTTGAGCGCCACGTCGTTCAGCATCTAAGGCCGTATCTACACAAATACGTTCAGGCCAGTCATACATATATTCTTCAAATATCGCGACTTCAGGTGATGGCTTGCTCAGCGCTGCCACCATAGCACTCTCCTTTTTTGCGATATCTGGTGATACTTTACGATATGCAAGAGGTACGCCACGGCTGGTGAGCGTCTCCATCATTCGAAAACCGAAATCGATTAACCAATGTGGATAACGGTCGCCTTTTCTGAAAGGATAATGAAAGCGGTGTTTAGTCAGTCGATGTGGTATGTCCGCAACTAACTCGGCCCGACAGTGCATAATATTGCGGGCATACAGAAAGCGTTTCCATAAAGAAATTAATCGAAATGGAATTTGCCATAAAGGAAAATCTGGCGCCAGATAACCCACACCAGAATACAACATACGGCTTGAACGCGACGAGGTGCCTTCACCAATGTCAGCCCGGTCGACCAGTAAAGTACGATAACCTCGCGCGGCTAACTCTCGTGCTGATGCACAGCCAACAGCACCTGCACCAATCACCACAACATCATAAATATCTTGATCTAAACTGTTTAAAGCCAAACGTCCCATATATCCCCCAACATTTTATTCAACTTCAATGCCGATCTGAAGTACACCCAGATCGGCACAGCAAGACCATAAAATCTAATTCACTACCGCTGTGGCTTGGATTTCAATCAAATAATCTGGCGTTGCCAATTGAGCGCCGACGCAGGCACGAGCAGGCTTATCAATTTCTTTCACCCAAGCATCATAAACCTGATTCATGGCCTCAAAATCTTGCATATTTGCTAACCAGATTTGAACACGTATAATCTGGTTTTTATCTGCACCTGCCTCTTCTAATAACTGTTCTAGCTGCTCTAACACGCAACTGGTTTGTTCAGTTATTCCTTTGTCCGTACATTTTGCGACAAGTCCTGCTGTTTCAATACGTTGTCCACTTATCACCACTTGACTGGCACGGGCACCGCTGCGAAGTCTTTGAATATCGCTCATTCATTTCACCCTAGAAAATACAGTAAGTTTTGCGGAAGTCTTCTTTAATATCCCAAACCCCTTCACAATGGGCTGGGAATAACACAGCATCTCCTGCGCGCAGTTCGACAGGTTCTCCCCCTTCTGGCGTGAAAATGCACCAGCCTTTGACAATATGGCTAAATTCACGATTGGCAATATGACGTTTAAACTTGCCTGGTGAGCTTTCCCATACACCAATGCTTGCGGCAATCGTTTCAGAGCTTTGATCCTGAGCCGTACTTTGTTGGGCAATTAATTCACCGACTGGCAACTTTGCAGGTGCAGGTGCACCGAGTACTGCAGATTCTGCCTGACGTACAACAACGAGCTGATTTGACATAATGTTCTCCTGTTATGGTGTTTAGACCGAGATTTGATAAATGTTATTTTTCCACTGGCTTTAGACTTGCTGCCTGATTTAAATCCATGGCATCTACATCTGGCGCGAGTGCCCATGCTGACCATGCACCGATTAGGCAAACAGCAGCGGCCACAATCATGGTGATACCCACACCCCAACTGGCCAGAGCAAATGGCAATAAATATGTGCCGATTGCTGCGCCAATACGTGAAATAGAAGTCCCTAGACCTACGGCGGAGGCACGAATTTCTGTAGGGAATAATTCATTTGGATAAACATATTCCATGACTTGAGCTCCCCCAATGAATACGGCATAGGCACCGAAGAGCAACAACACAACTGTAGGTGAGGCTTCAGGATATAAACCGAGAATAAACAAGGCTATACCTGACCATAAGAAGCTATGGAACAGCATCTTTTTACGGCCCATGGTATTGATCAGGGCCGTTGCTAGAAAACAACCCACAAAAAATAAGAAGGTAATGGCAACCGCACCCACTCCTGCCAGATCGCCTGTGAGCCCTAAAGCGGTTAATACCTGCGGTGCAAAGGCATAAATTGCAAACAGAGGTAAAATGGCACACGTCCAGAAAATAGAAACAAATAGCATGCGCTTACCGTAGCCTGAGTGAAAAAGTGCCCAAACTGAGGTATTGGTAGAGCTATTTCCGACTGTTTCAGATAAGTCCTGATGAGAATAATCTGGGCCATATACCTTTTTAATCACAGCATCTGCTTCTGCAATTCGCCCTTTATTCAGCAACCAACGTGGTGACTCTGAAGCTCCCATACGGACCATTAAAAATAAAGCACCAGGGACGATTGCACTGGCGAGTGCCCAGCGCCAAGCTTGTTCGCCACCAATTCTTAAGATGAGTTCTCCTACTGCATAAGCGACTGCAGCGCCAAGAAACCAGACCATGACCATGGCCGCCAGACGAGGACCACGATTTTTACGAGGCAAGAATTCTGCGAGGTAGGCTGTTGCAATTGGGTAGTCAGCACCCACGGCAATACCAATTAACAGGCGCCAGATAAAAAGCATGAGCGCGGATTCAACCCAGAACTGAGCCAGAGAAAAACCAATAATGGCGATCAGGTCAATCAGATATAAAACTTTTCTCCCGTATTTATCGGTAATCCAACCACCGAGAAATCCGCCAATAAATACACCGATTAATGCTGAAGCAGCGATCATGCCTTGCCAGAATGTGGTAAGTGCTAAGGCATCTGTCATTTGCAACATGACCACACCGACAATACTCAGCACGTAACCATCTAAAAAAGGACCTCCAGATGAATAAAAGGTCAGTTTTTTATGATATGAGTTCAGAGGAATATCCTCTAAAGGAATCTTATTTTTCATTGGTACTACCTGCCTTTTCTAAAGCAAATTGCACTCTATCCATTTTTTTAAGACAAAAAATCTCTATAGCTCCTCCAGAAAAGGAGCTAACTATTTGTTTTATATCATCTAGATAAAGTGGTTTATATAATGGAGTTAATTGTTATTTAATGAAGCAGCCTGATGTAAATCTACAACATCAATATCGGGTGCCCATGCCCGTGTTACCCATAACCCGACTAAACTGATGGCAGCGGCTATTAGCATGGTCGTTCCAATGCCCCAGTTTGCCAATGATAGAGGCACAAAGTAAGTTCCTGCCGCTGCGCCGATACGTGATAATGACGTGCCTAAACCTACTGCTGTAGCCCGAACTTCGGTTGGAAATAACTCATTTGGATAGACATATTGCATGACCTGAGCGCCGCCAATGAATACGGCATAAGCACCAAATAGAATCAGAATAATTAAAGGAGATGCACTTGGGAAAAGGCCTAGTAATAGCAACATTAAACCTGACCAAAAGAAGCTGTGCGATAACATTCTTTTACGGCCAACTGTATTGATTGTCATGGTTGCAGCAACACATCCGACACAGAACAGTACCGTAATCGCCACGGCGCCCCACTTTGCCATATCACCAGTTAAATTTAACGCTAGCATGACTTTCGGTGCGAAAGCATAAATGGCAAATAAAGGAATGATTGAGCAGGTCCAGAATAAACCGACGAATAAAGTGCGCTTACCATAGCCTGAGTGGAATAAAGACATCACAGATACTTTATTCTTTGCATCAGTTTGTTGTTCAGACAGATCTTCTACAGAATATTCAGCACCATAAATCTTTTTGATCACGTTATCCGCTTCAGCAATTCGCCCTTGACTGACGAGCCAGCGTGCAGATTCAGGTGTACCTAAACGCCCTATCAAGAACAATGCACCTGGCAAAATGGCACTTGCAAGTACCCAACGCCATGCATCTGGCCCAGCAATTTGTAAAATTAACTCACCAATAATATATGCCGCTGCCGCACCTAAAAACCATGCAGTAACTAATGCTGAAAGTCGTGGTCCACGATTTTTACGCGGTAAGAACTCTGCCAGTAATGACGTTGCAATTGGACAATCTGCTCCAACAGCAGCGCCAATAAAGAAACGCAAAATTACCAGCATTAACGCCGTTTCAACCCAGAACTGAGCAACGGACAAACCGACGATCACGACCAGATTTAAAATATAGAGTAATTTACGACCAATTTTATCGGTTAGCCAACCACCAAGAAAACCGCCAAAGAAAATTCCAACTAGCGCTGATGCAGCAACCAACCCTTCCCACAACAAAGACAGATGTAATGCAGAAGAGATCTGGAGCATGACAACACCGATGATACTTAACACATAGCCATCCAGAAATGGACCACCTGCCGAATATATGGTCAGTTTTTTGTGAAATTTATTTAAAGGAACTTCCTCTAAAGGTATTTTATTACGCATATAAACTCCTTTACCTACACGGTATAAAACTGTTATCTATCCCTTAACAGCTTTCTTTAGAAAACAATTGTTATGACGCACGTAATGCATGAGCTAACAATGTTTTATTTACTTTTTAGCATCTAACTTTCTTGACCTGCTCGGCATTGACCCATCATTAAATTGACATTTACACCAAGTGATAAAAACGGTTGCGGTGGGTTGGCATTTGGGCCAGGTGATGAAATAAGAAAGTCGATCAGTTCATTTCTTTCCCCTGCTAACCAGTCCGCCAACAATGTTCCTGCCATGGTGCCTTTGGTGGTTCCAAGGCCTTGCCAGCATAATGCGCCATAAACATTCGGTGCCAGTTGACCAAAGAAAGATTCATGATTTCTTGACAGGCACATCGATCCGCCCCAGGTATATTCGAACTCGACATTGGGTAACATTGGAAATCTATTTTCAAAAGACTTTCTTTGGCGTTGAGCAACCCGAGGCAAAAGATGAGGTTTGCTGCGGCCATCGGTATTGAAACTAAAACTATTTCGCACCAATAAGCGCTGATCTGGTGTTCTACGTAAGGTACTTCCAAATGGATCAGCAGGAATAATCCCCCAGGTTTTTTTGCCACCTAAGGCAGATTGCTCTTCTTCAGTGAGTACCCGAGTCATGCTGGCATAAGTAAAAATTGGCAGTAATCGTCCTTTCAAGAAACCGAATTGAGAGGCAAAAGCATTGTTGGTGAGAATAAGCTTGTTTGCAATCAAGGTTCCATTTGCCGATTGCAAGGTAATTTTTTTTGCATAATCGACCTGAGTAATTGCCGTATTTTCATAGAGCGTGACATTCTGAGGTAAATGATCTGCTAATCCTTTCACAACAGCCGCGGGTTGAACCAATAAAGTGCCTGGTGTGTAGAGTGCTTTTTTATAAAAGTGTGTACCAAAATGTTCTGGAATATCCTGCTCTTCAATAATTTCGCAATGCTGACCTAATTTTTCCAGTCCATTTTTATAGGCTTCTAAAACTGCCAAACCACGTTTTTCTACAGCAGCCTGATATTTACCAGCAGCTTCGATCTGGCAATCAATTTTGTATTCTGCAACCAGTTTTTTTATAATACCTTGTGCTGCCAAGTTTAACTTGAGATGTTTTTCTGCAATTTTAATATCACCGATATAGTCCGCAGCGCCAATATCATGTGGTAAATCAATCATAAAACCTGAATTACGTCCTGAAGCGCCATAACCGACTTCCTGTGCTTCAACCAGAACGATATGATCATTTGGAAAATTTAGGGCAAGTTGTCGGGCTGCTGATAATCCTGTGAAACCAGCGCCAACGATGACCCAGTCTGCCTCAACTTTTTCTTTGAGTTGTGGTTTGACCAGTCTGGATGGGCTTAAATGAAACCAAGCGCATCCATTATCATCAGCAGGTGTCGAGCCGATATTTCTCATAAGAAATTCCTAAAATCCTTTTCTTATTATTTTTGTCCTCATTCCGATGTCTTGCATATAACAAAATGGGCAATTTTTAGGATAAAATAGACATTCCATTAAAAGTCGACAAAATGAGTTTTATTAAAAAATGTATTTTTATTAAAAAATTATAAATAAAAATCAGATACATAAACAAATTAATTAAAGTAAATATATTCTAACCTCTCATTTTTCCCTCTATGTCATATTCTTCATATTTGTGTTTTTTTGCTTCATCATTTTTATGAGATAAATTGACCTTTTTTTTATATTTCTATTTTTAGAATGATGTTTTGATACTTTAATCTTTTTTAATATGGGTCAATAGCTGTGGTAAGTCACTTTAGTCTTAATAAAGATGACCAGTCAGAATTAACAATGTCTATCCTCATGACTCCGGATATGGCAAATTTTTCTGGCAATGTTCATGGAGGAACGATTCTTAAACTATTAGACCAAGTGGCCTATGCTTGCGCGAGCCGTTATTCAGGTAGTTATGTTGTTACCTTATCTGTCGATAAAGTTATTTTTAAAGAATCAATTCATGTAGGTGAATTAGTAACTTTTCTGGCCACAGTTAATCATGTTGGCACAACATCTATGGAAGTAGATATTAGAGTTGAATCACAAAATATTCAGCAACGTACTATACGCCATACTAACAGTTGTTATTTCACCATGATTGCTGTTGATGAAGATCGTAAACCACGTGTAGTCCCGAATTTGGTTCTAGATACAGCCTTAAAACAGTGTCGTTTTAAAGCTGCTTCACAGCGCAAAAGTATTCGCTTAAAAGAACAAATTCAACCTTCTTGTCAACTAAGAGATAAGTAGTTCTTAAATAGGGATTTATTGCCTAATTAAAGCGAAATGACCGAAATTAAATTTAGTCACAATTAACCATTTAATATCATGGAGCATAATTATGGATAGCATGAATTACTCTAATGCTAGAGCGCAACTTTCTATGCTTATGGATAAAGCTATTGGCGGACATCCTGTAGAAATTACCCGTAGAGGTAGAGGATCGGCTGTCATTATTAGTAAAGAGTCATATGAAGCATATAAAAAGGCTGAGTTTGAAGCGAGATTCCCCTCTGAGTTGAAAAAACCTGAATAGAAATAATTTTATAAAAGGAATTAAAAAATGCAGGCACCTAAAGGATATTGGATTATAGAGTGTCAGGAAATTACTGATCAAATCTCTATGCAAAAATATGTAAATGCTTGGACTGAAATAGCCAATGAGTTTAATGCTCAAATTATTGGTGGCACTAAATCTTCTGACTTTGTAGAAGGCCCACAAAAATCACGAGTACTTATTTTAGAGTTCCCTTCTTACCAAATTGCTCAAGATTGCTATTACAGCGAAAAGTACCAAAAAGCTAAGGAACTTGCATTAAAGGCAATGGAAAGAACGTTTTCCATTATTGAGGGAATATAAGGTCTAATGAATTTTTTAAACTACGATCAAGCTAAAGACATTCTAAATTGGCATGAAGCTATTGAGGCACTAGGTTTAGGTCATGAAAAACCCAAAGCAACTCTGCACGACTCACTCATAGGCCCTAAAGATGGCATGTTATTAAATCGTATGGCAAGAATTGAAGGGTTGGGCTATAGAATAAAAGCTGAGTCTGTCTTCAATGGAAATACAAGTATAGGGCTTCCTAATACTCATGGAGTGGTCGTAGTTTATTCTTCTGAAAATGGCATTTTACGCGGCTTGGTTGATAGCCACATTATTACCGATCTGAAAACTGCTGCTGATTCTGTATTAGGGGCTACTCTACTCGCTCGTCCCGATAGTAAGCATCTAGTAATCATTGGAGCAGGTCGCGTTGCTCACAATCTGGTTATGCTGCAGTAGAACAAGGCACGACTCTCGTCCCTTTTACATTTGAACGCCGTGAATTACGTGCTGATGATGTGAATATCGAAATCCTATACTCAGGTGTCTGTCACTCAGATTTACATATGGCAAAAAACGATTGGGGACGTACCGTTTACCCATTAGTGCCAGGTCATGAAATTGTTGGTAAAGTCATTTCTATCGGAAAGGACGTAACTAAATTTAAAGTTGGAGATCATGTCGCTGTAGGAACATTTGTTGATAGCTGTATGCATTGTGATCAATGTCATAAAGGTGAAGAACATATGTGCCGTGAAATCTTGACCGAAACCTATAATGGACAAGATCGCATCACACAAGAAAACACTCGTGGTGGTTATGCAAAACATATTGTCGTCAAAGAACATTTTGTATTGAACATTCCAAATAATCTAGACTTAGCTCGTGCAGCACCTCTACTTTGTGCAGGAATTACAACATATTCCCCACTTCGTACATGGAATGTTGGTCCTGGTACTCGTGTAGGAGTGATTGGCTTGGGCGGTTTGGGACACATGGCTGTTAAACTTGCCGTAGGCTTAGGTGCAGATGTCACTGTTCTCAGTCGCTCAAAAAATAAAGAATCTGATGCTTTGGAACTTGATGCACATAGTTTACTAGATACCTCCGATACTCAAGCAATGCAAGAAGCATTAAATGCATTTGACGTAATTATTGACACTGTACCTGTCAAACATGACATTAATCCCTATATTCCTTTACTCGATATTGATGGAACATTAGTGATTGTAGGTCAATTAGGTCAAATGGATGAACTATTTACCGTACCTGCCATCATGGGGCGTCGTCGTATTGCAGGCTCAATGATTGGGGGAATTCCTGAAACTCAAGAAATGCTGAACTTCTGTGGTCGTATGAATATTCTACCTGACTGTGAAATGATTCGCATGGATCAAATTAATGAGGCTTTTGAACGCTTAGAACGTTCGGATGTGAGATATCGATTTGTCATCGATATGAGCACGAGCTAAAGTCTAATATTTTGATTAGATAAGATTTCTAGCTGAGCGTTATTTATTTTAAAATCAGCGCAAAAGATTAAAAATCTTACGCTCAGCTAGAATTTAATTATTGCTAATTTAAAGCCTGAACTGACTGCTGTAACCCTTTCTGAATATCTTGAACATGATATACTTCTTATTGCTGATTTTCATCAATATAAAACTCTTCAACAATATCTAAGCCATCACCCAAAGTTAAACCTTACAAGAGCTAGGTATTACAATCGTACTCTATCACACCTTTTTTCATTATAGATTTAAGGCGCAGTAGGAGACTCTGATTCTGGCACATAAATCATGCGTCCATCTGCAAGCTGGTAAGTCACGCCCGCCTTACTGCCCTCACCCTCACCAATTTCGCCAGTTGACTGATATTGCTTGAGTTCCTTACCTCTTTTAAATGACATTTTCATGTTGGCCTTACCTGGATTTTCAATCACGATCACATCATCCTTACGAAAGGGATTCAGTGGATTCTGGACAATTAGCATCATTAAAATCACGGTAATCACCAGAAACAAATCAATCAGATTGACTACCGATAACATCGGGTCATCACTTTCATCATGCTCAAGAAAGCGCATCAGCTTGCTCCTTATACTTTTGACCACGCTCAAACTGGCGCAATTCTTCCAGTAGCCAGCGTCTGCGAATCACCAGAATAAAAAAAGTAATGGAAGCAGCAACCAATGATAGGATCACCGAGGAAAAAGCCATCACCATATTCTGCCCGACCTGATCGGTCTGTCCTGAGGACAATGCTAGTAAGGCAGGTCCCATTGGAATCATGGTGGCAATCAAACCCAGCATGGGTGCGGTACGTGAAACAATGCGTAGCCATTCCAGTTTTTTGACAATCCATAATTCCAGATCATCACTGCTGACTGGATTTTTTTGTTGACTTAGATAACGGGCAAATGCCGACTGATAGGTAGTCCTACCTCTGAGTACGCTTTCCATCAGAAAGCTGCCCAGTGATAACAGTGCAAACACCACTGCGCTTAAAATCAGAATAAGGACGGGCCATAGGAAGATATGGGAGATTTGATAGATCACTGACTCGATGTATGAGATTTGCATAAATTTCCCTGAATTTTTTTAAGATTTTCGATAATGGATAAGTTGACCAAATGCACCTATGACCAAGAACAGTAATGCCCCCAGCCAGACCCATAACAGTTCATGTTTTATCTGAGTTTTAGGCTGGATCTGTTTTAAGGTATGACCCTGTACTTTCTGGACTTTCGGCTGCACCAATGCAGATGCTCGAACTGCCATTTGTGGTGCTATAGCTGTTTTAGGCTGTAAGCCCTGCCCTTTGACCAGTGTATGTGGTAGATGTGGCTGTTTTGCAGCAGGTTTTGATGATGCAGATGCAACATCCTTAACCATTTGCTGTAACTGTACCTGCGTTGCTTTCGGTGCATATGATAACTGTTGTTCTACAAATTGCTGGACACGTTTTGATTCAGGTTTTACCTGCTGGCTTTGTTGCAACTCCTTAATGGTTTGTGCCAGTTGCTGGCGAGTCTGCTCATCAGCCTGCCAATAGTCCTGACGGATGGCTTCCGCCATACGGTTCATTAGCTGCAACTGTGCTGACGGATTTTGCTGTGCAAACCATTTTTTAATGCCCAGATCACGCTTATCCAGTACATAGGTATCATACATGTCCTGCCACTGGTCAGCCCGAACTACATTAGGATCAGTGACATTCCAGCCGTACAGGTTATTGGTGGCGTTTAAAATTTCTAGCGTTCCTGCATAACCTTCTTTTTGCATGCCCTTAATCCATTGGGGATTTAAATAACGGGTACGCATTTCATCTGACAGGAAATCCTTTAATCCCGTTACCTCAGAGGTGTTCTGACGCAGGTCAGTAATCAACAGTTCAGGCGATTTCCCTTGTACAGCCCGAATCGCTAGTGATAACCCACCGAGATATTCAAAGGAATGATCAGTCGATAATACGCCCTGCACATTGGATGAACGTGACATAATGGCGACATCCACACCTTTCAGGTTTTCTGCAAACAGGTTTTTGGGGGTGGCCTCGCCCCATGTTTTATCACCATAAGCATATTGCAGGTTATTCAGAAATGTTTTTGCCAGTTCCTTATCATCCTGCCACGTATCGTATTTCAGGGTATGTCCCGTCAATCCTGAACCATATTCACCTGGCTTGTTACTAAATATCCTGAGTTGCGCTAAAGCTCTGGCCTGCTCTGCTGAAATGTCCTTTGTAATCAGTTGTGCTTGTAGCTGTTGCGTATGCTGATACAATTGGTTATCAGGCTCATTCAATGTAGAAAGCTGCCCGATGGCTTGTGCCAACAAGCGCATAAATATGTCGAACTGATCCCGATAAACGCTCGTGGCCTGTATCACCACATCAATACGGGGCCGCTTTAATTGTTCCCTTGGAATAATTTCCAGTCGGGTGACACGGCCTGCATTGTCCCAGATGGGCTTGAGTCCCAGTGCAGCCAATACCTGCGCCTCGGTCACACCCAAATGGCGAATGGTTTCCGATGACCACAGGCTAAAAGCCACTTTTTTGGGATATTGCCCCACATGTTTTTGCTGATATTGTGCAATCAGTTGATTAAAGGTCTGTTGGCCAGTTTCATAGGCTGACTGACTTGGCACTTTATTGGCCTCAAACGCATACAGGTTCCGCCCACTGACACTTTGCGGCTGGCGCACAGGATCACCACCTGTTCCTGGCAATACAAAACCTCCCTGCATGGCATTGAGTAAGCTAGTCATTTCCTGATCAGCCGATAAATCGTTAAAATTACGTTTAGCCTGTTGTAGAAATTGATTCAGTTGATCATTGATGGGCATTTTTTCAGCCTCTTCATCAGGCTGATTGAGCAGATAATGCGCTAGCCAGCGATAAGCCAACGTATTCTTGATTTCACTTTGCTCAATGTTAAATACCTCATCGGGGTCCTGTTTTAAGGCTTCAAGATATTTAGGCCCTAGTTGTTGCATCACAATCACAATACGTTGCTCATCGGTGGCATTCTGGCCAAAATGATGTAGGCCCAGAGGTATATGTTGCTGGGCAAGATGATGTAAATGATCATGCAATTGATTAAAAAATGCAGGAAAATCCTGTCTGATTCGTGCCTGTGTCCAACCTAAATCCTTGGCAATGCCACTTTTTTCTACCATTGCCATTAGTTCTTGCTGGGTTTGTTGTTTGACTGAACCCTCATCCAGTTGAATATATTGGTGAATGACTTCGTGAATATCCCGCAACTCATCATATAAACCTGATGGTGACAAAGGGGCAGTTTGATGGCTAATCGTGACGGCACGACCACGACGCTTGGCCTGTAAGGCTTCGGCCACATTGTCCTGCACATAAGGATAGAAAATGGGCAACGCCCCAGCGGTCAAGTACGGATAATCAGCATAATCCAGACCACGGTCCTTGCCTGGCAACCATTCCTGTGTGCCATGTGTACCTAAATGGATTAAAAGATCATTATTTTTTTGTAGATATAAATAGGTCGCCAAATAAAGCGGGTCAGGGATGGCATCTTGCGAATGATAATTTTCCCCCAGTTTACTGCTTCGGGGTGGCTGCGCTAAAATCTGCATATTACCCACCTGCAAACATGGAATGGCAAAATAATCCTGTTGGCCTTGCTTTACTACTGCCCAGTGCTGCCTGATCTGGCTGGCATCGGGAAGCTGTTTCTGCCGTTCCGTAGGTAAAGTTTTTAGCCAATCCAAATAGCCCTGTACAGGAAAATAAGCCACCAGATGTTGCTGTTGTAATTTGTCCAGTTGTTGATGATCATAATAGACCGACAATAATGCCTGTGCTTGCTGAATAATCTGCTTTTCATTCATTTCAGGGACTTGATAGCCCTGCTGAATCATGGCTTGCTGGATATTGAGAATACTGGCTGGCACATTCAGATTTGAAGCAGACAGGTTTTTGGCACCCACTGGATAGTTCCAGTACATGAGTGCCACTTTTTTGTCCGCATTATTGAGATGTTTCAGTCTGGATAACGTTAGAATTTTATCCAGTAGTAGATTGACTTGTGGTTTTAACCAAACGTCCTTGCCGTTTTGCTTGCTGGACAATACCAAAGGATCACTAAAGCCCCATGTTTCAGGCACGGACAGAAAAATAGCCGCCAGTTGGGCTGGAATGCCCGAATGGGTCTTTTGCCATTGTTCGGTATCACCTTGAAAGGTCAAGGTCTGAATCATCGGGGCATTGATTTGGCTAAGTTCATTCACCAGTTTTTGCCCTTGTTGAACATGGGTCATATTGACCAGTGCATCGACCTGAATATCTTTCAGATAACTGGACAATGGCATCTTGGCCTGCGACTGTTTCCATAGCAGTACCATCGGCACAATCTGTTTCTGCTCGGCAAAGGCGATCAACTGATCTATTTTTTCAGTGGTCAGGTCAGTAACTGTACTGGGAGAAATGATAAAAACAGCTTGTGCCATAGGCCTTTGTTTAGAACGATAGTTATTGTTATACCATTCCATATATTCGCTGGCATGAGCAAAATATTGTTCAGCCTGAGGATGATAGACTGCAATAGCAGGCAACTGTTGCACCTCGGTAAGGCTGACCTTGCGTTCACTATGCCAAAGCTGCACTGCCTTAAAAAAATGATTGAAATTCAGGAGACCGCCATTGCCATACAATTGTTGCAAATGATGGCCAAAATCCTGCGGCAGTCCTGCAATTTTAGGTGAACCGCCACCTGTGATTAGGTAGGGTTTCTGAAAGGTATCCAGTTGCTGCAGCACTTTGCCTTCCACCTCCTGACGGTCAGATGGCCGAGGTACATCCAGCAACACCAGATCACTTTGCTCAAGTACAGACATCAAGCCCTGTTCGTTCTGGCTGACATTCCAGTCAAGCAGCCTGACATTTTCCTTGGCTGCAAGCACTGCCAACTTTTCAAACTTGTGATCTTCGACAAAATCATTATGCAAGACCACCACCTGTGTGGCGTATGCCATCTGGATAAAACACAGTAGCAACAGGCTAACTAGGCTGCCCCTATTCAAAAAATGCATGAACATACCGCTAGAATCTCATATTAAATCCGACAAAATAACGACGCCCTGCATCAGCAAAGCTATAGCTTCCAGCTTCCTCCCGAGCCAGATGCTCATCCCCAATATTTTCAATACCTGCATTCAATGCCCAGACTGAATTGATTTGATAATCTGCATAGAGATGCCACAAGCTATACGCAGGTTGATCAGGTACTGCACTGCCTTGATATTGCTTGCTCAGGTATTGATGTCTAATTTTGGTCTTGAATTTATCATTGATCTGCCAGGCCAGTGAGGTATTGAACTGATGGCGTGATCGCCCCTCCAGTGCTTCCCCTGTCGTTTCATCCTTTGCATCCAGATAGGTATAATTGACATTGAGTGCCCATGCAGGGTTGATCTGGTAATCACCCGTCCATTCCACACCCTGAATTTTTGCCTTGGTAATATTGACATAATCCAGACAGACCTTGCCCCTAACACCACAGGTTGAACGACGCACGGTATCAATCAGGTCATCTACATCATTCTGAAACCAGCCTACAGAGCTTTCAAAATCACCATAATGGAAATGCAGACCAAGCTCATAGGCCGTATTGGTTTCTGGTTGTAAATCTGGATTGCCATAAATAATGCCACGTCCGCCCATCGCAGCATTGGATTCATAGTCAGGTGACAACTGTTTTAATGAGGGGGCCTTAAAGCCTTTGGCAATACCGCCACGTAAGCGTATATAATCATTAAATTCAAACTGGGCATTAAATTTTGGACTCATTTCCCAGCCAAAATCATCATGAAAATCGCCCCGTGTCCCCAGTACAAACTGGGTTCTATCATTCAGTTTCCATTGATCCTGTAGATATACACCATAGTGATTTTGCCGCGCCTTATGTTTTTTATTCACTGTCGGATCATGCAATTCTTCACGACGAAGTTCATTACCCATCGTCCATCGATGTGCGCCCGTATCAAACTGTAACTGGGTAGAAGCAATATCGTCCAGCATCCTGATCGGTGTCACCACCTCTCCGCCATCAGTGCGTTCAGTTTCACGATATAACTCAGAGCGATATAATTGTACTGTACTTTTGCCCCAGTCCCAGTTGCCCTGATGCTTGATGCCGTAGCGAGTGCGTTCGAGTTCATCATTGGCCTGATAATAGCCCTTTGAGGTACCACGAAAGTCTTGCCGATCTTCCCGACCATGTTCCAGAATCAGGTCAATCGCCTGTTGACTGGTTGGTTGCCAATACAGCCCAATATGTCCCTTGATATTTTTTTGTTGATCCTGATCCGCCAGATTTTGGTCAAAGGCATTTTTGAGTAAATCCCGATGCCGATATTCTGTCCATAAATTGATGCCCAGTTTATCTTGAATCAGTGGTCCCGCCAGATAGGCACTACTTTTATATTGGCCACCGCCCAAATCAGCTTCATTCCACATGCCCTGTGTTGAAAATGAACCTGTCCATGCATTGGTCGGCTTGCGGGTAATCACATTGACTACACCACCCAATGCTTCTGAACCATACAGTGAAGACAATGGCCCACGTACCACTTCAATCTGTTCAATCGCTTCGGCAGGCACCCAATTCAATTCTGCATCAGAATGGGCAATCGCTGAAGCCGATGAATTAATACGCTGACCATCCACCAGAAACAGGGTATGTTCAGTATTCATACCCCGTATCGAAATACCTTTTCGGTTTAGACCAACCCCAACCTGCTGCAAACCAACACGGTCATCTAGCACATCGGCCAGATCATTGACATAACGCTCCCGCAATAACTGCCCGTTCACCACATCGGCACTGACCGCTACATCATGCAAGCTTTCGTTATTCGCTGTTGCAGTGACGATGATTGTGTCCAATTGATGCAGTCGCGTATTTTTCTGAACATTTTCTTCAGCAAAAGCAGGAGCACACAATGTCCCTAAAACATATACCCAATATCGATTACACATAAAATTAATTTAAAACCCCTAAAATATATGTTATAACATAACATTAGTGAGTTTTAAAGAATCAGGTGATATGGCAAATGAATAACACTAGCCCCAATTTGGAAAAGGATTATCAAATTTTTGCCATTGTTCAGGACCCTGTGCCATTTCTGCATCAGTTAATAAACATTGCTCAAATTGCTGGATAAGTCCTTGTTCATCCATTTCCATACCAATCATCACAATTTCCTGTCGTGCATCGCCTGTACTCGGATGCCAGTTGCTTTCAATCGCTGCTATGCTTTGAGAATCTTGGGGCCAGTCTTCCTGCGGTACAGCTGCCCACCAATATCCTGCTACACTATGTCTTGCCATAGCACCTGCCTGAGACCATGTGCCCGCCAGTGTAGGATCAGAGGCCAACCAAAAAAAACCTTTGGAGCGTACTACACCTTTCCACTCAGAATGGACAAAGTCATAAAAGCGTTGTGGGTGAAATGGTCGTCTTGCCCGATAAACAAAACTACGAATCCCATATTCCTCTGTTTCTGGCGTATGCTCACCACGTAACTCTTTTAACCAGCCGGGTGCCTGAGAGGCTGCATTAAAATCAAAAAGGTTAGTATTAAGTACCTTGTCTAAATCGATTTTACCAAATTCAGCAACTTCAATTTTTGCTCTAGGATTGAGTTTATGCAAAATAGCAAAGAGTTGCTGTTTTTCCATAGCAGTAATCAAGTCAACTTTATTGAGTACAATGACATCACAAAACTCGATTTGCTCAATCAATAGATCAACTACGGTCCGTTCATCTTGTTCACCTAAAGATTCGCCCCGTTCCTGTAAATAATCTCGGGAACTATAATCTTTGAGGAAATTAAAAGCATCTACCACTGTCACCATGGTATCTAAGCGCGCAAACTCATTGAGTGAAATACCCTGTTCATCTTCAAAAGTAAAAGTTTCTGCTACAGGCAAAGGTTCAGAAATACCTGTGGATTCAATGACCAGTTGATCAAAACGACATTCCTGAGCCAGACGACGAACTTCAACCAGTAAATCTTCACGTAAAGTACAGCAGATACAGCCATTACTCATTTCAACTAGTTTTTCATCTGTACGTGATAATTCCGCACCACCATCTCTTACTAAGGCTGCATCAATATTCACTTCCGACATGTCATTGACGATGACGGCAATACGTCGACCCTCACGGTTATTGAGAATATGATTGAGTAATGTGGTTTTTCCCGCGCCCAAGAAACCTGACAATACTGTCACTGGTAATTTTGCGGGAGTGGCTAAAGGTGTATCCATTGGCTTTCTCACTTTTTCATGTTGATTTCATCTTTATGTCTGGAACAACATAAAGCACATTGCCCCAACAGCTCTAAATGCTGCTGTTTAACGTTAAAATGTTGAGGTTGAATAGATTGTTCAATGACAGGTCCAAGTTGAGGTAAATCAACACACTGTACTTTTTGACATTCAGTGCAAATCTTTAGTAGCTGATAAGTAGGCTGAGGATGTTGGCATTCATGTGCCAGATACATATTGAGCGCATCGATTTTAACGATCAGTCCATAATCCATGAGTTTTTTCAGAATACGATAAATCTGCATTGGAGCATGAAAACCAAAGGGTTTTGCCTGATCCAACAGGGCGTAGGCACTCATGGCCTTATTTTCAGTTTGTAGTATCTTTAATATGGTCTGTTGTGCAGAGCTAAGTCCGATATTAGTCATACACTTTTCCTTTATTTAATATTGGTGGACATATTTATAAGACAGGGAGAAGAGGTACTGTGATGATCAACACCCCAGGTACGATAGCCAGCACTGTCAATATGGATTTGACCCGATGCATAAACACCTAACCCCATCTGGAGATTCATTCCCTGTTCTTGCCAAAACTGACAAAGTTTATTTTTAGTCTGTTGAATAATGACCTGTTCATCTGCCAGGGGGTGGGCTGAACCAATACGGAAATCCAGAGCTGCATTAAAGACATGCCTGGAAGAATCCGCTCCACCTGCACAACGGTTTAAATTAAAATTTCGATAGACCGAGGTCACTGTAAAGTCATCTAATATTTTGTGATCAACCAACTGTTTTAAAATCTGTAGTGTTGGAACGATGTTTGTCCATACTTCTCTTGGTGGTATCTCAAACTCTTGGGCATTACACTTTTGCCAATCTCTAGCGGTTTGAAATAGCTCAAAGTCTGGGGCGATATTATCTAAGTGGTGTTGCCATAAGAATGATTTATAGGCTTTTACCTCCTGTTGGTTATTAGATTGATAAAGCCAATCCAGATAATTTGTTGGAATCGTTTTCTCTGATACTTTTATAGATGGAATAACCTGTTTTTGTGGCACATTTGTGCTTTCTTTGGCAGCTGAGGATTTAGTGATTAGGGGCAAAGAAATATGCGATGTATGCTGTCCTATTTTCTGCTGATTACATGCAGAAAGAAATAAAACCAAACAGGAAAAAAATACTCGTTTTATCATAACCCATCACTGCCCAGAACATTCATAAAGGCATAATGTTCTCTCGCCTTAATTGTTGTTATGTTATAACATAACAACAATATTTAAAAGTCATTCTCACAATGATGTCATGATTTTCTTCTGATACATTTCCAATACATTGAATGATATTGAATTTTATTTATTGCCTGGATTTTCTAGGAAACAGGAGCCCAGATTTATATATTTATAATTCGGAAATTAGTTCTAAAATTTGCTTTTAAACCAGCAATGCCAATACACGTTCCATTTTCAGATTTAAGAAGAATCGCCTCTCATGACAGTATTGCCGCAACAAAGTCATTTATGGCTCTTAATGCATGTTGGCTTGATGAAACAACCTTAAACTGTTATCAGTACAAAATTGGGTAATGGTAAGCCTTGTCAACGAATTAACCCACAAATATGCAGTTTGTAATTTGCATCAAATGTACGTTTGGTTTGGATCATGTTGAAATCCTGATTGCAGTGAAATTATATCTCTATATCACAGTCTGATTTCATTAGAGCATTACAATGACTAAAACCTTTCAATAGAAATTTTGATTATTTATTTTTCCTGTACTGATCTGGTGTCATTCCTGTTAGTCGTCTAAACATATTTATAAAGACTGATGGGGATGAATAGCCTAATTCCCATGAAATTTGTTGTACAGTTAGTCCTTCATTTAACCCTTCAAATGCTCGCATGTGCCTGACTCTTTTTTGCCATTCACCAAAGCCAATCCCTAGTTCCGCAAGGCATTTTCTTTCGAGCGTTTTGGCAGTCATATGAAATTGTTCTGCAACTGCCTGTGTAGAACGTTTGTCCCTTAAATTTCGTTGTACCTCATTAAGAATCCCACCAAGAATTTCTGAGTTAGGGTATGGAAGATAGGAATCAATAACTTCTGCACCTTCTATTTGATCAAGTGCAACTTGAGCCATAGCTAATTCTTGTCTTGTAGTCGGTAAGCGAACTTTAATCCTAGCAAACTCATTTAGAATAGCCTTGAGTAATTCACTTATAGACATTGCACAGGGCAATGATTGAAGTTTCATAGAAAATTTTTCTGAAAGATAAATACTACGGTAAACAGACTCAACCATATTAAAAGATTTGTGTTGTAGTCGAGGGGGTATCCATACTGCGTAGTGTGGTGGTGATAAAAATTTCTTTCCAGCTACTTCTACATGCATCAAACCTTGGGCAACAAAATTAAACTGTCCCCATGGGTGAGCATGTTCAACCCATTCAGCTACTTCTAAGTTTTGGTGACGAAAATATATATCCCCATCAAACATGGAAAATGTTGGGATACCATCACTTCTCACTATCATGTCGTATTACCGTGATCAATTGTCTCAATAAAATGATTTTCGTTCATTGCTTTTAAGTTAATAATAACATGAAATTCTGTGATGGATAAATGATGTGAACTATATATTTCCGCTATTGGCTGCCTTATTATGGGGAGGCAATACAATAGTTACAAAGCTTTGCTCAACAGTAATAAATCCTATGGAAATTGGGTTTTACCGTTGGTTAGTTGCTACCATCATATTAACACCGTTTGTTATTAAAACGGTTAGTGCTGATGTAGTTAAGTTAAGGCCATTAATTCCTAAATTGGTATTACTGGGATTCTTGGGAGGTGTGATTTTTCAAAGTTTAGCATATTACGCTGCTCATTACACAACCGCCACAAATATGGGAATTATTCAATCCCTGATGCCTATTATGGCTATCATTCTTGCAATTACTTTTCTTGGTTACATTACTAATTGGGGTAGCATACTAGGAGTCGTTGTATCTGCTATGGGCGTTGTTGTCGTTGTATCCCATGGAGATTTAACCTTATTGATTGAACATGGCATTAACTTTGGGGACATGCTTATGTTATTAGCGACACTAGCTTTTGCCTTGTATGGATCTTTTGTGCATAAGTGGAATTTAGACATCCCTTTACTACATTCCGTTTATATTCAATCAGTTGCTGCAACCATTATACTTTTCCCATTATTTTTAATAACGCCTAAAAGTCATCTTAGCTTAGAAGTTTCATTTTATATAGGGTTTGCTGGTATCGCCGCCTCAATATTGGCACCCATGGTCTGGATGCATGGTATTGCAAAAATTGGTGCTGCTAGAGCCTCTCTGTTTTTTAATTTGGTACCTGTCGTTACAGCTATTCTTGCAGTATTTTTCTTGTCTGAGAAAATAACAACAAGTGTATTAGTTGGTGGGGGGATTGCAATTATTGGAGTTGTAATGGCTGAGACTTTCAGGTCGCAAAAAAATTTAAATAATTCAAAGGTAGGTAAAACATGAATAGTATCTATTGTTTGTTATAGATAATTATGTTTTAGTATTATTATGGTATGTTGCACGAATCTATCATTAAAAGCTTATTTAGCACTAAATTTAACTGTGTAGTTTATTACATAGCACTCTTAAATTTGGAATACATTATTCTAACTTAAAGAGTGCATTTTTAAATGCAGAATTATTTTCAGTTTAAAATATGAATAATTTTAAAATGATGTCCATGTTATATACAGCATAGTTTTTTGATTGATCTTAAAAAGTGACCAGCTAGAATAAGAATGGGTGTTCAAATCGTTATTGACTTTGCAAAACTCTACGTTTAAGTAAATCAGCAAGCATGAAGCTGTATAACCATCGGCTAAAATACATAATTGAAACACACTCTTTCAAATTCATGATCAGTTTTATAAATTGATATGATATAACATAACAATAATATATTTTAGATTGTACAAGAGAGTAAATTGTAAATGGCTATTACCAACCAAGATTTAAGAAAAGCAGGCCTTAAGGTTACCTTGCCCCGTATTAAAATTTTAGAATTATTGGAAAATGCAATTCCTCATCATCTTAGTGCTGAAGATATTTATAAGAAATTACTCGAACAAGGAGAAGATGTGGGTTTAGCAACTGTATATAGAGTTCTAACCCAGTTTGAAATGGCAGGCATTGTCCAACGGCATAATTTTGATACGACTCATTCTCTATTTGAAATCAAACAGGAAACCTCTCATGATCATTTAGTCTGTCAACGTACTAATCAAATCATTGAATTTAGAAATGAGGACGTTGAACAAAAAATACATGAAATTGCTGAACAACATGATTTCGTTCTTACAGGACATTCTCTGATCCTTTTTGGTTATTGTCGAAATAAAAGTTAACTAAAACAATAATTTCAATCATTTAAATTTATAGTTTTAACCTAATAATAGTATTACAAGCTAGTTATTTTAAAAATTAAGTGTTATGTTATAACATAACACTTATTAACTTGATTGTTGTAATATGACTTCAAAGCTTCCAGACATCTCCACTGAACATTCGGCCTTATCCCATCCCTACTGTTTGGATTGGGTAGGTATGGAAAATATTGCCCTTCCTCTATATCTACATAATACCCCGTGCGCATGTAAAGTGAATGCCTATGTAAGCCTAGATGATCCAAATGCCAAAGGCATTCACATGTCTCGACTATATACCCGCCTGCTGGATTTAGCTGCAACACGGGATTTGACCTTAAAGCAGTTACAACATGCTTTACAAGATTTTCTGCATAGTCATCAGCAGCTTTCTAAACACGCACGTATTGTTATTCAAAGTGAACTTCAGATAGAACGACCCGCTTTAATTAGTCAATTATCAGGATGGAAAAGCTATCCATTTAGTTTGTCATGTGAATTAAAACAACAATCTTTTCAGGCAGAGTTGACACTGGAAATTCCTTATTCTTCTACTTGCCCGTGTTCTGCTGCATTGGCACGTGACCTGATCCAAAAAAGTTTTCAGAAAGTTGTTCATTCTCAGCAATTAGATATCACAAAATTGGATGACATTATCGCATGGCTTGGTAAAACTGATGCGATTGTTGCCACCCCTCACAGCCAAAGAAGTTTTGCCCAACTAAAATTTAAGCTGCCAAAAAACTTAGACACAATCCCATTTATGGCATTAATCAACCATGCTGAACAAGCTCTGGCCACACCTGTGCAAACAGCTGTAAAACGTATTGATGAACAGGCATTTGCCTTGGCGAATGGACAAAATCTGATGTTTTGTGAAGATGCCTTACGTCGTTTGTTTTCCGCCTTTGAGGGTTATCCCTATATCTCAGGTTTTCATTTCAAAGTCATTCATGCGGAAAGCCTGCATGCGCATGATGCGGTTGCACAAGGCTCATGGCAATGGTGAGTCCATCCATCTTCCTACAAATGGAACAGGGAAAACTAGGACAGTCTTATGACTTTGCCACAGTGATTGAGGCAATCCCTTGGAATCAGAATGGTTTAATCACAGCGATTGCCCAAGATATCCATACTAAAGATGTGCTGATGCTGGCATGGGTCAATCGTGATGCTTTAGTAGAAACCTTAACAACAAAACAAGTCTGTTATTGGTCACGCTCTCATCAACGTTTATGGAGAAAAGGTGAAAGTTCTGGACACAGACAGCAATTAATTGAGGCCAGACTAGATTGTGATGGCGACAGTATTTTGTTTTTAGTCGAACAGACAGGAGCTGCATGTCACACCTATCGCCCTACCTGTTTCTATATTGGCTTAGCAAATAAACAGGTCACCATTTTAACTGAACCGATGCTTTAATTTATATTCAACCAAGTGATGCTATGATTCGTAAAAATCCTTCTGGTAATCTTCCTGTAATTGACCAATCCGCTTATATCGACCACACCGCCATTATTTGTGGCAAAGTCATGATTGAAGCCAATGTTTTTGTTGGGCCTTATGCGGTGATTCGTGCCGATGAAGTCGATGAACAAGGTGAGATGCAACCGATTATCATCGGGGCAAACTCCAATATTCAAGATGGTGTGGTAATTCATTCCAAAGCAGGGGCAAAAGTCACGATTGGACGTAACTCATCTATTGCGCATCGTTCGATTATTCATGGACCTTGCGAAATCGGTCATCATGTTTTTGTTGGCTTTAACAGCGTACTGTTTAATTGCAAAGTCGGTGACCATAATGCTGTGCGTCATAATGCTGTAGTTGATGGCCGAGATTTACCTGCACATTTTTATGTTCCTGCCATGAGTTATATTCATGCGAAAACTGATTTAAGCCAATTTCCACCGATTGATATTTCCATCAGTGAATTTTCGGAAAGTGTAGTTAGTACCAATATTGAGTTGGTACAGGGTTATAAGGCATTGCAAAATGAATTTTAAACAGTTACCCGATCTCATTATTCGCAATGCCAATATAGTGAATGAGGGACATTGCCAGATTCGAGACGTTCTTATTCAGCAAGGACGGATCAGTAAAATCCAGCCTAGCATTACAGGAATCCACAATACCAAATCTATAGAGGCAAATGGTGCATGGCTTATCCCCGGCATGATTGACGACCAGGTGCATTTTCGTGATCCAGGTTCACCACATAAGGGGAGTTTTGCTTCAGAATCTATGGCAGCGGCTGTAGGAGGCATTACCAGTATAATGGATATGCCAAATACCAATCCACCTACACTTGATCTAAACACTCTACAGCAGAAAAAAGAAATTGCCACCAGACATAGCATGACCAACTATGCTTTCCACTTTGGAGTAAGAGCCGATAATTTAGCGATTATTGAGCAGCTCGACCCTAAATTAGTCAGTGGGGTAAAGGTTTTTATGGGAGCCTCAACAGGCAATATGCTGGTGGATGATCCACAAATTTTGGAACGCTTATTTGCCAATGTTCCCACCATTTTGTTGACACATTGTGAATATACCCCACACATCAAACAGCTTGAACAACAATTTCGTCAAAAATATGGTGAGGATATCCCTGCGGTTTTTCATCCAAAAATTCGGGATAAACAGGCCTGTTTTGAGAGTTCACGTTTAGCCGTTTCCTTGGCAGAAAAATATAGCACGCAATTACACGTTCTACATATCACCACAGCCAAGGAGTTGTGTCTATTTAAGAATCTACCTTTGGATAAAAAAAATATTACCGCTGAAGTTTGTATTCATCATCTCAGTTTTGATGATAGTGATTATGCCAATTTAGGGCACCTGATAAAATGCAACCCTGCCATTAAAACCACACAGGATAAACAGGCGTTGATTGATGCTGTTGCCAATAGCAATCGCCTGGATATTATCGGTACAGACCATGCACCGCACACATGGCAGGAAAAACAGCAATCATATTTTAAAGCCCCATCAGGCTTACCTTTGGTACAACATGCCTTACCTGCCTTAATGGAACTGGTCGCAGACCAAAAGCTTTCGATTGAAACACTAGTACAGAAAACCTCACATCAGGTTGCTGATTTATTTCGTATAAAAGAACGGGGGTATATCCGTGAGGGTTATTGGGCAGACTTGGTCTTAATTGGGGAAAATCGGAATCAACAGGCTGTTTCAGAACAACTGAATTTTATGCGATGTAACTGGACACCTTTTCAGGATAAAACTTTCCGTTATCTGATCGATAGCACCATTATTTCTGGGCAACTGGCATGGCATCGGCAACAGCTTTTTCTAAATTGTCGAGGACAGGCATTAGAGATTGACCGCTAGCTTTTTAATTGATTGATTTTGATTTAGACGATTTTTTATGAATATTCAACTTTCTTTACTTGGCACATCACACCAGCTTGAATTGCCACAGCCACTGTCTATTGCCGAAATTTTAGCGCAGCATAAACCCCAAGACTATAAAAAAGTCTTTCTAGCTAAAGTTGACCAGCACCATGTTGATTTGCATCATCTGGTTCAAGATGATTGCCATATCGAACTGCTTCATGTAAATGATGGACATTCACTCAATATTTTACGTCATTCCTATGCCTATTTACTGGCACAGGCGGTACAAAAACTATATCCATTGGCTCAGGCGGTAGAATATCAGATTAATGAACATGGGCTGTATTATGATTTTGCTGATACGCCACCTTTTAATCCCGAAGATGTCCTACAAATCGAACTAAAAATGAATGAGTGGATACAACAACATGTCGAGATAACTACCCAAGCCATCGATAAAGAACAAGCGATTAAACACTTCCAACAACAAGATTTTAAATTGCGATTTTTACAGAGTGTCCCTGATACCACATCTTTGTACCTTAAGAAACAACAGGATTTTGCTGATATTTATTTTTATCCACTCGTTAGCAATTCTGCATTACTGGAACATTTTAAAATTACCCATGTCTCAGGTGCTTATTGGCAAGGCGATGCCAATCAACCGATGTTACAGCGAATTTATCTCACCTGCTGGGCAGAACAAAAACAATTAAAACACTACCTTAAACAGCAGAAAGAAGCTGCTAAACGGGATCATCGTAAACTGGCACAACAACTTGACCTACTACATTTTGATGATAAAGCACCTGGGGCCGTATTCTGGCACGCCAAAGGCTGGAAATTATTTCAGCTTTTAACTGATTACCTACGCCAACAACAAGATGAGGCAGGCTATATCGAGGTCAATACCCCCGATGTCATGGATCGTGAGCTGTGGGAAATTTCGGGACATTGGCAGAATTATCGCCAGAATATGTTTAGTACACAAACCGAAGACGGTCGGATTTATGCTTTAAAACCGATGAGCTGCCCTGGTGCAGTTTGCCTCTATGCTCATGGTTTAAAAAGCTATCGGGACTTACCATTACGCATGGCGGAATTTGGGAAAGTCCATCGTTATGAACCATCTGGGGCATTACATGGCTTAATGCGTGTACGTCATTTCACTCAGGATGATGCGCATATTTTCTGTACACAGGCACAGCTTTTATCGGAGTGTGTGGATACTATTGCCCTGATTTATAAAATTTATAAGCAATTTGGTTTTCATGATATTTCAATCAAATTATCCACCCGCCTGAAAATCGCATTGGTTTGGAACAGACGTGGGATTTTCTCGAAGACACATTAAAACACGCATTACAACGACTTGATATTGCCTATAGCTTAAATATTGGTGAGGGTGCATTTTATGGTCCTAAACTGGAGTTTACCCTTAAAAGATGCCATCGGTCGGGAATGGCAGTGTGGCACGATTCAGGTTGATTTAAATTTACCTGAACGCTTTGATCTAGGATATGTTGATGAAAACAATCAGAAACAACGACCAGTAATGTTGCATCGTGCCTTGTTTGGTTCGCTGGAACGCTTTATTGGGATTCTAATTGAACATTATATGGGACGTTTTCCATTCTGGTTAGCTCCTGTGCAGATGGTGATTTTACCAATCACTGATGCTCAACATGATTATGCACAAGACCTTTATCAATCACTAAAACAGCAGGGTTTACGGGCAACACTGGATTTAACCCAAGAAAAACTCGGTTATAAAATTCGGCAAAACACACTGCAAAAAATCCCTTATCTCATCATTATTGGGGAACAGGAAATGCAAAAATCTGCTGTTCGCATACGTTCTCTAGATGGGCAGGATTTGGGGGTTTATCCTCTTTCTAAACTAACTGATTTTTTTAATGCTTAAGTAGCTATCATCATAATATTGATTTTTGATACTCTGCCAAACTTCTCAGGTTTGTATATCAATATCCTTATAAGGTAATCGAAAAATAAAAAATATTATTAAAGACTTAAGGATTACTCATATGGGTAATCCCTAACTCTATTTCAAGTCAAAACTCATGCCAATTTTTGCCTGAATATCCTGTAGATGGTTCAGGTCATCTGCGCTTCATTTATTAACCAGTTTCTAAATGTAATCAACTTAAGTAAGTTTTTACACTCTTCACGATAGACAACGTAATAAGCCAAAGTGGAAGAGCATTTCATTTCTGGATATAAACGAAGTAAACGCCCCGTTTTTAAATCATCTGCTGCCATGACACTTCTGGCCAATGCCACGCCATGTCCGTCTATGGCTGCCTGTAAAACCGCAGCCGAATTATTGATTTTTAAACCTCGTTGGGTCGGTTCATCACTAATCTGGTTGTACTGTAACCATGTATCCCAAGTGGTAAAGCCTGAATGAGAATCCATTGTTAAATCATGGATTAATGGTAGATTTAATAAACTCTTTGAGTCTTGTAACTGTTGCTCATATTTCTTATAAAACGCAGGCGAACAAACAGGAAAAACCTCCTCATCCATTAACTTCTCTGCAACCAATCCCAGCCACTCCCCTTGTCCATATCGCACCGCAATATCAATACCATGACGACCAAAATCAACAGGCTTCAAATTGGTGTCCAGTCGAATATCAATCTCAGGATAAGCTTGCTGAAAGCTATCAATTCTTGGTAACAGCCATTTCGCTGCAAAGGCAGGACTGATGGCAACAGTTAAAACTCCTGTTGAGGTTTGAGCCTGTAATTTTTCCAATCCAAGTATCAGCCTGTCGAATCCTGCACGAATATCAGGTAATGCCAACAATGCAGCTTCAGTTGCCACCAGTCTAGCTTTACCTCCTGTACTCCGCTGAAACAAGGTCATGCCCAGATAGTCCTCCAGACTTTTAACCAGTTGTCCTACGGCCGCAGGGGTAACATTGAGTTCATCAGCAGCAGCCGAAAAACTTTGATGTCTGGCACTAGCCTCAAAGGCTCTTAATGCGTTGAGATATACAGGAGTTTTCATTCTAAAGATTTTCTATCAATCATCACAAGATTATCTCATTTGTTTATATAGGATATGAATCATAAAATCAATCCATGCAAATGACATACAGAATAGATGTGTCAGGGCAAAACTCATAATTGATAGAGGATGGTATAGTCATGAATAGATTTTCTTTGAAAGTAGCGATTGTAACAGGTGGTGGTTCAGGTATTGGTAAAGAGGTTGCGACTCGCTTGGTGAAAGAGGGTGCAAATGTTGTCATTACTGGACGTAATGAAGATAAGTTAAAACAGGCTGCTCAGGATATTGATGCCACAGGTGAGCATATCCGTTATTTTGCTGCGGACATTGCATCCCCAGCAACTTCACAGCAACTTGTTGATTTCACCACAGCAGAATTTGGTGGGGTTGATATCCTGATTAATAATGCTGGCATTTTTGCGCCTAAACCATTTTTGGAAGTCACCGAATCTGAATATGACGGGTTTCTGGACATCATATTAAAAGGCAAGTTTTTCATGGCTCAGGCTGCCGCAAAAGCCATGCAATTACGTGGTGGCGGTGCAATTGTTCAAACAGGTTCTTTATGGGCATTACAGGCAGTTAAAGCAACTCCATCTTCTGCCTATTCTGCTGCGAATGCTGGTGTACATGCATTAACTCATAACTTAGCAATTGAACTTGCAGAGGCGAATATCCGTATTAATACCGTTGCTCCTGCTGTAGTTGAAACACCTGTGTACAACACCTTTATGACAGATGATCAAGTGAAAGAAGCACTTCCATCTTTTAACTCGTTCCATCCATTAGGTCGTAACGGTCAGCCTGCCGATGTTGCAGAAGCGATTTTATTCCTTGCCTCAACCAATGCAGCATGGATTACAGGAACAATTCTACCTGTTGATGGTGGAGTCATGGCAGGACATTAAGGTGTCTCTCCAACACGGCTAAAACAAGTGCTACCAGCATGAACTTATTAAGGGGTAGCACAATTGTTTAACTTCATTAAGCAAAAAAGAGATTTTAATATGCAAGACTGGAATAACGACCGTGATTCTCTGCTTAAACATGTGGCTGATTATGCAAAATTAGCACCAGACACCATGCGTGGCCTCTCCTCAATGGAAGCTGGTACGAGCAAAATTGGCAAACTGGATGCCAAAACCCATGAATTGATTGCTCTGGCAGTTGCTGTGACAACACGCTGTGATGGATGTATTGCCGTTCATTCTAAAAAAGCGATTGAACTAGGCGTTAGCCGTGAGGAAATTGCAGAAGCTCTATCTGTGGCAATTGCATTAAATGCTGGTGCTGCCCTGACTTATTCAGCCTGTGTTTTAGAAGCAGTAGATAGCGTAAGCCAGCAATAATATTTTTAAATTCTTCCTCTTATTGATCTGCATCAGGTCAATAGGATATTTGCCTTTTTGAATGGATGAGACAAAGCATGTTGATTAACGCTGATTTTTCCCAAATGGCTGTGGTCAAACCTAACGATTATCAATGGGTCAAGTCCCCTCGTGGTGAAGTTGAACGAATTATGCTGGATCGGGTTGGAGACGAAACTGCCCGTGCCACAAGTCTGGTTCGTTATGCACCACACACCATTTTTCCAGAGCATCAGCATCCATTGGGTGAAGAAATTTTAGTGCTTTCGGGAATTTTCACTGAAAATGGTGATCAGCATTATCCAGCAGGCTGGTATTTACGCAATCCAGATGGTTCAGAACATATCCCATCCAGTGAAGATGGCACACTGATTTTTGTCAAACTCATGCAAATGTCCAAGACTAATACTGAGACTGTGCGTATTAATACTCATGATCCTGAAAACTGGCAAACACTTGATCAACGTCTTATCTGCCCCTTATACCTCTCGCCTGATGAACATACCTATCTCGAAAAACTTAACCCCCATCAAAGCTTTGATGAACACAGTTTAAATGGGATGGAGCTTTTGATTGTACAGGGTGAATTGATTGCGGATGAAGAAAGTTATCCCGCAGGTGCATGGATTCGTTTACCGATTCAAAGTAGTCATAACTTTTATGCGAGTGCAGCAGGTGCAACGCTGTATGTAAAAACAGGCCATCTTTCCTCTGCCCAAAAATTTATGGAACAACAGTCATGAAACAGGCCAAGATTGCCATTATTGGTGCAGGTTTAAGTGGTTTATATGCTGCCTATTTACTGGAACAAGCCAAAATCACAGACTATGTTGTGCTTGAAGCAAGAGATCGTTTAGGTGGCCGTGTCTATTCAGAGCAAGGATTTGATTTGGGCGCAACATGGATCTGGCCTGAACTCAATCCTGATCTGATGCAACTGGTACATCAACTGGGATTGCCGTTTTCCGAACAGTTTGAAAAAGGAAAGTTGATCTTTGAAAAGCAAAGAGGAATACCCCCTGTACAGTTATCAAGTCCTTGGGCATCGACACCCTCGATTCGCCTTGATGGTGGGATGAGCAGCCTGATTCATGGCTTAGCCCAACAAATTCCTGCACAAAAAATTCTGACTCAACAACAGGTCACTCATATTACTCAACAAGAACAAGCACCTCTTCATTTAACCATACAGAATTATGCAGGTGATGAAACAGTTATTGAAGCAGATTATGTCCTTATTGCACTAGCACCTCGCCTAACTGCCCAACACATTTTATTCTCTCCAGCCTTGCCCACTGCACTATTGAACCAGTGGAAACACACTGCGACATGGATGGCTCCGCATGCCAAGTATGTGGCAGTTTATCCAGAAGCCTTTTGGAGAAAACAGGGCTTGTCTGGTCAAGCCAGTAGCCACGTTGGCCCTATGGGTGAAATCCATGATGCATCTACATCCAATGGTCATGCTGCCTTATTCGGTTTTCTGGGTATTCATGCAAGCGTTCGTCAAAAAGTCAGTGAAGCAAACTTGATGGCACATTGTCGGGCACAACTGGTTCGCCTGTTTGGTTCAGAAGCTGCAACACCCGAATATGAATATATCAAAGACTGGTCAGCAGACAATTTTACCGCCACCGAAGAAGACCGGAAAAACCCTGCTACCTCTCATGGAGTAGCACCAGCAATCACCCCGAATGACCGAATTTGGCATAACCGTATTATCGGGATTGCCAGCGAATGGTCACAGCACTATTCAGGCTATTTAGCAGGGGCAATTGATGCTGCCCAAGAGGGTGTTCAGCGTATTCAACAACTCTTATAAATCAGATAGGCACATTTATGCAAAAGACTTATAAAGCCGTACAGGTAAGCCAGTTTGGTAAACTGGAAATGGTTGAACGAAATATTCCCACACCACAGGTAGGTGAGGTTCTGATTGCGGTGGAAGCCTGTGGCATCTGTGGTGCAGATGCCACCACAGTCGAAAGTAGCAATCCTGATTTTCAATATCCCCGTGTGCCAGGTCATGAAGTGGTTGGGCGGATTATTGCTATTGCAGATTCCTTATCCTATTGGGAAATTGGTCAGCGAGTTGGAGTCAGTCGCCTAGGTGGGCATTGTAATCACTGTGATGAATGTCGTCAGGGCTTATTTAATCTCTGCAATAACCAGCCAGTTATGGGAAGTAACCATGATGGTGGTTATGCAGAAATGATGCTTGCCAAAGAAACAGGTTTAGTGGCTATTCCTGTTGAACTAAGTTCAGTTGAAGCTGCACCCTTATTGTGTGCTGGGATTGCCACTTTTAATGCCCTAAAAAAATCAGGGGCACAAGCTGGCGACTTGGTTGCAATTCTGGGAATCGGTGGTTTAGGTCATCTGGCAATTCAATATGCCAAACGCATGGGTTTTAAAGTAGTCGCCATAGGTCGTGGACAGGACATTACAGAACAGGTCAAAACGTTAGGCACACATATTTATATTGATACAGAGCAGGAAAATGCCATTGAGAGGCTGCAACAGCTCGGTAAAGCTCAAGTCATTTTAACCACGATTACCAATGGTGAAGTCCCATCAACATTATTTGCAGGGCTTGCTCCTCGTGGCAAGTTAATGGTGGTTGGTGTGGGCAAAGAACCTTTAGTCATTCCATCCCCCTTATTGGTGAGTGGTGAACGAAGTGTTCAGGGTTCAATTACGGGTACACCTTACGAGATTGAAAAGACACTGGACTTTAGCGTATTGACCGATGTACGAGCCATGATTGAAACGTTCCCACTGGAACAGGCACAGCAGGCTTATCTACGAATGAAGTCAGGTCAAGCACAGTTTCGGGTTGTATTGACTGTATCCCCAAATTCTCATTAGTCACTTAATTCACAAAATTTAGGTTTTCGCTCTTATGCTGCAAAATGCCATGCGCCGTCAGGTTTTCATTCTGGCGAGTTCACAATCTTTATTCCAAACCGTTTCAGTGATGGTCATGACCATTGGTGGTTTAGCTGGTGCAAATATTGCAAATACACCAACCCTTGCCACATTACCAATTGCCTCCATGTTCCTAGGTACTGCCATGATGATGTTCCCTGCATCCATGTGGATGGCAAAGGTGGGGAGACGTAATGGCTTCTTATATGGCGCTTTATTGGGGATTCTGGGCGGTATTATTGCAGCGATTGGGATTGTATATAGCTCGCTTTACTTACTGGCATTAGGAACATTCTGTGTCGGTGCTTATCAATCCTTTGCCCAGTTTTATCGTTTTGCTGCTAGCGAAGTGGCAGATGATGCCTTTCGTTCTCGTGCCATTTCCTTTGTCATGGCTGGTGGTGTAGTTGCCGCATTGATCGGACCTGCTTTGGCTCGATTTGGTGGACCATTGTTCAATCATCTGGAATATGTGGGTTCTTTCCTGATTATTACCATCGTTTCCCTGATTGCAATCGGAATTCTATCTAGACTCCATATTCCTGATCAGGTAGAAGCCAAAACCTGTTTTAGTGCTGGACGACAATGGTATCAAATTGTATTTCAACCCACTTATTTTGTTGCATTACTAGGAGCAGCAACGGGCTATGGCATCATGATTTTAGGTATGACCGCAACCCCAATCGCTATGCGTCATGCCCATCATGAATTAGGTGCAATCACCACTGTGATTCAATTGCATGTATTGGGTATGTTCCTGCCCTCATTCTTTACAGGTAATTTAATTGCCCGTTTTGGCGTGTTAAAAATCATGTTTGCAGGGCTTGTACTATTTATCTGTTATATCGCTTTTGCCTTATCAGGCCTGCAATTTCATTCGTTTGCAATTTCCCTAATCTTATTAGGCGTGGGTTGGAATTTCCTGTTTATTGGTAGCACTTCGTTATTGACTGGCACTTATACTCATGAAGAAAAAGCCAAGGCACAAGCCATTAATGATATGACCGTTTTTATGGTGGGGTTAATCTGTTCATTCGGTGCTGGTGCATTGCTGGATTTGGTTGATTGGAAGACTTTAAACCTTATATTAATACCGTGGCTAGTATTAACAGGTCTTTCTCTCATTTGGCTTCAGCAAAAAAAATATAAGAATGTAGAGATAAACTGATTAGGCATAATCAATAGTTCATCTTCCTAAAAGATTGAAAGAATTTGGCCCTTTAACCATGTTTGAGGAGCCTTTAACTTACTCTGTTCTAATGAATAGACGTTGACACTGTATTCAGGCACCGTTATAGGAAGATCAAAAGTATCGAGTTCATGTATGTCTTTAAAAATTTCAACAGCTCTGCTTGGAAGAGTGATAATCAAGTTGGTAGATTGCATCATATATGGTGCAATTAACATATTAGGCAATTCCAAAGTGATTTTGCGATAAACACCCTGTGCTTTCAGTGAGTCATCAATGACTCCATCATGTTCGTTCCAAGCACTTATTTTTATATGATCTGCCTCAACATAATTCGTTAACGTCATTTCACGATATAGCCCCTTTGATACAACAACAATATACTTGTCTGTAAAACATGGTGATACATCAATTGATGATGATTTCATCTCTTCTTGTTCTGAATAGCCCACAATCAGATCAATTTTACCAAGAATCAGATTTTGAATAGATGTTTCCATGCTTTGAAAAATCACCTTTAATTTGATATTGGGGGCACTACTCTTTAGTTTTTTCATAAGTGAAGGCAGTACACAAAAAGAAGTGTAATCAGTGGTCGCGATTATCAATTCATCATCACTCATTGAGGGGTCAAATTCATGTTGCTTAAAAAGGTGAAGTGATAAACTCTTTAAGCTTTCTGAAACAACTGGTGCAATATTTTCTGCTCTTTTTGTTGCTACCATTTCCCCCCCCATACGTACAAACAATGGGTCGTCAAATACACTTCTCAATCGATTCAATGCATGGCTAAACGCGGACGGGCTAAGATAAATTGCTTCCGCGGCCTTTGATACACTTCTATGCCGATATAAAGCATCAAATACTAAGAGTAAATTTAGATCAAAACCATGCGGAATAAAATGCATCAAATTAATTCTTTATCTGTAAAAAATGCAGTATATACATTTTATTTTTGATTTAAAATAACTCGTCAATTATCTTTAGGTAAATCCAATGAATGATCAAATAAGACAAGTTCAACTTGCAGATGTTGAGCGTTGTTATGAAATTGAATCACTAGCATACCCTGCTGATGAAGCAGCGACTAAAGAGAAAATCAGAATTCGGGCTGAACAATATCCTGAAGGTTTTATAGTTTTAGAAAACCAAAATCAAATCATTGGTTTTGTGAATAGTGGCTCTACCGATCATGTTGTAATGTCTGATGATAATTTCAAAGAACTCGTTGGACATACATCATCAGGATCTCATTTAGTGATTATGTCTGTTGTTATTGATCCTAAATTTCAGGGTCAAGGCTATGCAGCCAAGCTTATGAATACTTTCATCGAACGAGCTAAATCATTGAATAAACGCTCTATATACTTAATGTGTAAAGAAGAATATATCAAGTTATACGAAAAGTTTGGCTTCAAATTTACTCAAGTTTCTGAATCTTCTCACGGCAGTGAACAGTGGTTTGAAATGCAGTTAACATTAGACCCACAGTGAAAATGCTCATTCGACATACTGGTTTAGCTAGCATATTGGTAGCTTTTTTAATTTATACTAAGGTAAACCACTACTTAATTTTAGGAATAAGCATAGCTGTAATGCTTATGCTCTTTTCTTATGAGAAATTTCCTCTAGGATTCCTAAGTGGAATCGTACTGTTCTTAATTTTTATGGGTTTCTACTAGAAAGTAAAAAAAAGAGAAAACAACTCTCTTTTTAATTTACCGCCCTGACACTAAATTGCACCCCTGCTAAATCTCTTTTGCACGGCCTCAGCTTAGATTGAATTTAAGTTTAGTTTTCGAATCAGATTGTATCTTCTCAGTTTTAGTAACCTCATCCGTATAAAATTCTTTAACTAAATCTAAGCCCTCTTCAGAGTTCATCTCAAAGCTGACTTTTCATCCATCATTTCATATATTGTTGAACGGCGAACACCAACAAATAATACAACTTGATGTATATTAATCATTTGATTCATCTGAAAAGCTTGACCTGTGAACGCATTCATGATGTTTTTCTCCCTATCAGCAATGCGAGCGCAATTTCGCTCAAATAATAGAGTTCGCCGTAAGAAAAAACTTTCTGCTTTCATCCGATCAATTCAGTGATTGAACCGACTGCTGTAATCCTTTCTGAATGTCCTGAACATGAGTTAAATCATTAGGTTGCCGCCCCTTCTCTGAATTCGCTTCATCCGTATAAAACTCCTCAACAATATCCAATCCTTCCTCACCTCCAACCTCAAAACTGCAATTACCATAACCCTGCCGAGCAACATGATCCAAAGCCTCCTGATAAAAACCTGCTGTCTTGCTTTGCTCATCAATTTGTTTCGCTGAGACAATTGCTTCTTGCAAATTAATGCCATCCCGTAGTGTCAGGTCCACGTAGTAAATGGGTATACGGTAACTTTGCGTAGTGCTTTTTCCTCGTAAGGTCAGTTGCAATGGCAGACATGACAGTAAATCGCCCGATGCAGCATGGTAATAACGAAGCCGTGCTGCCAAAGTCCGGATACTATTAAAGCCTGTAGTTCTAAAGATGAAAGTACCCAACTCATCTGACTCATCTAAGTTGACATACAGTCTGCCATAAGGCTTGCACTGCCCACTCTGAGCTAAAGGACATAAATCAGGTGATGGACATGGATACTGCTCAACTCCATTCTGTCCAAGTCGCTGACATGTATCTCCATTTCCTGTGCAGATTGGCCTGCCCGTTTGTCGGTCAAATAAGGTGTACTCAGCTCGCAAGTTGAGTTCAGGATCATTAAAGATCATCCGTACAGGTATGGTTCTGAGTTTCTGGTTTTGTGCCTTGGCTCGGAGTTGTTCATCGAGTGGTGTTTCACCCAACCGTCTTTATTCTGGATTTGACTCGTAATAGTAAATTGATCATCCTTTTCAGGAATACGTTTTCCATTTTTCTCGACGATCTTACCGATACTGATACGACCTAATACAGGTGGTGTGATTGCTAAACCTTTAATCATGTTGTTTTCCTCTGCGGTAATTTTTGACGATTGCCCCTTTGATATGTGTAAGAAGCAAACATTTTTTAAATGCATAAACTCAGCGCAGAACAGTCCATTTAGTCATCAGTAAGTACTTCACTGTACTTGCTGACGACGGGGGCTGTTTTGCGCTTTTTTGATGAAATGGGATTTGTGGAAGTGATGTTGAAGTTCAGAAGGATTTGCTTAGCTATGCTAAACTTTCCCATGCCTTACCAACACGAGCTGATTTACAGTACTGTGGCTCGGGCCGGGACTCGTTTGGCTTTGGATAGTCCAAAACAATTACTGGATGAAGTCTTTAAAAACCGTAAGGTAATTGCAACTGTAGATTTGCCTTGTCACTTAAACGCGATTATTTACCAATTTCCAAACCATCAGTTTACCGTTCAGGATATCGCTTATCAGCAAACGTTGTTTCCGATCTATGCACCTTTTGTCCCTGAAAAAAGACGACAACAATGCTTAAAGTGGATGGCTGATATTTCTCAAGGTTCGATTCATCTGGCTTTAGGCATTAATGCCTCACGTATCCCACCTATTCATAAGTTACGTTATTGTCCACAATGTTTAACACAACAATTAGAGAAATATGGCGAATATTATTGGTTTCGCTTATGGCAAATACAGGGAGCTTGCTGTCCCCAGCATGGTCAACTCATTGACTCAGAGCTAGATTTAAGATCATTACATCGACATGATTTTTTGGTTCCATCTCATCAATCATGTCCTAACACAGAACAAACCATTGCTAATCCTGACGATATTTTTATTACGTCTAAATTGTTAGAGTTATTAACCTTGCCTCCCTCTGAATCACCCAGCTATGAACAATGGACCATGTTTTATTATGAACTGGCTTGGCAGAATGACTGTATTCGGGGACAAAACCAAATTTTGCATGAGCGTATTCTAGAAAGAATAACGATTCGTTGGTCAAAGAAATTTTTAGCTCAGTATTGTTTAGCCGATTTAACTTCCGAGACCTCTTGGCTACACCACATTTTCAGAAAACATCGTAAAAGTTTTAGTTATCTTGAGCATATCGTTACGATTGAAGCTTTAACCAATAGAGAATGGTCTTTTGCCGAAATTCTCAACCAAGTCCGCTCTTTCCGTAAAATAAATCAAAATAATCATGTAGATTTTCCTAACAGCCATATTACTGATCTCACTATAAAACAACGAAAAAAATGGCTGAACTTGATCAACAAAAATGGCATAAAGCCTGCCCGACTTTTAAATTCTGCTTTATATGCATGGCTATATCGTAATGATAAACAATGGTTATTAGAGACTAATCAGGCGTTTCATCAGAAATATATCCCTCAAGGTACTAAAGTAGATTGGCATAGCCGTGATCTAGGTTTCGTAAAACAGTTGATTAAACTTAACAATGATTTACTCTGGGACTTGGATAGTCCAAGACGTTCAGCAAAATGGTGGATGAAACAAATCTTGCATAGCTCAAGTATTGAAAAAAACCTTTCTCTATTACCATTAACAGAGCTATTTCTAAGAAAATATAATGAAAGTATTGGTTTCTATCAAATTCGGCGTATTAGTAGAACACTGATTAAACTACAACTTGAACATAAAAATAACCATCGATGGCATGTATTAAGATCAGCAGGTTTAAGTGAGGAAAGACTTAAAGAGGAAGCGAGTTCTTTTTTAAATTCACTCGTACCTTAAGCTATTTGTTTATATCTGAATCTGCACTGCCAATTTTTCAATACTTTCTTTAATCTTATCAGGCGTATGTGCAACATATCCAAAAGTACTGCTCCTTTTTCTAATGTCATTAGACATAATCAAGATAATAGCAGGACTGATAAACCAACTTTTAAACATTGGACGACAAAACCCTACTATGTCCAATACTCTTTTATCCAGCACATGTCACTTAATCATAACTAACATCACCATCAAGCATCCGTGATAGTTGTTTTTCTGTTGTTTACTTAGTAGTAACAGATTAGCTAATCAGTATATAGGTCAAATAGACCTCTTCTAATACATTGAATTACTATAGTTTCTACGTTATATATACAACATCAGTTAATATCTAATAAATTTATTAATGATCAACCTTACAATAATTTATATAACCCCAAAAGCCCAAAAATGGTCCTATTAAGATAATCCAAATCGAATCAACTCCAAACTTATCGAAGGCTAAAGTTGTAATTCCAATAGAAATAACCGTCAAAAAATAGCCTATCGAGTTTTGTATAGCCAATGCACTTCCTAGTTTTTCTGGTGGGCATGCTTGTGCAGACAGTGCAGAAAATTGAGGTGAATCAGCAATAACTGTAACCCCCCAGATGATTAGTATGATAATCAAGCCCCAAGCGGGTATAATTTTCCAACTAAGTACGAAAAGGAAGCAACATAAACCTGATAATGCCAAAGAAGCTAAAGCGATCGTCTTGCTTTGAATATATCTACTTAATACTCCTCCAAAAATACAGCCAAGTGCTCCTACGGAAATAACAGTAAATGTCAGAAAAGAAACATTAAAATATGTAAAACTATCATTTATTTTAGTTTGAACAATAAGCAATGGTACTAAAGTCCAAAAGGTATACAGCTCCCACATATGTCCAAAATATCCAACAGCAGCAGCCTTAAAATTAGGGATTTGGAATGCCGAAATATGAGATTGTGATCTATTACTTGGTTGTTTGTGATCTCGTTTTTCTTGTTTTCCGTCACCTAAGAAATAAACTAGAATACTTGCGATAAAAGCCAGTATTGAAGATATAGAAATAATATTTCTCCATGGTAACTCAGTCGAGATACCATTTAATGCATATGGTAAAGCTGTTCCTAGTGTAAGCATGGCAACCAACTGAGATAGTGCTAGACTAGCTTTTTGTGGGGCCCACTCAATTATTAACTTCATCCCTATCGGATAAATCCCAGCCAAACTTATACCAACAAGAAATCTAAAAAAAAGCGCCTCATAAATGTTTTGGGATAGCCAAGCAAAACATAAGTTGAATATGGCTCCGAAAACAGCAGAGCATGCAAAAATTAAACTTGCTTTATATCTATCTGCAATGCCTATAAAAGCAATTAAAAATGTTCCAAGGATAAAACCCATTTGTACTGCATTAGTTAAAAATCCAATACCTGAAATACTAATTTTCCATTCACGGATTAAATCAAATGCAGCACTGTTAGCGCTGAACCATAATGAGGTACCAAATAGTTGGGCTATACTGACAACCAGAATAGGGTTAGCTTTTAAATATTTAAGCATTCTTATAAATTCCATTTCAAACTAAGACATTGTTTAAAAACAATATATTTACGTTATTTTTTAAGAACCACTCTTTAAGATGAAGAAAAACCTATAAACATAAATGAAAAATCAATGTTAAAATTAGGCACCACATCAAATTATTAAGGATTATTGATATGGCAAATCAAACACGGCTGAAATTACTAAATGAAGCTTATTCCTTGATGTGCTCAAATGGATACTCATCATTCAGTTATGCTGATCTAGCCAAAAAAATAGGCATTTCCAAAGCAAGTATTCACCATCACTTTCCAACTAAAGAAAACCTTGGCGAAGAAGTGATTTGTGCAGCATATGAAGAAACTCATCAAAAATTACAAGCAATAAGCTTAAATTTTACTTCTTTGATGTCTCGTTTAGAGCAATACATGCATTTGTTCTCTCAACATTCCGAACTTTCTCAAATTCCATTATGTTGTTCCCTATCTTCTGAGTTTCCTCTTCTTCCCGACACAATACAGATACGAACACAAGAATATTTTCAACTACAAATAAATTGGTTAAAAACCATTCTTCAAACAGCTCAAGACAATGGTGAAATAAAGGCTGATGCGAATATAAATGATCTAGCTTTAACAATTATAAAACTGTTTGAGGGAACTAGTATTGTTGGACGTGTTTTGCCACAACAAGATATCTTTCAAAAATCTTTAAGACAGATAGAATTTCTTATTGGTTCATAAATTTTGCTCAACAATACTTTAAAATAAATAAGGAGTTATAAGATTTACCCCCCTTATAAAAATCTAAAACTCATCATACGCATCTAGTACCCTTGTGGAATACACAAAAGCAGCTCCAGCATTTAAAGCAATCGCTGTTCCTAGAGCATCTGCAATTTCCTCTTTCGTTGCACCAACTTTTTTTGCTGCTGACACATGAGCTGAAATACATCCATCACAACGTGTTGTTACAGCAACGGCTAATGCAATAAGTTCATGAGTTTTATCATCTAAAACTTTATTCGTTCGTGTCGCTAAATCAAGTTTTTGAAACGCCTCTGTCACTTTCGGGTTATATTTTGCAAGCTTTCCAACCCCTTTAATTAAAGTATTCAGTTTATTAACCCATTCCAATTCCATAATTTTTAACTCCATATATCACAAATACAACCTACTAGTTGGTAGATTAGTTTTAATATAATAAATAATCTCCGTCAATAATAAGTTGTTAAAATTTTCCGCAATAGTAGAAAAAACTAGACAAAAGTTGAATTTATACAATATATTTCTAATATATTGGAAATATGGTTTTGATTCATGAATATTGATTCTTTGATAGCAGCTAGAGTTAAGTCTTTACGTAAAGAACACAAATATACATTAGATACTTTAGCTGATAGAAGTGGAATCAGCAGGGCAATGATTTCATTGATTGAAAGAGGAGAAGCTAACCCTACGGCAGTGGTGTTAAATAAACTTGCTGATGCATTGGGAGTTCCACTACCTGATTTGCTTTCAGAGAATTTTATTCAAGAAACTAATTCTAGTATGATGATCTCTAAATTTGAAAAACAAAAACTTTGGAAAGATCCTGAGTCTGGTTACACACGTAGGCAATTAACACCTCAAGGATCAAACTCAAATATAAAATTGACCGAAATAATATTTCCCCCAAAACAGAGTGTCAGTTTCGAAAATCTATTTAACGATATTCTTATTACGCAACAAATTTGGGTTTTATCTGGAGAAATGGAGATTTCAGATAACACGACAAAGATTTTATTAAAGGAAGGAGATTGTATTGAAGTTCAGTTAAACGATCTATTAACTTTTTCCAACCAATCTAACAAACAAGCTAGATATTTAATCGCACTTTCAAACCAGCCCCTTAAAGAAGGAGATCAAAATGGAATATAATATTATTAATTGCAATTATGAAAAACATGCAAAAAGCATTCTTGAAATATTAAATGATGCTATTGAAAATTCTACAGCACTATATGATTATAAAAAACGCTCATTATCAAGCATGATTAATTGGTTTGAACAAAAACAATCAAATAACTATCCAATAATCGGTTTGGAAAAATCAAACGGTGAGTTAATTGCTTTTGGCAGTTATGGTGCATTTAGAAACTGGCCAGCCTACAAATATTCTGTAGAACACTCAATATATATTCATAAAGATTATAGAGGTCATGGCTTAGGACATATATTACTTGAGTCTTTAATAAAATCTGCTCAAAGTAATAATTATCATGTAATGATAGGTGGAATAGATGCAACCAATAAAGGAAGTATAGCACTACATGAAAAACATGGATTTCAACATGTTGGGACTCTTCCTGAAGTGGGATACAAATTTGGTCGTTGGTTAGATTTAGCATTTTATCAACTAACTCTGAATACTCCGAACACACCTAATGAAGAATAGATTTTAGCCAAAGAACTTCAAAAAAATTCAAAGCTTGTAAGATCATAAGTATCTTTAGAGATACCTATGGTCTTTACCCATAACTACTTGAATTAATTTATCTATTAAAATCAATTCCAACTAGCACTGAATCTAAAAATCTGTGTGAATGATGTTACAGAACAAACTTTAATTGATTGCACAATCCAATTCCCTGCTCATGATCAACACGGGGCCAATAATAAATTACACAAAAATAGTGTATTCATTTCAGTTAAAAAATGATGATCTTTTCAGGCTAAAATTCACTTTTTTGAAACAGTAACTTAATATTTTTTACATATAGGTATAATAAATGGTTAAAATTAAAAACTTTCCAGAGAATGCTAGAACAACTTTCCTTGGTTGAATAGCCATCAAAATTCTAGACACATATAGCCATCTTTTGATGAGTCTTTTCATAATCTAATGGAGAACGTTGACCATTAGAACCATGTCTTCGTTTTGAATTATAGAACATCTCAATATATTCAAAGATATCGGATCGTGCTTCAGCTCTAGATGAATAAATTTTCTTCTTGATCTTCTCTCGCTTTAGTAGTTGAAAGAAGCTCTCGGCAACAGCATTATCATGACAATTTCCTCGTCTGCTCATACTGGTTTCAAGATTATGATGCTCGAGAAATGTCTGCCATTCATAGCTGGTGTATTGGCTACCTTGATCAGAATGAATCAGGACTTTGTTCTTTGGTTTTCTTCGCCACAAAGCCATCAATAATGCATCTAAAACTAGATCTGTAGTCATTCTTGATTTCATAGACCAGCCAACTACAAGGCGTGATAATAAATCAATCACTACCGCAAGATATAACCATCCCTCATGAGTACGAATATAAGTAATATCAGTAACCCATAAACGATTGGGATGAGCTGGATTAAACTGTCGATCTAACGTATTTGCAGTAATGACAGATGGAGTACCTGCATGAACTCTAGGTTTACGATATGCGTGGTTGTACCTAAACGTGAGGCAACTTCAGCCACACTATGACCTTTCTCAGTCACTTGTTTTACTGCTTCAATTTTGAATTCTTCAGGGTATCGTTTGCTACTGCTCATAAGCACCTCGTTTATTAGCCATTTTATCTAACTAAAAGGTGTCTACAAAATTAGTGGCTATTCAACTGTCAACGGACACAGTTCACCACTGATCGAATTTGTGCCATCTTTAAAATGAGGGGTCAAAACTATGGCAGTCGTAGGATTCAGCGTGCTTTGCACGCTGAAAATATAATGATTGGTCGATATAAGGTGCGTAAAATCATGCGGCAACAAGGTTTAAAAACGACATGGACGCGAGCATTTACACGGACTACAGATTCAAAGCATAAAATGAAAGTTGCTGATAATGTGCTTGATCAACAGTTTAATATTGATGCAGCCAACAAAGTATGGGTTGCAGACATTACCTATATTTGGACAGCAAGCGGTTGGTTATATTTGGCTGCTGTGATGGACTTATATTCACGAAAAATCGTGGGCTATAGCCTATCCAGTCGTATGACAGCAGATCTGGTCTGTACAGCGTTACAGATCGCGATTCATACTCGACAGCCACCCAAAGGGTTGATGATGCACACGGACAGAGGTTCACAATATTGTTCACAGCAGTATCAAGACTTGCTGAGCCTACATGGGATTATCTGTAGCATGCGCCACAAGGGACTTTGCTACGATAATGCCGTGATGGAGCGGTTCTTCTTAAATCTGAAAATGGAACGTGTTTGGCAAAATCATTATGCAAATCATGAAGAGGCCATTAAAGATGTGAGCCATTACATCACAGTGTTTTATAATCAGGTTCGTTTGCATTCAACACTGGGGTATTTATCGCCCCACAACTTTGAACAAAAAAACACCAATCTCTCTATCATGGTGTCTGATTCTACTTGACCATTACACTAGTTTGTTTGCCTATCTATGCACTTCCATCACCGCCATAGGTGTAACTCATACTTTGGCTATTGGTTTTGCTATGACTACTTTGGCTGTTATGTTCTATTCCTGCGGTGACATTCAGGTCTTTGGTTCCATCAAAGCTGGTGGTACCTGTTACGGTTAGACCAACCTGATCAGCAGCATTCAGTAATTCTTTTGTCAGTACCACGTCAGAATCTACATTTGATTGGGTAGTATTTGTCTTCATAAACTTCAATGAGTGTGACTAAAATTTCCATTTCCTCAGCTTCAGGCGTACCTTTATCTGCTTGAAAGATGCTTTCTAAACGAATAAAAGCGTTAGTAAGATCAACATCATTTTTAATTGGTTTAATAGTCACTGATATTTCCTCATTCTCATATTATCCTCCAATTACTAATACCCAGAAACAGGAGGATAGACATCAATATAGTTTCTTTAATTTAAGAGTATTATTTCAGCTTCGAATAAAACCTACTCTTACTATCATACTGATAAAGTACAATTTTATTTACTTTAACCATCCGATTATTGTCCTTCATATCCGTTCCCTGATAATGAATCTGGAATGGATAAAATGGTTGTCCATTTTTGTTAACTTTGATTGCTGAAGAATAGCCATACTCTGGTTGTTCTGAAACTTTTCCTTCTTCAAAAATTTGTTCAACAATATAGCCTTTTTCATTTAACAGAAGAAGTGACCATACGCTTTCCCCATAACCATTGCCGTAATAACCATCAATGGTATAGCTTCCTAGTGTATTGTTTCCAAAAGCTTGTAAGTTCTTTTTAAATTCTTGGGCGTTCCATGAGGTTCGACCATATCCTTCAATACTTTCAATCCCCCCTTGGGCTGTTTTTGAAATCATTTGGAATTGTCCATTGTCCAATTTTTTAAAAAGATATAATTCCAAAGTACCTCGTGTAACATGTGAAGTTTCTATCCTGCCTTTGATTGCTAAAGTCACTTCCACAGGGACTAAATAACGGACTTCCCCCTGCATATTCTGGTAAGTAAAAATAGGGGCGATACTGATCACAGCGTCTGTGAGATCGTCCAAGTTGCTAGGCTTATTAACATAGTAGTATTTACCACCTCCCCAGTAATCATCTTTTTCTCTTTCTCTGGATGATGTCACTTTATAAAAACTTCGAGCAACGGTATCTGTACTTAGGTTAGGGAGTACAACTTGCTTAAAGTTCTTAGGTTCAAGTGTGGATGTATCATAGTATTTAATGGCTGTTGTGGCTGTTTGTACTGATGGCGTTTGAATAGCGTTGAGCTGCTGTGCTTTAGCCTGCAATGTATTGTATAACTTGATCGCTTCAGGTTGTCCCTGCCGTGCGGCACTTTGCAATAAGGCTATACCTTTTTCTGCATCCTGTGGTACACCATCCCCATTAAGATACATGACTGCTAATGCGTACTGTGAAGGAGCAAAATCATTCGCTGCTGCCTTAGAAAACCATTCAGCCGCTTTTTTATGATCTACAGGTACCCCCTTCTTTCCTAAGTAGTAAAGCATCCCCATATTATGGTTACTTTGATTATTATCTCCTTTGGTTGTGACTTCTGACAGTATATAGTTCAGTCCTACCGACAAGTTCACTTTCTTAGTTTCAGCACATACCGTTGAACTGATCCCGACAATACCAATGGCTACAACAAGGTGAAGTATTAATTTTTTCATCTGATTCTTATCCTTTATTTGTTATCGACTTTAAACCAGTAGGAATATTCTTTAGGCTGACCATTCACCAGAACATTGCTGAGTTTGACATCGTAGATCACGTTCAATTTCAAATCGTCAAAGTTAAACTGGATATGGTTGGGAACACCGATATTTTCATAGCGGATATTGCTGATCTTCTGTTTAGCTCCACTACTTCGTTCTGTGACAACAACAGTGGCTTTGGCGTAGTCCACATTTCGATTAGCAAAAAAATTCTTTTGA